>NZ_CP127408.1:0-362500 GCF_030291095.1 Stenotrophomonas sp. 59
ATGGATGCTTGGTCCCGTAGTCTCGAGCGCCTCGAAGCGGAGTTCCCGCCGGAAGACGTTCATACCTGGTTGAAGCCGCTGCAGGCCGATCTGCGCGTGGACAGCCTGGTGCTGTATGCACCGAATGCCTTCATCGTCGACCAGGTCCGCGAGCTGTATCTGGCCCGGATCCGCGAACTGCTGGCGCATTTCGCCGGCTTCAGCGACGTTTTTCTTGAAATCGGCTCGCGCCCGCGCCCTGTGGAGGCGCAGAACGCGCCGGTTTCCACGCCATCGGCGCATGTTTCCAGCGAACCGCAGGTGCCGTTTGCCGGCAACCTGGACAATCACTACACGTTCGCCAACTTCGTTGAAGGCCGCAGCAATCAGCTGGGTCTGGCCGCCGCCTTCCAGGCAGCGCAGAAGCCGGGCGACCGCGCGCACAATCCGCTGCTGCTGTACGGAGGCACCGGCCTGGGCAAGACCCACCTGATGTTCGCCGCCGGCAACGCCATGCGCCAGGCCAATCCAGGCGCAAAGGTGCTGTACCTGCGTTCGGAACAGTTCTTCAGCGCGATGATCCGGGCCCTGCAGGAAAAGACCATGGATCAGTTCAAGCGCCAGTTCCAGCAGGTGGACGCGCTGCTGATCGATGACATCCAGTTCTTCGCCGGCAAGGACCGCACCCAGGAAGAGTTCTTCCACACCTTCAACGCGCTGTTCGATGGCAAGCAGCAGATCATCCTGACCTGTGACCGCTATCCGCGCGAAGTCGAGGGCCTGGAAGCGCGCCTGAAGTCGCGGCTTGCCTGGGGCCTGTCGGTCGCGATCGAACCGCCGGACTTCGAGACCCGCGCCGCGATCGTGCTGGCCAAGGCACGCGAACGCGGTGCCGAGATTCCCGATGATGTTGCGTTCCTGATCGCCAAGAAGATGCGCTCCAACGTGCGCGACCTCGAGGGCGCGCTCAATACCCTGACCGCCCGCGCCAATTTCACCGGCCGCGCGATCACCACCGAATTCGCCCAGGAAACCCTGCGCGACCTGCTGCGCGCCCAGCAGCAGGCGATCAGCATTCCCAACATCCAGAAAACCGTTGCCGACTACTACGGCCTGCAGATCAAGGATCTGCTGTCGAAGCGTCGGACCCGCTCGCTGGCCCGCCCCCGCCAGGTCGCCATGGCCCTGACCAAGGAACTGACCGAGCACAGCCTGCCCGAGATCGGCGATGCCTTTGCCGGTCGCGATCACACCACGGTGCTGCACGCCTGCCGCCAGATCCGCACCCTGATGGAAACCGACGGCAAGCTCCGCGAGGACTGGGACAAGCTGATCCGGAAGCTGAGCGAATGATGCACGGATGCCGATGAGGCGTCATCGCACAAAACGGTGCAGAATCCGGTAGCAAGCGCGGGACACGTTGTGGATAAAAATGGCGTTTGAAATCGCGCTGAATTTATCCACAGCTTTCCCCACCCCCTGGGGGTCGGTAATACAGAGGGTTTCGAGGTTAGAAATTCTTTTATTTACAAAGACTTAGCGTTGTTTTCCAGCGATTCTGTCTCTACCAGCACCACCAAGCTTTTGATTTATTCCACATTTTTTAAAGCATAGGGGCACGGAACCACATGCGTTTCACACTGCAGCGCGAAGCCTTTCTCAAGCCGTTGGCACAGGTCGTCAACGTGGTCGAACGCCGCCAGACCCTTCCGGTTCTGGCCAATTTCCTGGTCCAGGTGCAGAACGGCCAGCTGTCGCTGACCGGTACCGACCTGGAAGTGGAGATGGTGTCGCGGATCGCGGTTGAAGACGCCCAGGACGGCGAAACCACCATTCCCGCCCGCAAGCTGTTCGAGATCATCCGCGCCCTGCCTGATGGCAGCCGGATCACCGTCTCGCAGACCGGTGACAAGATCACCGTGCAGGCCGGGCGCAGCCGCTTCACGCTGGCAACCCTGCCCTCCAACGACTTCCCGTCGGTGGACGAAGTGGAAGCCACCGAGCGCGTGGCCATTGGCGAAGCGACCCTGAAGGAACTGATCGAACGCACCGCGTTCGCGATGGCCCAGCAGGACGTGCGCTACTACCTCAACGGCCTGCTGTTCGATCTGCGCGGCGATGCCCTGCGCACGGTCGCCACCGACGGCCATCGCCTGGCGCTGTGTGAAACCGACCTGGCCAAGCCCAGTGGTTCCAAGCGCCAGATCATCGTGCCGCGCAAGGGCGTGACCGAACTGCAGCGCCTGCTGGAAAGCGGCGATCGCGAGATCGAGCTGGAAGTCGGCCGCAGCCACGTCCGCGTTAAGCGCGACGATGTCACCTTCACCTCGAAGCTGATCGACGGTCGTTTCCCGGATTACGAAGCGGTGATTCCGATCGGTGCCGACCGCGAAGTGAAGGTTGATCGTGAAGCACTGCGCGCCTCGCTGCAGCGTGCCGCGATTCTGTCCAACGAGAAGTACCGCGGCATCCGCGTGGAAGTCTCGCCGGGCAACCTGAAGATCAGTGCTCACAACCCTGAGCAGGAAGAAGCCCAGGAAGAGATCGAGGCCGACACCACGGTCAGCGATCTGGCCATTGGCTTCAATGTGAACTACCTGCTGGATGCGCTGTCCGCACTGCGCGACGAAGAAGTCATCATCCAGCTGCGCGACTCCAACTCCTCCGCGCTGGTGCGCGAATCCAGCAGCGAGAAGTCGCGTCACGTAGTCATGCCGCTGCGTCTCTGACAGCAGCGCTGTTCCACGTGGAACCGAACGACGCCCGGGATCTTCCCGGGCGTTTTTTTTTGTTCCACGTGGAGCATTGAATCGAGTTGCCGAGCAGCCTCCGTTTGGAGGGGCATCATCCTTCTTGTTGGTCCCCTCTTTCGCTCTGCCTTCAGCACCATTCATGGCGAGCGTTGGGACCTGCGATTGCAGCCAATGCCCGCTGGCGCATCCCCTTCGATCGGAAGCGCCCGCACCTGGATTCTCAACGCGGTGCATTCGGCCAGATCTGACTGGATTGACGAAGCGCCCCGCCGCTGGTGCCGCGATCCTCGCTGGTTCTGCAAACGCCTCTGTCCACAGGACCGATTCGAGGCAGTTTGGGCCAAGCCTAGCTTCTAAATCTGGGTATAAATCTAAAGCATGGTGGTGATGGTAGGGCCAGATTTCGTGGAGAAACAAGCTATCTGTATGATTTAAAAGAAATTTATAAGGCTGAAACCCCCTGTATAGAGGCCCCTGAGGCTGGGGGGGAACCTGTGGATAGTTTTCAGCGGCAGGCAAAAGGACTTTTTTATCCACAGATTGCCCATACCTTGTGTATAAGTCATACAGGCCCGCTGTGGACAGCGTGAAACGAAGGCGCTGAATTCTTTGAAATCTGTGGAACCCTCCAGGACACTGGATCGCAGATTTGAAGGAATCCGCGGGGTCATCCGACCGCACCCCCTGCCGAAGCGCGCACTCACACCTGTGTGAAGGCGCTGAAATCGTTGAAATCTGAGGGTCGATGCCCTGCTGCCCTCGGCAGAATTGAAGGGATTTCGGCCACGTCCAGGCCTGTAAGGGGCCAAGCGGGCGGCGTGGTGCCACGTGGAACGTGCGATCGCCAAGCGCGCAGAGGCCTCTGCTCTGCTTGGCGGCTGGCGCGGCGCGTCCTGCTTGACCGATGCAGTAAGCTGATGGATTCCCTGCCCCACTACCGCCTCGTGCGGATGGTCTTTCGCGCCCCATGCTTATCCGCCGCCTCGCCCTGCACCAACTGCGTCGCTTCAGTGCGGTGGACCTGTCGCCCCAGCCGGGATTGAACCTGCTGACCGGCGACAACGGTGCCGGCAAGACCAGCGTGCTCGAAGGCCTGCATCTGATGGCCTATGGACGCAGCTTCCGTGGCCGGGTCCGCGATGGATTGGTGCGCCAGGGCCAGGAAGCGTTGGAAATCTTCGTGGAATGGGACGAACAGCGTGCCGATCACCCGCCCCATCGCCGGAAGGCCGGGCTGCGCCACAGCGGCCAGGACTGGAAGGGGCGATTGGACGGCGCAGATGTCGCGCAGCTGGGCAATCTCTGCGCAGCGCTGGCGGTGGTGACGTTCGAGCCCGGTAGCCACGCGTTGGTCAGTGGTGGTGGCGAACCCCGCCGCCGCTTCCTCGATTGGGGCTTGTTCCACGTGGAACCGGACTTTCTGTCCCTGTGGCGCCGCTACTCCCGGGCGCTGAAGCAGCGCAATGCCCTGCTCAAGCAGGGCGGGCCGTCGCGGATGCTCGATACCTGGGATCACGAGCTGGCCGAGGCCGGAGAACCACTGACAAGCCGCCGCCAGCACTACCTGGAGCGTCTGCAGCAGCGCACTGTGGCCTTGGCCGCCAGCCTGGCACCGCAACTCGGCATCCAGGGACTGGAACTGAGTCCTGGATGGCGGCGGCATGAACTTCCGCTGGCCGATGCCCTGCTTCTGGCCCGGGAGCGCGACCGCCAGGCTGGATATACCTCGGTTGGACCGCACCGGGCGGACTGGAGTGTGGATTTCCACAGTATTCCGGGTCGCGATGCCCTGTCACGCGGTCAGGCCAAGCTGACGGCATTGGCCTGCCTGCTCGCGCAGGCCGAAGACTATGCCGAACAGCGTGGCGAATGGCCTGTGATCGCGCTGGATGATCTGGCTTCGGAGCTGGATCGCACCCACCAGGCGCGGGTACTGGAGCGCCTGCTCAATGGCCCAGCACAGATCTTCATCACCGCCACCGAAACCCCAGCGGCGCTGCAGGAACTGACCCACATCGCCCGGTTCCACGTGGAACATGCACAGATCGTGGCTGTGCCATAGTGGGCACACCAGGGCCGCTCGACCCCGGCTGGTATAATTCGGGTTGGAATCCTTTCATTCTCGGCGCATCGCCCCAAGCGGTGGCCGACCTGCGGAGCCTACGGCAAGCGCAATGAGCGACGAACAGAACACCCCGGCAAACAACGGCAATTACGACGCCAACAGCATTACCGCCCTGGAAGGCCTGGAGGCTGTCCGCAAGCGTCCCGGCATGTACATCGGTGACGTGCATGACGGCACCGGTCTGCACCACATGGTGTTCGAGGTTGTCGACAACTCGATCGACGAAGCGCTGGCCGGCCACGCCGACCACGTCGCGGTGACGATCCACGCTGACGGTTCGGTCTCGGTGTCCGACAACGGCCGTGGTATCCCGACCGGCAAGCACGAGCAGATGAGTGCCAAGCTCGGTCGCGAAGTGTCTGCGGCCGAAGTAGTGATGACCGTCCTGCACGCAGGCGGCAAGTTCGACGACAACAGCTACAAGGTTTCGGGCGGCCTGCACGGCGTCGGCGTCAGCGTGGTCAACGCGCTGTCGCAGAAGCTGCTGGTGGACGTGTTCCAGAACGGCTTCCACTACCAGCAGGAATTCAGCAACGGCGCCGCAGTGACCGCGCTGGCCAAGCTGGAAACCACCACCAAGCGCGGCACCACCGTGCGCTTCTGGCCGTCCACCGTCGCCTTCCACGACAACGTGGAGTTCCACTACGACATCCTTGCCCGCCGCCTGCGCGAGCTGTCGTTCCTGAACTCCGGCGTCAAGATCGTCCTTGCCGACGAGCGTGGCGATGGCCGTCGCGATGACTTCCACTACGAAGGCGGCATCCGCAGCTTCGTGGAGCATCTGGCCCAGCTGAAGACCCCGCTGCACCCGAATGTCATCTCGGTTACCGGCGAGCACAACGGCATCGTCGTGGATGTGGCGCTGCAGTGGACCGACTCCTACCAGGAGACGATGTACTGCTTCACCAACAACATTCCGCAGAAGGACGGCGGTACCCACCTGGCCGGTTTCCGTGGTGCGCTGACCCGTGTGCTCAACAACTACATCGAGCAGAACGGCATCGCCAAGCAGGCCAAGATCAACCTGACCGGCGACGACATGCGCGAAGGCATGATCGCGGTGCTGTCGGTGAAGGTGCCGGACCCGAGCTTCTCCAGCCAGACCAAGGAAAAGCTGGTCAGCTCCGACGTGCGCCCGGCGGTGGAAAACGCCTTCGGTGCGCGCCTGGAAGAGTTCCTGCAGGAAAACCCGAACGAAGCCAAGGCGATCGCCGGCAAGATCGTCGATGCCGCGCGTGCACGTGAAGCCGCGCGCAAGGCCCGCGACCTGACCCGCCGCAAGGGTGCGCTGGATATCGCCGGCCTGCCGGGCAAGCTGGCCGACTGCCAGGAAAAGGATCCGGCGCTGTCCGAACTGTTCATCGTCGAGGGTGACTCGGCAGGTGGCTCGGCCAAGCAGGGCCGCAACCGCAAGAACCAGGCGGTGCTGCCGCTGCGCGGCAAGATCCTCAACGTGGAACGCGCGCGCTTCGACCGCATGCTGTCCTCCGACCAGGTCGGTACGCTGATCACCGCGCTGGGCACCGGCATCGGCCGTGACGAGTACAACCCGGACAAGCTGCGTTACCACAAGATCATCATCATGACCGACGCCGACGTCGACGGCGCCCACATCCGCACCCTGCTGCTGACGTTCTTCTACCGTCAGATGCCGGAGCTGATCGAGCGCGGTTACGTCTACATCGGCCTGCCGCCGCTGTACAAGATCAAGCAGGGCAAGCAGGAGCTGTACCTGAAGGACGACCCGGCGCTGGACAGCTACCTGGCCAGCAGCGCAGTGGAAAACGCTGCGCTGGTGCCGGCCACCGGCGAACCGGGCATCGAAGGCCTGGCGCTGGAGAAGCTGCTGCTGGCCTACGCCGCTGCCCTCGATTCCATCGAGCGCAACGCGCACCGCTACGACCGCAACCTGCTCGAAGCGCTGGTCGATTTCGTGCCGATGGACCTGGAGAGCCTGCGCAGTGCCGGCGAAGGCGAAGGCCTGGATGCACTGGCCAAGCGCCTCAACCAGGGCAGCCTGGGCAGCCCGCGCTTCAGCCTGGAGCTGCAGGAAGCCAACGATGAGCGCCCCGCCGCTGTGCTGGTGACCCGTCGCCACATGGGCGAACAGCACATCCAGCAGTTGCCGATGTCGGCGTTCGAGAGTGGTGAACTGCGCGCGATCCACCAGGCATCCAAGCTGCTGCATGGCCTGGTCCGCGAAGGTGCGACCATCTCCCGCGGCGCCAAGTCGATCGAAGTGGACAGCTTCGCCAAGGCGCAGAACTGGCTGCTCGAAGAGGCCAAGCGCGGCCGCCAGATCCAGCGATTCAAGGGTCTGGGCGAAATGAATCCGGAGCAGCTGTGGGACACCACCGTGAATCCGGAAACCCGCCGACTGCTGCAGGTGCGCATCGAAGACGCTGTCGCAGCCGACCAGATCTTCAGCACCCTGATGGGCGATGTCGTCGAACCGCGTCGCGATTTCATCGAGGACAACGCGCTGAAGGTCGCCAACCTGGATATCTGACACAATCCGGTGATGGCCGGTGCGCGGGGAGGCGCGCCGGCCTTCGATCCTTGAACGCAGGTACCTGATGTCCGCATCCGCCCCGGTTTCCGCCCCGCCCCCGATTCCGCCGGCCTCGGCCGCGCCGCGTGTCGTTTCACCGCTGGCGGGGTTTTTCATCGACCTGGGCATCGCCGCTGTCACCCTGTTCGGCCTGAGCCTGATCAGCGGCCTGCTGTGGGGCCTTTACCGTGGCGTGGTGGTTGGCTACGCCAATGCGCAGGCCAGCGGTGGAACGCCCGACGCCGGTTCGGTCGCGGCGACACTGGGCCAGCCCGGCGCGCTTGCACAGATTCTCATGGCGCTGTTTGCCACCGGTGGTGCTGCGTTGCTGCTGTACTTCTGGCGACGACCAGCCAACGCCGCCGAGCGTCAGGCGTCGCGCCAGGCGCTGCGCCGCCCTTCCACCTGGGGCTGGACCCTGCTGGTGGCGACCCTGATCGTGCTCGGCAGCAACGGCATCGCCTTCCTGGCCAAGCAGTTCGGCATCGAGCCGGTCCCCACCAATCTGGCGCTGATGCAGAGCGCGATCGCACGTTTCCCGTTGTTCCTGGTGCTGTTCGCGGTGGCACTGGCGCCGGCCTACGAGGAACTGCTGTTCCGCCGCGTGCTGTTTGGCCGCCTGTGGAAGGCCGGGCGCCCGTGGTTGGGCGTGGTATTGAGCAGCCTCGCATTCGCCCTGATCCATGAGATCCCTGGCACCAGCGCCAATGGCCCGGCCGAAATCGCACAACTGTGGCTGGTCTATGGTGGCATGGGGGCTGCGTTCTGCTGGCTCTACCAGCGTACCGGCACGTTGTGGGCGGCGATCACCGCGCATGCGTTGAACAATGCGGTTGCCCTTGCCGCGATGGTGTTCCTGGGGTCAACGTAACGCCGCGTCCGCTTGACGAAAGATTAAGCCGCTACGCTACACACTGCCCATATGAACACGGGGGAGCTTCCATGAAACAACTGCTGCTGGCCCTTGTCATCACCACCCTGGTCAGCGCCTGCGCGACCACCACCTCCCCTACCGGCCGCCGGCAGATGGTGGGCGGCGTTTCGCAGGCACAGCTGGACCAGCTCGGCGCACAGGCGTTCGCCGAAACAAAGCAGAAGGAAAAGATCAGCACCGACGGCCGCCAGAACGGTTACGTGCAGTGCGTGGTCAATGCCCTGGTCGCGCAGTTGCCGCCTCAATACCGTGGCGTACGGTGGGAGACGGCGGTGTTCGTCGACAAGGAGCCCAACGCATTCGCCCTGCCCGGCGGCAAGGTCGGCGTGAACACCGGCATCTTCACCGTGGCCAAGAACCAGGACCAGCTGGCTGCCGTGATCGGCCATGAAATCGGCCATGTCATCGCCCGTCACCACGAAGAACGCATCACCCGACAGATGGGGGCGCAGACCGGCTTGGCCGTGCTCGGTGCGCTGGCCGGTGCGGCCTATGGCGAAGGCGCTGCCAGCACCGTCAACCAGCTCGGCGGCATGGGCGCGCAGACCGCCTTCCTGCTGCCCGGCTCGCGCACCCAGGAAAGCGAGGCTGACGTGATCGGCCAGCGGCTGATGGCCCAGGCCGGTTTCAATCCGGCGCAGGCAGTCGACCTGTGGCAGAACATGATGGCCGCCAGCGGCGGCCGCAGCCCGCAATGGCTGTCCACCCACCCTGATCCGGCCAACCGGATCCAGGAACTGCGACGCGATGCCCCGGCCCTGACGCCGGTCTATCAGCAGGCGCAGGCGGCCGGGCTACGGCCAAAGTGCGGATGAGTGCGCAGTTCTATGCTGTATTGCAGCACATAAAACGATTTCTCACGCCATCTGTTTCTGATACGTTTGGCGGCTCAGATTTTTCTGACAGTCCGACTTTGCCGCTAACCGGCGGTTCGATCGAGGTGAACGATGATTTTCCGTAACCACAAAGCTGTGCTTTCCGTCCTCGTCGCGACCGCCCTGACCGGCGCCGTGGTCACCGATGCCTTCGCGCAGTCCTCGCGTTCCTCCGAGCGCGGCAACCGCGGTGGCAAGCAGGCCAAGGCCGAGGCGCTGTACCCGAACGCGACCCGCCAGGAGCCGACGGTCAAGGCCTCGGCCAAGATGGGCAGCAAGCTGCAGAAAATGATCGACAGCTACAACAAGGAAAAGTTCCCGGAGACCCGCGAGCAGGCAGACGCGATCCTGGCTGACAGCGCCGCGAACGAGTACGACAAGTCGCTGGCCGCGCAGCTGGCCTCGCAGGCGGCCTACCAGACCGACGACGCCCCGGCGGCGATCGCCTATCTGAAGCAGGTCCTGCAGTTCAACGGCCTGGACAACAACGGCCACTTCCAGTCGATGCTGATGCTGGGCCAGCTGGAGCTGCAGGAAGACAAGACCGCCGAAGGCCTGGCAACCCTCGACAAGTACTTCGCCGAGAGCAAGTCGACCAAGCCGGAAGAACTGATCGCCAAGGGCCAGGCGCTGTACCAGCTGGAGCGCTACCAGGAAGCGATCCCGGTGCTGAGGCAGGCCATCGCCGGTTCGGCCGAACCGAAGGACAACTGGAACCAGCTGCTGATGGCGGCCCTGTCCGAAGCCGGCCAGTCCGGTGAAGCGGTCAAGGAAGCCGAGGCGCTGGCCGCCAAGAACCCGAACGACAAGAAGGCCCAGCTGAACCTGGCCAGCATGTACATGCAGGCCGACCAGATGGACAAGGCGGCCGCGGTGATGGACAAGCTGCGCAGCAGCGGCCAGCTCACCGAAGAGCGCGAGTACAAGCAGCTGTACTCCATCTATGCCAACACCGACAAAAAGGAAAAGGACGTCATCGCGGTCATCAACGAAGGGTTGCAGAAGGGCATCCTGAAGCCGGACTACCAGGTTTACCTGGCGCTGGCCCAGTCCTACTACTACTCCGACCAGGTGCCGCAGGCGATCGATGCGTGGCAGAAGGCTGCCCCGCTGTCCAAGGACGGTGAGACCTACCTGAACCTGGCACGCGTCCTGCATGCCGAAGGTCGCATCCCGGAGGCCAAGCAGGCCGCCCAGCAGGCGCTGGCGAAGGGTGTGAAGAACCAGGCTGATGCCAAGAAAATCATCAACCTGAAGTAAGTAGGAATAACGCCTGAATGCCTGCTCAGTTGATGCGCAGGCGCTCAGGATTGGTATAAGCTTGGAGGTTCCTGCGGTGTCATGCACCGCTGATCAGGGATTCCGCCCCCGGCATCCCGGCCCCACTATTGAGCTCTTGGCGCATGACGGAACAACTAGTCGTTCACCGGTACGAACAACCCGATGACAAGGGGCTGAGCTGGCCTCGCATCGTCGGCATCGCGTTTGTAATTGCCCTGCATCTGGCCGCCTTCATGATGCTCCTCATTCCCGCCGTGGCTCCCAAGGCCGTGGCTGAGAAGGAGCGCAACGTCATGGTGACCATCGTCGATGCGCCGCCGCCGCCGCCCCCGCCGCCGCCGCCGCCGCCGCCGACCGATACTCCGCCGCCGCCGGTGAAGAATCTGTCGCCGCCGAAGCCGTCGCCGGTCCCGCCGCCGCCGCAGGCGCCGGTCGTGGACGTGCCGGAGCCGCGCCCGAGCGATATCGTCACCCCGCCGTCGCCCCCCGCGCCGCCGGCACCTGCGACCTCGATCGAGGCCAGCGTGGACATCTCGTCGAAGGCCATGAATCCGCCGCGCTACCCGCCGGCAGCCTTCCGCGCTGGTATCCAGGGCGAAGTGATCCTGATCATTGATGTCGATGCCAGCGGCAACGTCACCAATGTCACGGTGGAAAAGTCCAGCCGTAACCGCGACCTGGACCGTGCCGCGATGGAAGCGGCTCGCAAGTGGCGCTTCAACGCCGCTGAATCTGGCGGTAAGAAGGCGGCAGGTCGCGTTCGCGTCCCGGTCAACTTTGCGCTGAACTGATGCGCCCGGGTGGCCGCCTGGCCACCCCCGCTCCCAGTTCGATTGTTTAGCTTAGCTACACCCTTTATCACCACACACAACAAAGGTAAGCGTCATGCTGCAGGAAATTTTCATCGCCGCTGCTGCCGGGGGCAATCCGTCCAACGCCCTGTCGCAGATGGGCTTCGAGCACCTGATCCACGAAATGACCACCAAGCCGGGTGATTTCGCGGTTTCCTGGGTCGTGCTGCTGACCCTGATCGCCATGTCGGCCATGTCCTGGTACTGGACCGTCATCAACATCTTCCGTGCCACCCGCCTGAAGAGCGCCGCTGATCGCGTCGTCAGCCTGTTCTGGGATACCCCGAACGCGCAGGACGCCATCCGTGCGATGGAAGAGCAGCCGGCTTCGGAGCCGTTCTCGAAGATCGCCCTGGACGCTGCCCAGGCAGCTGCCCACCACCAGCGTGCTGAAGGCGGTGCCACCGGCGGCGTCGGTGAGAACCTGAGCCGTTCGGAGTTCGTCGACCGCGCCCTGCGTCAGGCCGTGACCCGCGAAAGCAACAAGCTGCAGTCGGGCATGACCCTGCTGGCCACCGTCGGCGCAACCGCTCCGTTCGTCGGTCTGCTGGGTACCGTGTGGGGCATCTACGGCGCGCTGATCAAGATCGGTGCCACCGGCTCCGCTTCGATCGACGCCGTTGCCGGCCCGGTGGGTGAAGCGCTGATCATGACCGCGATCGGTCTGTTCGTCGCGATCCCGGCCGTGTTCGCCTTCAACTTCTTCAGCAAGATCAACAGCGCGACCATCAGCAAGTTCGATACCTTCGCGCACGACCTGCACGACTTCTTCGCCACCGGTTCGCGCGTCCGCTAATTGCGACGCGCTGTACCCAGCGAGAACGTAGTCAACACGATCTAGACGGAGCCCGTTATGGCTTTCAGTAGTGGTAACAGCGGCGGCCCCATGGCCGACATCAACGTTACGCCCCTCGTGGACGTGATGCTGGTGCTGCTGATCATCTTCATCATCACGGCGCCCCTGATGTCCCACAAGGTCAAGGTGGATCTGCCGGAGGCCAACCTGGTCCAGAAGCCGGACGACACCAACGACCGAAAGGGTCCCATCACCCTGGCAGTCAAGGAAGATGGCTCGATCTACTGGAACGACGAAGAAATCAACAAGCAGACTCTCGAGTCGCGCTTGGCGACCGCCGCCCAGCAGACCCCGCAGCCGCCGCTGAACCTGCGTGGTGACCGCACCACCAAGATGCGTGTCATCAACGAGATGACCAAGATCGCGCAGGAACAGGGCATGCTGGACGTGGGCTTCGTCGCGACCAAAGAGAAGGGGCAGTAAGCCATGGCATTCAGTAGTGGTGGTGGCAAGGGCCCCATGGCAGACATCAACGTCACGCCCCTCGTGGACGTGATGCTGGTTCTGCTGATCATCTTCATCGTGACCGCGCCGATCATGACGTACCCGATCGCCGTGGACCTGCCGCAGCGCGTGCTCAACCCACCGCCGCAGCTGGTCGAACCGCCGCCGCCGATCGAGTTGAAGATCGACGCCAGCAACCAGGTCTCGTGGAACAACAGCCCGATCAATGCAAGCGAGCTGCAGCAGCGGATGGAGAACGAGGTCCAGAAGGACCCGACCAACCAGCCGGAACTGCGCATCGACGCCAGCCCTGATTCCGAGTACGACGTGATGGCCAAGGTTCTGGCCGCTGCGAAGAATGCTCAGATGAAGAAGATCGGTTTTGTGCAGCAGTAATCGCTACACCGCAACACAACAGTCATGACGCGACTGCAGACGCCCCTGGAAACAGGGGCGTCTTTTTTTTGCGCTCATCGCGCCGCCATGGGGTCAGATCCCTTTCCTGCGGAAAAGGGATCTGACCCCATCAGGGAGCACGCGCCCGCTATGATCGGTGGATGCTCGCCCTCTTCGACTCCCTGCGTCACTGGCTCGATGGCATTGCCCACCTCGGCACGATCCTGGCGGTGGCCTACCTGCTGTACCTGTTCGCGCTGGCGGGCTGGATCATGCTGCAGAAGCGTGAGCCGGTCGCCACGCTGAGCTGGATCCTGTCGTTGGCGCTGCTGCCGTACCTGGGGTTGTTCATCTACTACCTGCTGGGCCCGCAGAAGGTGAAGCGGCAGCGGCTGCGCCGCGGACGCGCACGTTCGGGCATGGAGCACTACAGCGATGTCTGCCCACCGGATGCCGACTGCACCGAGTTGGCCAAGATCGCACAGGCCACCACGGGCCTGGCGCCGAGCAGCGCCACCGAAGTGACCTGGCTGGTGGACGGTGCCGCTACCTACGCCGCACTGCTGGAAGCGGTGGCACAGGCTCGCGATCATGTGCACCTGGAGTACTACATCTTCAATCCAGACCATGCCGGTACCACCCTGCGCGACGCCCTGGTCGAGCGCGCCCGTGCCGGCGTGCAGGTGCGCCTGCTGCTGGACGCGGTTGGCTCCTCCGCCCTGCCCCGCCGTTTCCTGCAACCGTTGCTGGACGCTGGTGGCGAGGCGGTCTGGTTCCATCCGCGGCAGCTGCTGAAGCCGTTCAAGCGGCCGTGGTTGAACCTGCGTACGCACCGCAAGCTGGTGATCGTCGATGGCCGGCTGGCCTTCACCGGTGGCATCAACATCACCGACGATGAAGACGAGAGCCGCAGGCCGGACGCCTACCGCGACCTGCACATGCGCATCCGCGGCCACGTGGTGCGCAGCCTGCAGCTGGTGTTCGCCGAGGATTGGCTCTACGCCAGTGGCCAGGACCACTCGCGCTTCGACATCGCCCGCCTCTGGCCGGCCGACATGCCATTGCGCGCGGATGGCCCGATCAACGCCCAGGTGCTGGTCTCCGGACCGGATTCCGGCTGGGAAACCATCCACCGCCTGCACGTGGCGGCCATCCAGGAAGCACACGAGCGCGTGTGGCTGGTGACGCCCTACTTCGTGCCGGGCGAAGCGGCGCGGATGGCGCTGACTTCGGCGGCGTTGGGCGGACTGGACGTGCGCCTGCTGGTACCGAAGATGAGCGACTCCTGGTTTGTCACCCAGGCCGCGCGCTCCTATTTCGACGAACTGCTGCACGCCGGGGTGAAGATCTACGAGTACGGCCCGCGCATGCTGCACACCAAGGCATTCATCGCCGACGACGACGTCTGCATCGTCGGCAGCGCCAACTTCGACCACCGCAGCTTCCGCCTGAACTTCGAGCTGTCGATGATGATCAGCGACCGTGACCGCGTCGCCGCCCTGGCCGGGCTGCTGCAGGGAGAGTTCGACCGCGCCACCCGCGTGCACGACCAGGCCGGCCGTTCGCTGTGGCTGCACCGCCTGCCCGAGGCCTTCGCCCGGCTGGCCTCGCCGCTGCTCTGACGCAGCGCTACACTGCGGCGATCATCCGGGGAGCCCGACTATGTACTGGTTGTACCTGCTGCTGGCGCTGGGCTGTTTCGCCTTTGCGCTGAAGACCCCCAGCGCCGCATTGATGACCCTGTGCCTGCTGGCCGCCCTCGCCTTCCTGCTGGCCTGGGTGCGCGGCCGCTATGTGGCCCGCTTCGGCGACCTTCAGCGGGACCCTGCCACCCTTGTCGATGCCGAGGAACTGCGCCGCCTGCGCGAGCAGGCCCAGGCCCGCCGCAATGACGACGCCAACGACCACGATCCGTCCCCTCTTTCCAAGTAGTTCCGTTCCATGACCCAGCTCAGCGTCAACGTCAACAAGATCGCCGTCCTGCGCAATTCGCGCGGCGGCGCCGAACCGGACGTGGTGCGTGCCGCCCAGGCTTGCCTGGATGCCGGTGCGCATGGCATCACCGTGCACCCGCGGCCGGACCGCCGCCATATCACCGCCGAGGACGTGCTGGCGCTGTCCACGCTGACCCGTGCGCGGGGTGTCGAGTTCAACATCGAAGGCAACCCGTTCGCGCCGCCGCGCGAGGGCTACCCGGGGCTGCTGCCGCTGTGCGCGCAGACCCGCCCGGCGCAGGCCACGCTGGTGCCGGATGGCGATGGGCAGATCACCTCCGACCATGGCTTCGACTTCGAGCGCGACGCCGAGCGGCTGCGACCGCTGGTGGCCGAACTGAAAGCAATGGGTTGCCGGGTCAGCCTGTTCGTCGACGCGGGCAATCCACTGCTGGAGCAGGCCGCTGAGGTGGGTGCCGACCGCGTCGAGCTGTACACCGGCCCCTACGCTGAAGCGCACGCCGCCGGCGATGCCGAGGCAATGCTGGCGCTGTTCGCCACCGCCGCGCGCCGCGCACAGGCGGTGGGACTGGGCGTCAACGCCGGCCACGACCTGTCGCAGGACAACCTGCGCGATTTCCTGGCCCACGTGCCGGACGTGCTGGAGGTGTCGATCGGCCACGCGCTGATCGGCGAGGCACTGTATGACGGGCTGGATGCCACGGTGCGGGGCTACCTGGCGCTACCGGAACAGTTGTCGCAGCCATTGAGACGGCTGCGGCGTAACCTGCCGCAATGGGTATCGCGATCAAGGGCCGAGGTTCCACGTCCCACCTTGCCGGGCGCTTTGAAAGCACCGTCAGCGAGGCGGTGGACGACGGCTGGGCCGTGGACGAGAGCGAAGAATTCCTCGCCCCACGCCTGCGCACCGAGGTTCGTGCCGAGACCGCGCGCAGCATCATCAGCCGCAACACTTCGCCGGACGTCGGCTTCAGCCAGTCAGTGAATCCGTACCGCGGTTGTGAGCATGGGTGCTCCTACTGCTTCGCGCGCCCCTCGCATGCCTATCTGAACCTGTCGCCGGGCCTGGATTTCGAGACCAAGCTGTTCGCCAAGACCAACGCGCCGCAGCTGCTGCGCAAGGAACTGTCGAAGCCGGGCTATGTGCCACAGCCGATCGCGCTGGGCATCAACACCGATGCGTACCAGCCGATCGAGCGCAAGTTCAAGCTGACCCGCCAGCTGATCGAAGTGATGCTGGAAACCAAGCATCCGTTTTCGTTGATCACCAAGAACGCGCTGGTCGAGCGCGATATCGATCTGCTCGCACCGCTGGCGGCGGAGAACCTGGTCAGCGTGCACTTCTCGGTGACCTCGCTGGATCCGCATCTCTCCGCGAAACTGGAACCACGCGCGTCCGCACCCCATGCACGGCTGCGCGCGATGAAGCGCCTGCATGAAGCGGGCATTCCGGTGGGAGTGATGGTGGCGCCGGTGATTCCGTGGATCAACGACAGCGAACTGGAAGCTGTGCTGGAGGCCGCACATGATGCCGGCGCCAGCACAGCCGGTTACGTGCTGCTGCGCCTGCCGCTTGAAGTGGCGCCGCTGTTCCGCGACTGGCTGGACACCCATCATCCCGATCGCGCCGCGCATGTGATGAGTACCATCCAGCAGCTGCGCGGCGGCAAGGACTACGACAGCCAGTTCGGTACGCGCATGCGCGGCCAGGGTGTGTATGCGGATCTGCTGAACAACCGCTTCAAGCTGGCGCGCAAGCGGTTGGGCTTCAACGCGCAGAACAGCCATTGGCCGAAGCTGGACTGCAGCCGGTTCCTGAAGCCGTTGCCGCCGAAGAAGGATACGCCGCAGGGAAGTCTGTTCTGAGTCCATCAGTCGAGCATGGCTCGACGCTGCATTCGAGGCTGTCGAGCAGGCTCGAAATCATCCCCCGAACAACTTCTGCGCACTCTGGAACAGGATCCAGCTGGTCGCGATGAACTTGTCGCCGCCCTGTGGCCGGTTGCCACGATGGGTATGGGTAAACGCAGTCGGGGCGATCAACAAACTGCCAGTGCGTGGTGCGATCTTCCGCTCCTGGAACAGGAACTCGGTTTCGCCCTCTTCGAACTCGTCGTTGAGGTATAGCGTCCACAGCACGTGCCGATGCAGGGTCTCGGCCTGTGCGTCCTTCGGGTACAGCTCGCAGTGCCAGTAGGGGTAACCACCCTCGCCCGCCGCATACCACTGCAGGTTGATGGCGCCGGGGCGCAGGCAGGTCCGCGCAAGATCCGCCAGTTGCTGTGGCGGCATGTCGGGGAAGTCCTCGGCAGACAGGCGTCGCGGTTGGCCGTTGCTGTCCTGGATCTGCAACATCAGCGGCGCGATCAACGCCTGTGGATAACGGCGTAGATAAGTCAGCAGGCCATTGAACACCGCATGCTGCAGCTGATGGTCCACATCCTGCCAGCCATCAAGGCCGCTGATGCGCAGATCCTTGCTGTGCTTGAGTTCCGGGAACACACCACTGCCTACCGCACCTGGTCGCAGGCCCTGTGCAGCGCGCATGCGCTCGACGATCGCCGCGCAGACCTCGCTGGGGACCGCGTTGTGGATGACTTCGATGAAATCGACCGGGCCCTGCTCGTGCATGCGTGCATTCCTTAGGCGGCAACAGCTTGATGGTGCCGTTTGCCGCCCTCGGTGTCACCCCACGGTCATGTCATCGATCTGCCATGACCGCCGTCAGGCAACCGCCAATCAGCCCTGTGCGGCGTCGTGCGCGTGGTGGTAGCGCACAGCTTCGGCCACTTCCTCGCGCGAGCCGAGGAATACCGGCACGCGCTGGTGCAGCTGGTCGGGCTGGATGTCGAGGATGCGCTCGCGGCCGGTCCAGGCGGCGCCGCCGGCCTGTTCGACCAGCAGGCCCATCGGGTTGGCCTCGTACATCAGGCGCAGCTTGCCGGCCTTGGTCGGATCCTTCTTGTCCCACGGGTAGATGAAGATGCCGCCGCGGGTCAGGATGCGATGCACGTCGGCCACCATGCTGGCGATCCAGCGCATGTTGAAGTTCTTGCCGCGCGCGCCTTCCTTGCCGGCCAGCAGGTCACCAACGTAGGCCTGCATCGGCGCTTCCCAGTGGCGCTGGTTGGACATGTTGATGGCGAATTCCTGGGTGGCCGCCGGAATCTGCATGTTCTCGGTGGTCAGTACGAACTCGCCCTTCTCGCGGTCCAGGGTGAAAGCGTGGGTACCGTGGCCGACGGTCAGCACCAGCTGGGTGCTGGGCCCATAGATGCAGTAGCCTGCGGCGATCTGCCTGCTGCCGGGCTGCAGGAACGCGTCGTCGCCCGGCAGTTCCACGTTGGTCGGGCAGCGCAGCACCGAGAAGATGGTGCCGACCGAGACGTTGACGTCGATGTTGGAGCTGCCATCGAGGGGATCGAACAGCAGCAGGAAATCACCGCGCGGGTAGATGTCCGGCACCGGCTGGCTGTGGTCCATTTCCTCCGAGGCGCAGGCCGCGAGGTGGCCACCCCAGGCATTGGCTTCGAGCAGGATCTCGTTGCTGATCACGTCCAGCTTCTTCTGCGCTTCACCCTGCACGTTGCCGGTACCGGCGTCGCCGAGCACGCCACCGAGGGCGCCCTTGCTGACGGCGATGGAGATGCTGGTGCAGGCGCGGGCGACGACCGCGATCAGCTGGCGCAGGTCGGCATTGATGCGGCCGGCGTGCTGTTCCTGGATCAGGAAGCGGGTCAACGAAGTACGGGACATGGTCGGGCAGGTCTCGGCAGCGGGAAAACGCCTATTGTCGCCGGTCCGGCAAGCGCGTGCGTGAGCGCGGGGAGGCGTAATCGTTTCCAGATGCGTTGCGCTCGTGGCGCCTTCCTTTTGTCGAGGCTCGTGGGAGGGGGAGGCGATGCAGGACACGCTGCAAGTACGTCCCTGTAAGCTCGATGGCGCCATCCATGGCGCCAACGGTCCTGCATCGCCTCCCCCTCCCACGCGCTTCAGGGTTCGCCGCGAGCGCGGTGGGAATCGCAAAGGCAAGAGCAAGAGCAAAAAACAAAGGCGCCTTTCGGCGCCTTTGTCTTCAAACCACTGGAGCGTTGCTTCAGCCCTTGGCGACGGTGGCCACGGCCTTGGCGACGTACTCCAGGTTGTTCTGATTCAGCGCGGCCACGCAGATGCGGCCGGTGCCGACGGCGTAGATGCCGAACTCGTCGCGCAGGCGCTCGACCTGCTCACGGCTCAGGCCGGAGTAGGAGAACATGCCGGCCTGTTCGTTGATGAAACCGAACTGCGGCGCACCGGCCGCGGCCAGCTTCTCGACCAGTCCCTGGCGCAGGGCGTGGATGCGCTCGCGCATCTCGGTCAGCTCCTGCTCCCACATCGCGCGCAGTTCCGGGTTGGTCAGCACACCGGCCACCAGCGCAGCACCGTGGGTGGACGGGCTGGAGTAGATGGTGCGGATCACGCGCTTGACCTGCGACTGCACGGCCTTGGCGTCCGCGGCGGTCGGCGCCACCATCGACAGCGCACCCACGCGCTCGCCGTACAGCGAGAACGACTTGGAGTACGAGTTGGCGACGATGAAGCTGTCGATGCCGGCTTCGGCGATGATGCGCACCGCGGCGCCGTCCTGCTCGATGCCCTTGTCGAAGCCCTGGTAGGCCATGTCGATGAAGGGGAACAGCTGCTTGTCCTTCAGCAGCTGCGCGACCTGCTTCCACTGGGTGACCGTGAGGTCGGCGCCGGTGGGGTTGTGGCAGCAGGCGTGCAGCAGCACCACGGTGCCGGCTTCCAGCTTGCCCAGGTCGGCCAGCAGGGCGTCGAAGTTGACGCCATGGGTGGTCGGGTCGAAGTAGGTGTACTCCACCACCTCGAAGCCGGCCGCGCTGAACACCGCGCGGTGGTTTTCCCAGCTCGGGTTGCTCAGCGCGACGGTGGCGTGCGGCAGCAGCTTCTTCAGCACGTCGGCGCCGACGCGCAGCGCACCGCTGCCACCGACGGTCTGTGCGGTGGTGACGCGGCCAGCGGCCAGCAGCGGCGAATCCTTGCCGAACACCAGCTCACGCGTGGCCTGCGTGTACGCCGGCAGGCCATCGATCGGCAGGTAGCCGCGCGGTTTGGCTTCAGCGGCGAGCTGCTGCTCGATCTGCTTGACGGCGCGCAGCAGCGGAATGCGGCCACTCTCGTCGTAGTAGATGCCCACACCCAGGTTGACCTTGGTCGGGCGGCTGTCGGCGTTGTACGCCTCGGTCAGGCCCAGGATCGGGTCGCCTGGGACCAGTTCCACGTTTGCAAAGAAGGACACGGCGGTACTCGTTCGGTAGACGGAAAGGGGGAGGAATTGCGCCACGCGGTTCGCGGCTTTTCGGCCGGAAACAGCCCATCGTAACAAAGCCCGCCGGGGCTGGCCGCCGCCATCGTCATCCGCGGCCCCGTACCATGGCGTGCGTTGCCGCCCGATCCATCAACCTGAATCATGAATCCTGCTGCACGACGCCATTGCCTGCCGCTTGCTGCCCTGCTGCTGTCGCCCTGGGCGGCGCTGGCCGAGCCCGCGCCGACCGCCCTGCCCGCCGTGCAGGTGCAGGCCGCACGCGTGCCCGGCATCGACCCGTTCGCCTTGCCCGCCAGCCTGGACACGGTCTGGATCGATGCCAGCCGGCCCGGGGCTGGCGTGCAGCTGTCCGAGGCGCTGGCCGGGGTGCCGGGCCTGCTGGCGCGAGACCGGCAGAACTTCGCGCAGGATACCCAGCTGTCGATCCGTAGCTTCGGCGCACGCTCGACCTTCGGCGTGCGCGGGGTGCGGGTACTGATCGACGGCGTGCCGGCCACCATGCCTGACGGCCAGGGCCAGCTGTCACATGCCAGCCTGCTCGGCGCCGAGCGCATCGACGTGCTGCGTGGGCCGTTCTCGGCGCTGTACGGCAACTCCTCCGGCGGCGTGCTGCAGGTCTGGAGTGCGCAGGGCCAGGCCGGCGACCCGTGGCGGTTGCGCGTGAACGCCGGCGCCGACAGCACGCTCAGCGTCGGCGCGCAGCTGAAGGGGGCCGGTCGCGGACTGGACTACAACATCGCCGCCAACCACTTCCGCACCGATGGCTGGCGCGATCACAGCCGTGCGCGCCGCGAATCGCTCAATGCGCGCATCGGCGGTGAGCTGGGTGGTGGCCGGCTGGAGCTGCTGCTCAATGCGCTCGATGCCCCCGATGCGCAGGATCCGCTGGGCCTGACCCGCGCGCAGGTGGCAGCCGACCCACGCCAGGCCACGGCAGTGGCGCACCAGTACAACACCCGCAAATCGGTGCGCCAGCAGCAGGCCGGCCTGCGCTGGACCCGAGAAACGGGAGCGCAGCGCTGGCAGTTGATGGGCTATGCCGGCCAGCGCGCGGTACGCCAGTACCTGCCGATCCCGCCGACCGCCCAGGCCAACCCCCTGCATGCCGGCGGCGTGATCGATCTGGACGCCGGCTACGGTGGGCTGGACGCGCGCTGGGGCTGGCACGGCGATCTTGCCGGGCGACCGCTGGACCTGGTGGCCGGGCTCAGTGCCGACCGCCAGCGCCAGCATCGGACCGGCTACGAGAACTTCATCGGCAGCACGCTGGGCGTACGTGGGCGCCTGCGCAGAGACCAGATCGACACGGTGCAGAACGTCGATCAGTTCGCGCAGGCGTGGTGGCAGTGGAGTCCACGCTGGTCATTGCTGGCTGGCGTGCGTCACAGCACCGTGCGCTTCGAATCCGACGACCGCTACATCATCGGCCGCAACCCGGATGACAGTGGCCGCCGGCGCTACCAGGCGACCACGCCGGTGGCCGGGATCAGCTTCGAGGCAAGCCCGCAGTGGCGGCTGCATGCTGCGGTCGGCCGCGGTTTCGAAACCCCCACCTTCAACGAACTGGGCTATCGCGCCGACGGGCAGGCGGGATTGGCACTGGATCTGGCGGCGGCGCGCAGCCGCAGCCTGGAGGTGGGCAGCAAATGGCACGCGCAGAGCGGAACCCAGCTCGATATCAGCCTATTCCGCGCAGATACCGACGATGAGTTGGCCGTTGCCAGCAATATCGGCGGACGCAGCACCTACCGCAACATCGGCCGCACCCGCCGCCAGGGGCTGGAGCTGCAGTACCGCCAGCCACTAGCCCAGCAGCTGGAACTGCAGCTGGCCTGGACCTGGCTGCAGGCGCAGGTGCGCTCGCCCTACCTGACCTCGAACAACCTGGTCGCGGCGGGCAGCCGCCTGCCCGGCGTGCCGCGCCAGCAGGCGTTCGCACGCCTGCAGTGGACACCCGCCGACTGGCAGTGGGCGCTGGAGGCGACCGCCAGCAGCGATACCGTGGTCAACGATCTGGCCACCGAGCGCGCGCCGGGCTACGCCCTGCTGCATCTGGAGGGTGGGCGCCACTGGACCCTGCCGGGGGGGGAGCTGCGCGCCTTCGCGCGCCTGGAGAATGTGCTGGACCACGCCTACATCGGCTCGGTGATCGTCAACGATGGCAATGGCCGCTTCTACGAGCCCGGGCCGGGGCGGCGGGCCAGCGTGGGTGTGCAGTGGTCGTGGCGTTAGCGCGGGACCGCTGCGCTCGCCGGGCATGGCCCGGCGCTACCGTCAATCGGGGGCCTTGGCCGGCACGAACGGCGAGGTCGGGTCGCTGGCCGGGAAGGTCTCTTCCAGTGCCTCATCCTGGTTGTCACTGGCATGCTGCTTGCGCTCGCGACGCCTGAGCGGACTTTCCTGGCCGCCGCGATGGCGGTCGCCACCGTCCTTGCGGTCCTGAGCCGCCTGTTCAGCCTGGCGTTTCACCGGCAGATGTTCGTCTGGATGCTCGGCGTCGAAGAACGGCGCACCGGTGCCGCGACGGTCGGCGTTGTCGGCATCGTGCTTGCCGCGCTGTTCGCCCGGAATCGGCGGATGGTTCCCGCGCAACGGGTCTCGGGAGGTCTCTCGGCTCATGGTCTGGTACCTGCGCTCGGGGCTCCCACTACACCGCCCCCCAGGTAAAGCCGCCGCGAACCTGGCGTCATGAACATCTCGCTCACCCCCCGGTAACGGTACCGCGCGTATTCCTGCCCACCCGCCCCCGCTGCAGGAGCCGGCCATGCCCCGTCTTGAACGACCCGCACCGTCCGTGTTCAACGCCCTGCTCGATCCGCTCGGCCAGCGCACCGCGCAGCGCCGTACGCGTCGCCACGAAGATCCCCAGGCGGTGGCGCAGGATTACCTGCAGTACATGCTCAGCGACTATGAGGAACGCCGCGGGCAGAGCCACCGCAACTGGCGTGACCTTTGCCCGGTCTATGCCTTCGCGTTGACCACGCATGCTGCCGATTGGCCACGCGGTGATGCCGCCGATACCTGCGAGGAACTGGCGGAGCACTGGGAACAGATGCGCGGGCACTCCCGATTGAGCTGGTCGCAGGCACGGCCGGTGGTGGAGGATGCCTGGCGCGCGCTGGACCATATCCCGGCAGCGGCGGTGAGGCCGCTGCTGCAGTAGCGCCGGGCCATGCCCGGCGAGCGCGCATGCGTGCAATGCAACGGTACGCGCGAAGTGGCTGGTACACCGCGTGGCCGGCTGGCTAGAATCCTGCACGCATTTCAATCAGGACGATGGCTGCATGAAGAAAATGATGTTCCTCGCCGCGCTGCTGCTGCCCATGGTGGCCCAGGCCTACTCCGGCCACGGTGGCATGAAGGCCAAGCGGATTTCCAACGAGGTCTATGCCTACCATTTCGACAATGGCTTCACTGGCGAGGACGCCATGGGCTGGGATCCGGACCTGCAGTTCGCGTGGTCACGGCTGGCCGCGGCACGCGCCTGCAAGGTCAGTGTCGATGAAGGCGCCGCCCTGGACTACCTCGCGAAGAAGTTCGATCAGGACCCGGTGATGCAGGAAATCGTCGGTGTCGGTTTCCACGAGGCGCAGATCCGCAGCAATTCTTCGTTCTGCACCCAGGCGCGTATCGACAGCACGAACGAGCTGGTGGAAGAGCTGAAGGCGAACGAACTGAAGTCGCGTTTCCGCTGAAAAGCAGCCGAGCGCCGGCTCGGCTGCACAGAACGCGGTGGTACCCGTGAACCTGTGGAGCCGAGCCCATGCTCGGCTTCATCAGCGGTCAATGGCAGCAGTTGGCGGCTCAGAAGTCCGCGCGGATGCCGGCGGTCACGCGGCGACCGGAGAACTCGTACTGGGTCGGGAACGCCTTGTCGATCGTGTAGCCGCGGGTCTTCTCGTCCAGCAGGTTGATCGCTTCCAGGTTCAGCTTCCAGGTCTCGTTCAGGCGGAAGCCGATCGAAGCATCCAGCTGGCCATAGGCATCGCGGTAGACCGGGTACATGTTGAGGTGGATGTACTCGACGTACTTGTCCTTGTAGTTATACGAGGCGCGTGCGCTGAAGCGATCGTTCTCGTAGTACAGGGTGAAGTTGTAGGCCTTTTCGGCCAGGCCCTCTGGCGGCGTCGGGATCGAGAGATCCGAGGCGCCGGTCAGCGAATTGTCCAGCTGGGTGTAGTTGGCATTGATGCCCCACCCTTCCAGCGCCGGATGCAGCATCGACAGCGGCAGCTGCGCGACCAGTTCCACGCCGCTGACCTTGTACGAACCGTCGGCATTGACCGGCTGGTACACCTCGAAGTCGTAGTAGCCATCCAGCGAACCATTGGCGTTGAGCTTCTCGACGTTGCGCTCGATGCCGGTCAGCGACTGCCGCACCACGCCATCGATCTTCTTGGAGAAGTACGACGCGGCCAGCAGGCCGCCATTCTGCAGGTACTTCTCCAGGCCCACTTCCCACTGCCTGGCCGTAGTCGGCTTCAGTGCGGGGTTGCCGTCCATGAAGCGGAAGCTGCTCCAGCTGACGGTGCGGCGGTAGGCGATGTCGGTCAGCGACGGACGCATCAGCGTCTCCGACGCAGCACCGCGCAGCACCAGGCCCTCGGCGATCTCGGCGGTGAAGTTGAAGCTGGGCAGGATCTTGCTGTAGTCGCCGCTGCTGGAAATCGGCGCGGCAGTGAAGCCGCTGCTGCCATCGGGCTTCTGCACCGGATGGAAGCCGGAGGAGTCGACGTCGGTATCGATAGAACGCACGCCGAGGTTGGCGTATACCGGCACATGGCCGATATCGAAGTAGAAGTCGGCCATGGCGTACAGCGCCAGGGTCTTCTCCTTCACTTCGTAGTACTGGCCGGGATCCAGCGGCGTGGCATAGCCAGGATAGCGGAAGGTGGCGCGTGCGTAGGCGTTGGAGATCTGCTGCCAGTCCAGATCGCTGGGGCGATAGGCGCCACCCGGGGCCAGCTGGCTGATCCACATCGGGTTGCTGTCGGCCAGCGTGCGCGTGTTCACCCATGCGGTGCTGCCTGCCGAAGGGCCCTGGATCTTGCCGCTGCCGAACTCACGCTGCTTGGTCTTGTCGGTGTAGCGCGCGCCGAACTGCACCGCGCTCAGCGCCGGGAAGAAGGCCAGGTTCATCTGCCGGCGCAGGTCCAGCTGCGCGGCGTACTTGTCATCCTTCACCTTCTCCACTTCGGTTTCGTACGCTTCGAACAGGTACCTGCTGGCGGCGTTGTACATGTCGAAACTACCGGCGCTGCTCGGCACGGTTTCGCCACCATTGCCGGTCCAGCGCGTGCGCGACGGGGCATAGGCCACGTGCTTGAGGTTGGCGTAGTCCGAATCCCTGCGTGCACCGGAATAGCCGACCAGCGCATCGATGTCCCAGCTGCCTACCTTCCAGTCCAGCTTGCTGCTGAACTGGCGATAGTCGGTGTTGGCGTTGCGGTCCTTGCTGAGGATCTCGTGCTGGGTGGCGGTGTAGGCCACGTCCTTGAGTACGGTGATGCCGTACGCGCCCAGCGTGGTCTTGTCGTACTCGTGAATGCGCTCGAGCGTGCTGCGGCTGGAGGCCGAATAGGCCGCCGCATCGTACTCGTCTTCATGCGTGTCGTAGCCGCCGAGCATGGCGTCGAAGCTCAGCGTGAACGTTTCGCTGGGCTTGAACTGCAGCGATGCCGTAGCGCCCCACTGGTCCTGTTCGTTGAGGTAGACGCGGTCACCAACCTTGTCCTGGAAGATGATGCGGCTGGTCTCGTCCTTGTCCATGCGGTTCTTCACCGCGATTCCCGCATCGCGCGCCAGCACCGCGGCGGCCTGCGACGAGCGCGTACCGGAGGCTTCCAGGAAGCGCCCCATCGGGCGGAAGTTGATGCCGGAATTGGAGTCGGTGCGGTTGCTGCGCTTGGCCTTGGAGAACGACACCAGACCGCCCCAGTCGCCCCAGGTGTCACTGGCCAGGAATGAGATCTTCGGGTCGACTTTGCCGTTGATCGAATTGTGCGAGGCCTCGGCCGAGGCGCTGAACTTCGGTTCGGCGTAGTCGAACGGCTTGGCGGTCTCGATGTAGACCGAACCGGCGATGCCACCTTCCTCATCCGCAGCGGTCGGTGACTTCTGCACGGTGACCGTCTGCACCACGTCGGCGGCGAAGATGTCGAACTGCACGTCGCGCCCGCCACTGCCCGAGGCGGTGGCCAGGTTGTTGATGGAGACCAGGGTGAACTCGCTGGGCAACCCGCGCACGCTGACCTTGCTGCCCAGGCCCTTGTTGCGTTCGATGGTGACGCCGGGCATGCGCTGCAGCGCCTCTGCCAGATTCTGCTCGGGGAAATCAGCCACGTCGGTGGCGACGATCGAATCGGAGAAACCGATGTTGGCGCGCTTGAGATCGACCGCGCGCTCCAGGCTCTTCGCGTAGCTGCCGGTGACAGTGACCGTGTCCAGCTGCTGCAGCTGTTCACGGGTATCGCCGTCGGCCTCTTCGGCTTCGGCCATGGCGTCGACGGGCAGCACGGCCAGGCCGCCGATCAGCACGGCGTGCACGGCACGGGACAAACGCTTCGCTGGAGGGGCTGCGGTGGCAGCCTCCCGGATTGGGTGACGCATCGGATGGATTCCCCGGTTCCCTGTGGTGATCCGCGCCGCGCCTGCCCGGTATCCATGGGACAGACCCCTGCGCCGCGTTGCCGACGTTCGGCGGGCACCGAGCCTAGGGAGGAATTATTAAGCCTGTGTTGCGCTGCGCGAGGCGCGACGGCCGAACCACCAGCCGACCAGCAGCTGCACCGGCAGCGACGCCAGCAATGCAATGACGAACCACAGCGGGAAATCCGCACCCACCGTCCACATGGCATAGCCGCAGCCCAGCGCGATCAGCGACCAGATCGAGAAGCCGTGCGAACGCGGCCAGCAGGGTGCGTAGTAGGTGGCGAAGGCAATGCCGGCGATGCCGCCGAGCACGCTGAAGGCCAGGTCCCAGCCCAGCTGCACGCTGTTGTTGCCCGGCGACAGGCCCAGCAGCGGCGGCAGCCAGCTGGCGACGCTGCTGACCAGGGCAAGCGACAGCACGCCGCCGATCAGGGCGACGATGGACAGGAACAGGGTCTTGAGCAGGCCGGGCATGCGCGCATTGTACGGCTGCGCGATGCGGTCGTGCCGTCGGGTTGCAATGGGTCAGAGCCCATCCGTCTGGGACCGATGGGACCCGACCCGGTGGATCCGATCCGTTGGATCGGCACGGCCGCCGTGCCCGTGGGAGAGGGGTACGGAGCAGCGGCGGCCATGCACAGGCGGTCAGGCGGCGAAGTCGAGCACCACGCGGCCTTCGATGGTGCCCGCGTGCATGCGCGCGAACACGTCGTTGATGTTTTCCAGGCGATCGGTGCTGACCGTGGCCGCGACCTTGCCTTCGGCGGCGAACTGCAGCGATTCCTGCAGGTCCAGCCGGGTGCCGACGATCGAGCCGCGCACGGTGATGCCGTTGAGCACCATGCCGAAGATATCCAGCGGGAAGTTGCCGGGCGGCAGGCCGTTGAGCGATACGGTGCCACCGCGACGGACCATGCCCAGCGCCTGTTCGAACGCCTTGGGCGACACCGCGGTGACCAGGGCGCCGTGTGCGCCGCCGATCTCCCTTTTCAGGAACGCGGCCGGGTCGGTGGTGCGCGCGTTGACGGTGACCTGCGCACCGAGCTGCCGCGCCAGCGCCAGCTTGCTGTCATCCACGTCCACCGCGGCCACGTTCAGGCCCATTGCGCGGGCGTACTGCACCGCCATGTGGCCCAGGCCGCCGATGCCAGAGATCGCCACCCAGTCACCGGGCTTGGTGTCGGTGACCTTCAGGCCCTTGTAGACGGTCACGCCGGCGCACAGCACCGGCGCGATCTCGACGAAGCCCACTTCCTTCGGAAGCAGGCCGACATAGTTGGCATCGGCCAGTGCGTACTCGGCGAAGCCGCCGTTGACCGAGTAGCCGGTGTTGCGCTGCGTTTCGCACAGCGTTTCCCAGCCGCCCAGGCAGTGTTCGCAATGGCCACACGCCGAGTACAACCAGGGGATGCCGACCCTGTCGCCTTCCTTGACGTGCCCTACCCCGCCTCCCACGGCCACGACGTGCCCCACGCCCTCGTGGCCGGGGATGAATGGCGGGTTCGGTTTCACCGGCCAGTCGCCCTCGGCGGCGTGCAGGTCGGTGTGGCAGACGCCACAGGCCTCGATCCTGACCAGCACCTCGCCCGCCCCCGGGCGCGGTACCGAGACTTCCTCGATGACCAGCGGCTTGCCGAACTCGCGTACGACGGCGGCCTTCATGGTGGATTGCATGTTCGGATCTCCGCAGTGCGCTTGCCCACAGAATGACGCCGGCTCGAGGCCGGCGCTTTGATCACGATCAAACCTTTGGAGATTCGTGCAGCGTGTTCAGCTGGCCAGCACCGATGCCTCGCGCGCCAGGCGTTCGATCGCCTCCCAGTCACGGGTCTGCAGCAGCGCCGGGGTGGTCAGCCACGAACCGCCCACGCACAGCACATTGGGCAGGTGCAGGAACTGCGGCGCAGTCTGCGCGCTGATGCCGCCGGTCGGGCAGAAGCGCACGTCGGCGAACGGGCCGTGCCAGGCCGCCAGCAGCGCGGCACCGCCGGCCTGCACCGCGGGGAAGAACTTGAAGGTGTCCTTGCCGTGCTCCAGGCCCAGGATCAGGTCCGAGGCGGTGGCGGCACCGGGCAGGTACGGCAGGTCGGCATCGCGTGCGGCGGCATACAGCGCCGGCGTAGCGCCGGGCGACACCGCGAAGCGCGCGCCGGCCTGCTTCGCTGCCTGCATCTGTGCGGCATTGAGCACGGTACCGGCGCCGATCACCGCATCCGGCACGGCCTCGACCATCGCCTTGATGGCGTTCAGCGCCTGCGGCGTGCGCAGGGTCACCTCGATCACCGGCAGGCCACCGCGGAACAGCGCCTGGGCTACTTCGACGGCTTCATTCACGTCTTCGGGGGTGTACACCGGAATCACCGGTGCCAGCTTCAACAGCGCGCGCAGGCGCGGATCAGCGCTGGACATGGTCTTGCTCCTTGCCCGACGGGGCATTGCGGATCGCCGCCGGGTCCGGCAGCGCAGCGGCGCATGATGCCATGCGCGCTGCGAAGGCGCTGTCCGCTGCCCTGCCCTCTGCCCGGCTCAGGCCGGATCGGCCTGCAACGCCTGGATACGGCGCTGGTACCAGTCGCCTCCAAGCGGATCGAACACCGCCGAACGTTCCATCGGCGCTTCGTACACATGCACCGAAATGGCCAGGGCCTCATCGCTGGCATTGCGCAGGGTGTGGTACTCATGCGGTGGAATCAGGCTGCCGGCACTGCCGCAGCCGCCGCGCAGCACGGCATGGCGGCGGAAGCGCCAGCGCTCGCCGGCGCACTCCAGCAGTTCATAGCGGGTGATCTCCAGCTCGCCCGACCACACGCCCTCCACACACCACATGGCATCGTGGTCGTGCAGCGGCGTGCCCTGCCCTGGGCCCCAGCTCATGGCAATCACGCTGTAGCCGTGTTCGCGGCTGTGGTACAGCGGGCGTCGCGCGTAATGATCACTGACCGGACGGTGCACGCATTCGGGCAACTCGATGCGGCTGTCCGCGATGGCTTCCTGCAGCGCCAGCTGCAGGTCGGCGGTGATGCGCTCGGCATCACCGGCGGTCATCGCCGCGTCGACTGCGGCGATCAACCGGTCGCGGCCACGGAACGCCGGAAACGGAGAGGTCTGCAGGTCCATGCCCCGACTGTAGCGGAGCCTGGTTAAGGGAATGTTGGTGATCGCGCGCGTCGCACCCGCATTCATGGCAAGCGCGCGTGAAAAACGGTTCAGATGCAAATGCAGTAGAGCGATCACAATGGAACCCCACGCGATAGAACATGTCGAACACGACGTGTTCCGCTCCAGCTGCGACATTCCGCAACTTCGCGCCCGACGAGCGCAAGGCTAGACTTCTCCGACTTACCTGGTTCTATACATGTCAGTGCGAATTATTAGCGATGCCGCGTTGCCGGCATCGAAGGGCAAGGCTGCCACGATCAACGACATCGCACGACTGTCGGGAGTTTCCAAGAAAACGGTTTCAAGAATCATCAACAACTCGCCGCTGGTGCGCAAGGACACCCGCGACAAGGTCGAGGCGTTGATGCGCGAGGTCGGTTACGTGCCCGACCCTCTGGCGCGCGGGCTCGCGTTCCGCCGCTCCTTCCTGATCGGCCTGGTGTATGACGACCCGGGCGCCCAATGCATCGTCGACCTGCAGCATGGCGCGCTGGAAGCGCTGCGCGGCACCGGTTATGAGCTGGTGGTGCATCCCTGCGACAGCCAGGACCCGGAGTGCGCGCAGGGCGTGCGACGCTTCGTGCAGCAGCAGAAGCTGCATGGGGTGATCCTCGGCCCGCGTGCATCCGAATCGGTTGCACTCGCGCAGATGCTGGACGACATCGATTGCCGCTACGTGCGCATCAACGCACATGCGTCGGAGGATGAAGTGCAGGCGGTGGTCACCCACGATCGCGATGGCGCGGCAGCAGCAGCGGGTTACCTGCTCTCGCTCGGCCATCGTGATATCGCGGTGATCGCGGGGCCGGGAGACCGGCGCGCGGCGCGTGAGCGCACCCACGGCTTCCTTGACCGGTTGGCCCAGGTGGGGCTGACCTTGCCGGGCGAGCGCGTGCTGGAAGCGGGCGACACCTTCGAGTCTGGCGTGCATGCCGCCGAGCGCCTGCTGATGGGCGGGCAACGCCCCAGCGCGATCTTCGCCGGCAACGACGAGATGGCGGCCGGTGTCTACCAGGTTGCGCTGCGTGCGGGAATTGCCGTGCCACAGCAGCTGTCGATCGTCAGCTACGACGACAGTCCGCTGGCCTCGCGGTTGTGGCCGCCGCTGACTTCGGTGCGCCGCCATGTGTCCGACATTGGCCGCATGGCGGCGGCGATGCTGGTGCAGACCGAGGTGCCTGAGGCCCCGACTGCGGCCAGCGTGCATCCACAGCTGATGGTGCGTGGTTCCTGCCGGGCCGTGGACGCCTGAGTGCCCTGCCCTCGCCTGCGCCGCTGCAGTGGCGCAGGCAGGCAACAACGAACACGGCGCACCCATGTGCGCCGTTTCCAGTGCAAAGCCGTGCGCGCTGTGTGCTTACACGTCGCCGCCGTCGGCCCAGCCTTCCCCCGTGCCCTCCTGGAACACGCGGTCATCGCTCTGCACCTCACCGGCCGGCAGGTGCGCCTGGTCGGCCAGTGCCGCGTAGATCGGGGTGAAGTCCGGTGACGTCGCCTGCATCAGCTGTTCGAAGCTGTCGATGACGAAGTAGGTCTTCTGGAAGGTGTCGATGCGGTACTTCGTGCGCATGATGCGCTGCAGGTCGAAGCCGATGCGGTTGGGCGCAGCCGATTCCAGCGAGTACAGCGATTCACCCTTCGACGACACGATGCCGGCACCGTAGATGCGCAGGCCTTCGGGCGTGTCGATCAGGCCGAACTCCACCGTGTACCAGTACAGGCGGGTCAGGTTCTGCAGCGCATCCGGGCCGATCGCGTGCGCTTTGACGCCGCCGCGCCCGTACGCCTCCATGTAATCGGCGAACACCGGGTTCATCAGCAGCGGCACATGGCCGAACAGATCGTGGAACAGGTCCGGCTCGGCGATGTAGTCGATCTGGTCGGGGCGACGGATCCACCAGGTCACCGGGAAGCGGCGATTGGCCAGGTGGTCGAAGAAATCCAGTTCCGGCAGCAGGCCTTCGACGCCGACCAGGGTCCAGCCGGTGGCGGCGCCGAGTACTTCGTTGAGCTGGTCGAAGCGCGGAATCATGTGCGCGCTCATGCCCATCTCGTCCTGTGCATCCAGGAATTCCTGGCAGGCGCGGCCGACCAGCAGCTCGCGCTGGCGCTGGTACAGCGTGCTCCAGGTGGCGTGGTCGTCTGCGCTATAGGTGTCCCACGGCTGCTCGACGAGCGCGGTGGTGTACACCGGCACGTAGCCCTTGTCGGTCTGCTGGTGTTCGACGCGGCGGGGCTGGGCGAGGTCCATGGGGCACTCCTGAGTGGGATACTCACGATGCTAGGGCAGAGCTCGCGCAACAGGGTTGCAAAAGTTGCGCCGAATGGCCTTGTTGGCGCAAGATCATTGCGTACTCACCATGTTGCGGGGCAACAATGGCCGGAGAAGTCCAGTTCGATCGCACGGATATACGCCTGCTGGCTGAAATCCAGCGGGATGGGCGCGCCACCAACGCCGAGTTGGCGACGCGGGTGAACCTATCGCCCTCGGCCTGCCTGCGCCGCCTGCAGCGGCTGGAAAGCGAGGGCGTGATCGTCGGCTACGGTGCGCGGCTGGAACCGCGGCAGTTGCGCCTGGGCCTGCAGGCCTTCGTGCGCGTGCAGCTGGAAAAGCACGACCAGGCCGCCATCGGCCACTTCGTGGACAGCGTGCAAGCGTGGGATGAAGTGGTGGCCTGCCATGCACTGACCGGCGACATGGATTACCTGCTGCACGTCTACGTGCGCGACCTGGAGCACTTCTCGCACTTCCTGCTGGACCGGCTGCTCAATGCCGGCGGCGTGGCCGATGCCAATTCCAGCTTCGTGCTGCGCACGGTGAAGGGATTCCAGGCATTGCCGCTGTCGCAGCTGGAGCCATGATCAGCTGGCGGATGTGGGAGAGCGTGACTTGCTTTGCATCCTGGACGACACAAGGCATTTTCCTACGGTGAGACGGATGAACATCTGACAGAGTGACGCGATCGGCCTTCCTAGACTCACTGGACAACCTTGTCCGGAGAGATCGACATGAAAGTCTGCCTTGCTCCTGTCATTGCCCTGCTTGCCGCTGGCCTGATGCCGGCCGCTGCAGGTGCTTCCCCCCAGATCACCAATGCCCAACCTCTGGCGTTGAGTTGCGGTACCACTGAATTCGTCGGCATGACCAGCAACTCGTCGACGCTGGCCAAGCGCCAGTGCAATGGTAGCTATGTCTATGGAATCGGCGTCTCGGTCAATGAAGCGGTGGAGAACCTCAACGGCTTCATGGCGGTGCTGCAGGCTGGCGTGAGCTGCAGCGCGGATGCCAGCAGCATCGTCAGTGGTGCCTACGGCAAGGGTGTTTTCGCCCAGTTCGTCTGCAATGGCTGGCCGATTGCCGGCGTGGGCAACTCACCCACCACCGCGGCGCGCAACTCGCTGGCCATCGCGACGGAAATGGCGGCCACGGGTACCCATTGCTCAGCGCCCCTGCAGGGTTCGTACTATCCGGAATCCTGGGGGTTCCGTTTCCGCTACGACTGCGGCAACACGCAGACCCTGAAGAGCTGGTCCATCAGTGGGCTCGGTGCCAGCATCGATGACGCCAACGTCATCGCCATGCGACTGATGCGTTATTCCACAGCGGCAGGCCAGAGCTGCAACTTCGAGAAGGCCGAAATCAATGGCGTCATTCTGCACGCCACGCTGGTCTGCAACGGCTCGTACATCCATGGCTACGGCAGCTCGGTGACGGCCGCCGCCAATGACGCACTGGCCCAGATCGGCGCCTGACCCGTCGTGAGGCCCCTGGGGGTGACCCGCATGGAGCGGGTTGCCCTCAGCACTTGTCCTTGCGGCCCATCAGCTTGCCCAGGCGCGAGGCTTCCTCGCACTTGGGGGCAGCCACCGGCGCCGGTGCGGCCGCGGCGGCACGCGCGCGCTGCAGCTGCTGGATCCTGGCGCGGATCTGCGGCATCGCTGCCATCGCGGCCTTTTCGCCTTCCAGGATCGCAGTGCCACGCTGGCTGAAGTCGGCGGCACCGATGTCCAGTACCTTCGGGCGGATGACGATGTCGGCGCGCGCCAGTTCCTGCTCACCGAGGCGCTGGCCCATGATCGAGATGGACTGGTTGACGATGCCCAGCATGTCGGTCGGCGCCTTGCCGCTGGCCTTGCTGGAAATGTCCACGGCGATCACGAAGTCGGCGCCGAGCTGGCGTGCGGCATCCACCGGCACCGGGCTGACCACACCGCCATCAATGTAGTTGCGACCGCCGATCTTCACCGGCTCGAACACACCGGGAATGCTGCTCGACGCGCGCACCGCCTGGCCGACGTTGCCGCGCACGAAGATCGCGCGCTCGCCGGTTTCCAACTGAGTGGCGACGGCGGCGAACGGCTTCTTCAGGCGTTCGGCCGGACGGTTGGCGACCTGTTCGTTGACGTAGTCCTGCAGCTTCTGGCCCTGCACCAGGCCACCGGAGAACAGGCGCACGTCGCGGATGCTGGCTTCATCCAGCGCCACCGCCTTGCTCTGCATCTGGAAGGCGTCCATGCCGCTGGCATACAGCGCGCCGACCACGCTGCCGGCACTGGTGCCGGACACCACCGCGGGCTCGAAGCCATTGGCTTCCAGCATCTTGATCACGCCGATGTGGGCGAAGCCCTTGGCCGCACCACCGCCGAGCGCGATACCGATCTTCACCGGCTTGGCCTGCGGCACCACGGTGGGGGCCGGCGGCGGCGTGGGGCGGACCGGATCACCGCCGCAGCCGGCCAGCAGGCCGATCAGGGCGACGGACAGCAGCATGCGGGGGCGGAACAGGCTCATCGGCAGTGCGCTCGCGGCGCCGGACTCGGGAAAGGGCGCCAGCATACCGAAGCCGTGGCGGGGCGGGCAGGGTGGGGAAGTTGCCTATTCAGCAAAAAACGACCCCGGTAGGTGCCGACCTTGGTCGGCACACGCAGATTCCAGTGCCGACCAAGGTCGGCACCTACCAAACGAGTGGGTCAGAACCGGTTGTCGCCGTCCAGCATCCGGCCAAGACCCCCCAGCACCGAACCTTCGCCGCGGCTCTGGCCACCGCCCTGCGGTGCGGCCATCCACATGCGGCCAGCCAGGCGCGAGAACGGCAGCGACTGCAACCAGACCTTGCCTGGCCCGGTCAGCGTGGCCAGGAACACGCCCTCGCCACCGAACAACATGCTCTTGATGCCGGCGACCCGGCGCACGTCCATGTCCACCGTGGGGTGATACGCCACCACGCAGCCGGTATCCACGTCCAGGCGTTCACCGGCAGCCAGCTCGCGCTCGACCACGCAGCCGCCGGCGTGGATGAACACCCAGCCGTCGCCTTCCAGCTTCTGCATGATGAAGCCCTCGCCGCCGAACAGGCCGGTCATGATCTTGCGCTGGAACTGCACGCCGATCTGCACGCCACGGGCACCGGCCAGGAAGCTGTCCTTCTGGCAGATCAGGCGCCCGCCATGCTGGTCCAGTTTCATCGCCAGCACGGTGCCGGGGTAGGGCGCGGCGAAGGCGACCTTGCCCTTGCCGTGGCCGCTCTGCGTGTAGACGGTAGCGAACAGGCTCTCCCCGGTCAGCACGCGCTTGCCGGCGGCCATCACCTTGCCCATGAACCCGCTCTGCTCGCCGTTGGCGGCGCCGAACACCGTGTCCATCTGCACCGTGGCGTCCTTGAACATCAGCGCGCCGGCCTCGGCGATGGCGCTCTCGCCGGGGTCGAGCTCGATCTCCACGAACTGCATTTCATGGCCGACGATGCGGAACTCGATGTCGTCGGCGCGACCGCTGGTGCCTGCCGGCACCGGCGGCGGGGTGTTGGGCATGCCCGGGGCCGGCGCCTGCAGCTCGGCCACCTCGGCGATCGGCGTCCACCCGCTCATGCCCTGGCACCAGGCCAGGGCGCGTGGATTGGCCTGCGCGTAGCGGCGCGCGGCCTCGTCATCAAGCGGGCCGATGCGCTCGGCCTGGGCGGAGGCATGGAAGTACCACTGGGTCATGGCGGCGGGTCCGTCGCGGTGGAAACCCCGAGTCTAGCGAGCGCCCGGGGGCGCCGGCGACGGGGCCATGAACGGCGGGCATTTGCGGCGTAGGTGCTGTATTGCAACAATTATCTGGTAGCGCCGTTTTACCACCCCTCCAAACACAGCCTACCGCCATGTCCCCGACCCGTACTTCCCGTGGCCGCCTTCCGGTCGCGCGCCCCCTCGTTGCCGCTCTTTCCGCCCTGCTGCCGCTGGTAGCAGCCGCCCAGGAAACCCCCGCTGCCAAGGATCCGGTTGCCCTCGATGCCCTGCAGGTGACCGCGCAGCGCCGCGTCGAGAACGCCAAGGACGTACCGGTCGCACTGAGCGCGATCCAGGGCGAGAAGCTGGATGTGCTCGGCTCGGCCGGCGATGACATCCGCTTCCTGGCCGCGCGCGTGCCCAGCCTCAACATCGAGTCGTCCTACGGCCGTGCCTTCCCGCGCTTCTACATCCGTGGCCTGGGCAACACCGATTTCGACCTCAATGCTTCGCAGCCGGTGTCGCTGGTGTATGACGACGTGGTGCAGGAAAGCCCGCTGCTGAAGGGCTTCCCGCTGTTCGATCTGGCCAACGTGGAAGTGCTGCGTGGCCCGCAGGGCACGCTGTTCGGCCGCAACACCCCGGCCGGCGTGGTCAAGTTCGATTCGGCGCGTCCGTCGCAGGATGCCGACGGCTACGTGCGCGTGGGCTACGGCAGCTACAACAGCTGGAACGTGCAGGGCGCCTACGGCGGCCCGCTGACCGACCGCTGGTCGGCACGTGTCTCGGCGATCTACCAGCGCCGCGATGACTGGGTCGACAACACCCGTGCCGGTGCCCCCAACAGTGGTTTCGAAGGCTATGACGAAGCCGCCGGCCGCGTGCAGTTCCTGTACGAAGGCGACGACTTCGAAGCGCTGTTCAACCTGCACAAGCGCAAGCTCAACGGCACCGCGCGCCTGTTCCGCGCCAACATCATCCAGAAGGGCGGCAATTCGCTGGTCGAGAACTTCGACCGCGACAAGGTGGCCAACGACGGCGTCAACTTCTCCGACCTGGAAACCTGGGGCGGCAGCGCGCGCCTGCAGTGGAACCTCGGCTCGGTGACCCTGCACTCGATCACCGGCTACGAGACCGCCGAATCGCTCAACCGCGGTGACATCGACGGCGGCTACGGCGCGGCCTTCCTCGGTGCCGGCAACTACGGCCCGGGCCTGATTCCGTTCTCGTCGGAGTCGGCCGACGGCCTGCCGCACCACCGCCAGTGGACGCAGGAAGTGCGCATCGAGTCCAACGAATGGGGCCGCTTCGACTGGCAGGCCGGCGTCTTCTACTTCGATGAAGACGTGACCATCAACAACTTCAACTACGACTCGCTGACCCCGGGCAACCCGCAGACCGGCCACGTGGTGCAGAACCAGCGCAACAAGGCGTGGGCGGTGTTCGCTTCGGGTGACTTCGACGTCACCGACCGCTTCAAGCTGCGCGCCGGCGTGCGCTACACCCAGGACAAGAAGGACTTCAGCGCCAGCGTGCTGCAGGCCGTTCCGTTCGGCACCCCGGTCAGCGGCCCGTACCTGGCCAACACCGACGTCAACGACGTCAGCTGGGATGTCAGCGGCGTGTACAAGCTGACCGACGACATCAACGCCTACGCCCGCGTGGCCAAGGGCTTCCGCGCACCGTCGATCCAGGGCCGCCTGGCCTTCGCGCCGGGCCTGTCGCAGGCCGATTCGGAGAAGGTGATCTCGTATGAAGCCGGCATCAAGGCCGACCTGTTCGAGCGCCGCGCGCGCCTGGGCCTGAGCGTGTTCCGCTACAACGTCGACGGCCAGCAGCTGATCGCCGTGGGCGGCACCAACAACACCGCCACCCTGCTCAATGCCGACAAGACCATCGGCCAGGGCGTGGAGCTGGACCTGGAGGCCTACCTGGCCGACAACGTCCTGCTGACCTTCGGCAGCAGCTACAACGACACCGAGATCAAGGACAAGAACCTGGCGGTGGCGATCTGCGGCGGTGGCTGCACCATTACCGACCCGACCACGGTGATCAACGGCCAGACCTATGCGCTGGTCAACGGCAACCCGTTGCCGCAGGCACCGAAGTGGATCCACAACGCGACCCTGCGCGTTGGCTTCCCGCTCAGCGACGGAAGCGAGCTGTACGCCTACACCGACTGGGCCTACCGCAGTGCGGTGAACTTCTTCATCTACGAGTCGCCGGAATTCCGCGGCCGTAGTTCGCTGGAAGGCGGCCTGCGCCTGGGCTACAACTGGGATTACGGCCAGTACGACGTGGCCGTGTTCGGCCGCAACCTGACCAACCAGACCCGCGTGGTCGGTGCGATCGACTTCAACAACCTGACCGGCTTCCTCAACGAGCCGCGTACCTGGGGCGTGGAGTTCACCGCGAAGTTCTGATGCGGTTGCTGCGTTGATGCAATGAAGAAGGGCCGGCGCAATGCCGGCCCTTCTGCGTTCGGTGTCCGCCGGGCATGGCCCGGCGCTACCCATGCGTCGCAACCGGTAGTGCCGGCCGCTGGCCGGCAACGGTCCATCCGGCGTGCGCTTACAGCGCGCTCTGCGGGCGCACCTTCAGCACCGCGTTCTCGGTGGCGCAGTCACGGCTGGAATGCAGGCCGGCCTTGCGAGCGGCGGCGATCTCCTTGCGCGCGGCCAGCAGATCCTTGTTGAACGCGGCGTTGTCGTGCAGGCGGGCCACGGCGGCGGCGCCCATGAAGCGGCCTTCCAGGATGTCGCTCTGCCAGTGCACGTTGCACACCAGGCGGCTCTCGCCGTAGTTGCGGCCACGGGCCTGGATCGCATCGGCGCGGTCCGGTGCGATCTCCGACAGGATCAGTGCCCAGGCCCAGCCGATCGAGGTATGGCCGGACGGGTAGGAGCCGTTCCTGCGCAGGCCCTCTTCATCCTTCGGCGCGCAGGTCGGCTCACCGTTGACCATGAACGGGCGCGGCCGCTGGTAGTGGTTCTTGGCGGCCTTGGTGGCGGCACTGGCGTCGATCCGGCTGCGCTCCAGCAGGCGGTACAGCGCCGGGGTCTTCACCGCGTCGACGTCGATGTCGGCGGCACAGGAGAAGTGGTTGGCGCCTTCCGGGAAGCCGAGTTCGGCATCGACGCCGGCCTGGGCGAAGCGCGGGCTGCCACGCAGTGCTCGGGCTTCACGGCTGACCTGTTCGTCCAGGGCAAGGGCGGCCGAACCGGCCACCGGCGGCGCCGGCACCAGGTCCAGGCTGGCCGGGACCGCATCCTTGTCCAGATAGCCCACGGCCTTGGTGGTGATGTTGGCTTCGACGGCGGTCGGCTTGGCGGCGGTGGCGGCACAACCGGCCAGGGCCACGGCCACGGCAGGGCCGAGCAGCGGGCGGGCAGGGTGGGAAATCAGCGACATGGACGGGCTCCGGAGAAAAAACATCGCGCCATGATCGCAGTCCGTGTACGACACCGCAGTGGCCATCGGTCATACGGCCAGACCCGGCATGGTCATTGCCGCGATATGAAAAACGTCATCGAATGGCGTCAGTCTCCTGAACCCGGGCGCAGCGCACGGACTTTCACGCCGCTGCACCGTGAGCATCGGCACAACGGCAAGCGCCAGGGCCGTCCAGTTCCAGCCGGGTCGGGGGGATCCGCAGACAGAGGGAGAGAAGCGATGCGCAGCACCGCAACAGGAAGTACCGTCCTGGCCCTGCTCCTCGGGCTTGCAGCAACACCGGCGCAGGCCGCCGACGTGGTCGGCGTGGCCTTCGTGCATGGCACCGGCGCGCAGACCAACGCCACCCAAGACTACTGGCAGCCGGCCATCATCGACACCGTGCGCCAGGGCCTGCCGAACAGCAGCAACTACGTGGTCATCAACTGCGACTTCACCCAGTACATGTGGAAGCCGGAGGCCGCCGGCTGCCTGGCCAACCAGCTGACCAGCTTCATCGACAGCCGTGGCATCACCCAGCTGGTGGTGATCACCCATTCCAACGGCGGCAACGTGGTGCGCTGGATCCTGTCCAACCCGACCTACGACAGCCGCTACCCGAAGATCATCCGCACGGTGCGCAAGGTCACCGCGCTGGCACCTTCCTCGGGCGGTACGCCGTTGGCCGATGCGGTGCTCAACGGCAATACCTTCGAAACTTCGCTGGGCTGGCTGCTGGGCTACAAGAACGATGCCGTGCGCCAGCAGCAGGTGGCGAGCATGGCGACTTACAACGCGCAGAACCTGTATGGCACCGCAGGCCGCCCGGCGCTGCCCAAACCGTTCCGCGCGGTGGTCGGCAGCGATGTCGAATCGGCGGTGTGGGACAGCAACAGCTACTGCGGGGGCTATGCCGCCAATGTCGGCCTGGAGTTCACCCAGAACTGGCTGTCGTCCTGCTCCGATGGTTTCCTGGAATGCAGCAGCCAGAAGGCCGCAGGTACCACCTGGTTCACCGACACGCAGCGCACCCAGGGGGCAGAGCCGCTCAGCCACAACCAGAGCCGTCGCGAGTGCTTCGGCCTCGGCATGATCCTGCGCAACGACCTGACCCAGTGAGGGAGACGACCATGACGATCCATTCCACCCTGCTGGCCAGCGCGGTGCTGGCGATGCTGTCCCTTTCCACAGCGCAGGCTGCGCAGCCGTTGAATGCCGCACGTGCCGGCGATCAGGTGCCCGCTGCGCTGGTTGCCGCGCCGTTGCCGGCCGATGACAGCGAACGGGCACCGCTGTTCTTCGCCTGGGCGCTGGACCCGGCGCAATCGTTGCAGGCGGCGACTCCGTATGCCTCGGTCAGCCGCAGCTACTGGCAGCAGGTCGATGGCACGCAACTGCAGCGCGGCCTCGATCTGCCGCTGACGGCCGCCGATGCGGTGATCCAGCTGAGCCCGGCAGAAGGCGCGCGTGCAGTGCCGGCCAACTCGTTGCAGGTGCGCGACCCGGCAGGCCGCAGCAGCGTGGCCCGCAGTGTCGACGCGCGCGCGCTGCAGGAGGCCGGCATGCCGGTGAGTGATGGCAGCAGCATGCTGCGTACCGGCGCGACCAGTGCAGCCGGTGCGTACACGCTGCAGAGCGCGCAGGCACAGGGCCGCTACGTGGTGCAGGTACTGGAGCCGAACAGTCCGTTGCGGCTGGAGGTGCAGGCCAACCAAGGGCAGGTGCTGGCCGGTGGCAACCTGCAGCTGCAGGCGCGCCTGCTGGAAGACGGCGCTACTCCCGCAACGCTGGCCTCACGCCGCAGCAGCCTGGGTGGTGAAGCGTTGCTGGTTGCGCCGGACGGCCGCAGCTGGCCGCAGCGCCTGCTGCGCACCACCGATGGTGCCCTGCGTGCGCAGGTGCGGATTCCGGCTGATGTCGGCAACGCGCAGGGGCTGTGGGAGCTGCAGGTGTTCGCCCAGGCCGATGGTGTGTTGCGCGATGGCAAGGTCGCCTTCGCGGTGGCGCGTCCGACCGCGCGCTTCAGTGGCCAGGCGGCGCCGGACCCGGCCAGTCGACAGGTCGCACTGCCAATGCAGGTAGCCGCCGCTGGCCGTTACGAGGCGCGTGGCACGCTGTATGCCACCGGTCGCGATGGCCAGCTGAAGCCGGTAGCGCAGGCGCATGCGGCGGCCTGGTTCGATGGCCCGGGCGCGGGCCAGCTGGTGCTGCCGTTCGACCAGGCCGCATTGCCGGCCGGTTTCGGTGCGCCGTATGAGCTGCGCGACCTGCAGCTGCAGGACCAGAGCCGGATGGCACCGATCGAATCGCGCGCGCTGGCGTTGAGGTTCTGAGGCTGGGTGCAGCGGGCCGGGTTCCGGCCCGCTGCACCGGCATGGCGGCGGAATGGCATCACATGGGGAATGGCATCACGACGGGGATGGCGTGACGAGGGGATGCCATGACGGGGGGATGGCGTGACGACGGGGTAGAGTCGACTGTTAGTCGACTGCCTTTCGCCTGAATCGCAAAGATCCCGCGCTGCGCGCGATAGTCGACTAACAGTCGACTCTACCGCCGCCGGTTTCCGAGCCCGCCGGTTTCCCGGGCCCCTCGGTTTCCCAGGCCCATCGGTTTCCGAGCCCATCGGTTTCCCGAGCCCATCGGTTTCCCGGGCCCATCGGTTTCCCGGGCCCGTCGGTTTCCAAGCCCCTTGTTTCCCTCAAGGGCTCCGTCTCAGCCCGCGTACGCGGTCAGCCGGCCTTCCTGCTCGCACACGGTGATGGCGCCGCCGAACACCGCCGACAGCGGTTCGTTGCGCAGCAGCTCGGCACGGGTGCCATCGGCCAGCACGCGACCGTCGCGCAGCAGCACCACGCGTTCGATCTCGGGAATGATCTCTTCGATGTGGTGGGTCACCAGCACCAGGGTGATGCCCTGCTGGGCGAGCACCCGCATGGTCGCCACCAGCTGTTCGCGGGCGACCAGGTCCAGACCGGTGGAGGGCTCGTCCAGCAGCAGCGCCTGCGGGCGGTTGACCAGCGCGCGGGCGATCAGCACCCGGCGGGTCTCGCCGGCCGACAGCTCGGCATAGGCGCGCTCGCGCAGGGATAGGGCGCCGGTCATCGCCAGTGTCTCACCGACGCGTGCACGCATGTCGGCAGTCACCTCGCGGAAGGCCGGCACCACGTAGCTGGCGAAGAAGCCGGACAGCACCGCCTGTTCCACGGTCAGCCCCGGCATGTCGGCCAGGTTGCTGCTGAGATCGCCGGTGACGATGCCCAGCTGCGAACGCAGCCGGTCCACCTGCCAGCGGTTCTGGCCCAGCACCTTCACGGCCACCGAGCCGTCGCTTTGCGCCAGCGGGTACAGCTCGCGGGTGATCAGCTTGATGAAGGTCGATTTGCCGCAACCGTTGGGGCCGAGCAGGGCAGTGTGCTGGCCCTGCGCGATGCGCAGGCTGAGCCCGTGCAGCACCTTCACCTGGCCGCGCACCACGGTGGCGCGGTCCAGTTCGATCAAGGGGGGCAGCTCCGCAACGGGCGGGGCGGCAGTCATGGTGCTGGCGCGTGGATCAAGGCTCGACAATTCAGGTCCCCAACTGTGAACGGTGCCACGGATGACGGTGGCAATCACCGCCGCAGGGATGCAGTTTGCAACGCAAGCGCCCATGATGTCTGCCATCCCCGCGTCGATACGGAGAGCCGCCATGCCCGATGCCCTGATGTCCCTGTTGACCGGTGGTGTGCTGGGCCTGGGCTGGTGGGCCATGCTGGCGGTGCTGCTGGTCTTCACCCAGATCACCATCTTCTCGGTGACCCTGTACCTGCATCGCAGCCAGGCCCATCGCGGGGTCGATTTCCACCCGGCACTGGCCCACGTGTTCCGGTTCTGGCTGTGGCTGACCACCTCGATGATCACCCGCGAGTGGGTGGCCATCCATCGCAAGCACCACGCCAAGGTGGAAACCGAGGACGATCCGCACAGCCCGGTCACCCGTGGCATCGGCAAGGTGTTCTGGCATGGCGTGGAGCTGTACCGCGAAGCGCGCGGCATGCGCGCGGACATCGAGCAGTACGGGCGTGGCACCCCGGATGATGCGATCGAGCGCCACCTGTATACCCCGCACGCCACGCTCGGCCCGGTGCTGCTGCTGGCGATCAACAGCGTGCTGTTCGGCCTGCCCGGCGTGGCCCTGTGGGCGATCCAGATGGCGTGGATCCCGTTCTGGGCCGCAGGTGTGGTCAATGGCCTGGGTCACTGGTGGGGGTACCGCAACTACGAATCGGCCGATACCTCCACGAACCTGACGCCGTGGGGGTTCTGGATCGGTGGTGAGGAGCTGCACAACAACCATCATGCCTTCCCCAGTTCGGCGCGCTTCGCGATGCGGCGCTGGGAATTCGACATCGGCTGGAGTGCGATCCGCCTGCTGCAGGGACTGCGCCTGGCCAAGGTGCTTCGCGTTGCACCGGCCATGGACGTACGCCCGAACATCGCCGTGCCCGATGCCGAAACGCTGAAGGCGCTGCTCTCGCACCGCTTCCAGGCGATGACCGACTACCAGCGCAATGTGTTCATGCCGGCCCTGCGCGAGGAGGCCGCCCACGCCGGGGCCAAGCTGCGTCGCCTGCTGCCGCGCCGGCTGCGCCGTGGCCTGGTCAATGATGGCCGCTGGTTGAAGCCGGACAGCCGCGCCCAGCTCAGCGAATGGGTGGCGCAACGGCCGCGCATCCGCACCCTGGTCGAGTACCGGGGGCGCCTGGCCGTGTTGCTGGAAGCGCGCGGCCACGATGCGGCCGAGCGCCTGCATCAGCTGCAGGCGTGGTGCCGCGAGGCCGAGGAAAGCGGTATCGCCGCGTTGCAGGCCTACGCCGCACGATTGAAGGGCTACAGCCTGGTGGGCGCGTGAGGGCAGGGTACGGACTGCTGCTGGCGGCGCTGGTGCCGGGCGCGGTGCTGGCCCAGGTCACCGACACCGCCAGCTATCTGCAGCGGATGGACAGCGATGGCGATGGCAAGGTCAGCGAGGCCGAGTACGTGCAGTGGATGCTGTATGCCTTCGACCGCATGGACCGCAACGGTGATGGCGTGCTGGGCGCCGAGGAGCTGCCCGGCGGCAAGGGCAGGGCGATAAGCCGCGAGCAGCAGCGGCAGGTGATCGTGAAGCGCTTCCACACGCAGGATGCCAACGGCGACGGCTTCCTGGATGCACGGGAGTTGGCGGCGCCGCCGCGCTGACTCTGCACCGTCGCCGGGCATGGCCCGGCGCTGCCAGGTGCATCGGGCCCGGTAGCGCCGGGCCATGCCCGGCGTAGAATCGCCGCATGCCTGAACTGCCCGAAGTCGAAACCACACGCCGCGGCTTGGCGCCGCACCTGCAGGGCCGTCGCGTGCATGGGGTGATCCTGCGCCGGGCCGATCTGCGCTGGCCGATTCCGCCGGAAGTGGCCGAGTTGCTGCCGGGGCAGCGCATCGAGGACATCCGCCGGCGCGCCAAGTACCTGCTGCTGGATACCGCCATCGGCAGCGCCGTGCTGCACCTGGGCATGTCCGGCAGCCTGCGCGTGCTGCCCGGCGACACCCCGCTGCGCGCGCACGACCATGTGGATATCAGCCTGGACAACGGCCGCCTGCTGCGCTTCAACGACCCGCGCCGCTTCGGCAGCCTGCTGTGGCAGCCGGCCGGCGAGATCCATCCGCTGCTGCAGGGGCTGGGCCCGGAGCCGCTGGATGATGCCTTCGACGGCGACTACCTGTTCGCCCGCAGCCGTGGCCGCAGCGCGCCGGTGAAGACCTTCCTGATGGACCAGGCGGTGGTGGTGGGCGTGGGCAACATCTACGCTGCCGAAAGCCTGTTCAAGGCTGGCATCAGTCCGCTGCGCGAGGCCGGGAAGATCTCGCGCGAGCGCTACCAGCGGCTGGCTGACGCGGTGAAGGAGATCCTCGGCTACGCCATCACCCGTGGTGGCACCACCCTGCGCGACTTCATCAGCCCCGATGGCGCGCCGGGCTACTTCGAGCAGGAACTGCTGGTATACGGCCGCGATGGCCTGCCGTGCCCGAACTGTGGCCGCGCGCTGAAGCACGCCACCATCGGCCAGCGCGCCAGCGTCTGGTGCAGCCACTGCCAGCGCTGAGCCGGGCGGCCAGCGGCAGCTGAACGGGCAGGGCGCGTCTCCGCTGCCCGTTAACGTTTGTCTGCCTATGATGGCCGACCTTCCTTCTGTGCCTGACGCGCCTGCATGCAACGACGCGACTTCATCCGCAATGCCTCCCTCGCCCTGGCTGCATTCGGCCTGCCGTCCCTGCCAGCGTGCGCGGCCAGCAAGAGTGGCCAGATGGGCCTGCGCCGCCTCGGCCAGCCGCAGCCGTTCGACTTCGCCACCCTGAAGGGCCAGGCGCGCGCGCTGGCGCAGGCGCCCTACAAGAGCCACAAGCGGGTGCTGCCGGGCCGCCTGGAAGGACTGGACTGGGACCAGTACCAGTCGATCGGCTACCGCCAGGACCACGCCCTGTGGGCCGACCAGCCGGGCAAGTTCCAGGCCAAGTTCTTCCACCTGGGCCTGTACTTCCATTCGCCGGTGCGCATGTTCGACGTGGTCGACGGCAAGGCGCAGGAGCTGGCCTATGACGGCGCGGCGTTCAATTACGGCAAGAGCGGCATCAAGGACGGCGAGCTGCCGGCCGATCTGGGCTTCGCCGGGTTCCGCCTGAACACCCGCAAGGACACCGACCGCGACTTCGCTGCGTTCCTTGGCGCCAGCTACTTCCGCGCCGTCGGCAAGGAAGGCCAGTACGGCCAGTCCGCGCGTGGCCTGGCGATCGACACCGGCATGGGCAAGCCGGAGGAATTCCCGGACTTCATCGCCTATTACCTGGAACAGCCGTCGGCCGATTCGGAAACGATCGTGGTCTATGGCCTGCTGGATTCGCCCAGCGTGGCCGGCGCCTACCGCTTCGCGATCACCAATGGCGATGTGCTGCTGATGGACATCGACAGCGCGCTGTACCCGCGCAAGGCGATCGAGCGCCTGGGCATCGCACCGTGCACCAGCATGTACCAGGTGGGCGAGAACGATCGCCGCATGGGCTGGGACTGGCGCCCGGAGATCCACGATACCGATGGCCTGTCGCTGTGGACCGGCGCCGGTGAGTGGATCTGGCGCCCGCTGCTGAACCCGCGCAACCTGCGTTTCAACATGTTCGTGGACCGCAACCCGCGCGGCTTCGGCCTGCTGCAGCGTGACCGCAACTTCGACCATTACCAGGACGATGGCGTGTTCTACGAGAAGCGCCCGTGCCTGTGGGTGGAGCCGAAGGGCGAGTGGGGCGAAGGCTCGGTGCAGCTGGTGGAGATTCCCACCGTGGACGAGACCTTCGACAACATCGTGGCCTTCTGGAACCCGAAGGACAAACCGCAGCCCGGCCAGGAGCTGCTGGTTGGCTACCGCCTGTACTGGGGCGCCGAGCCGCCGGCACGGCCGCCGCTGGCGCACTGCGTGGCCAGCCGTACCGGCCTGGGCGGCGTGGTTGGCAAGAAGCGCGAGTATTTCAGCTGGCGTTTCGCGGTGGACTTCGAAGGCGGCGAGCTGGCCAGGCTGATCGACAAGGCCGAGGTCGAGGCGGTGGTGGAAGCCAGCCGTGGCCGGGTCGAGATCGTGTCGGCGCGGCCACTGCGCGAGATCGACGGCTACCGCGCGATGTTCGACCTGGTGCCGCCGGAGGGCAGCACCGAGCAGATCGATATCCGCCTGTTCCTGCGCAGTGGTGGCAAGACCCTCACCGAGACCTGGCTGTACCAGTACACCCCGCCGCCGGCGGGTGCGCCGGAGCGCACGCTGTACTGAGTGGGTCGGGATTGCAGGGCTTGCAGCCCTGCACCCGCGGTAGTGCCGGCCGCTGGCCGGCAACCTGCAGTCAAAAGCTGGTTTCCTGAGGGATGGCGGGGTGGGTCCAGTTGAGGGGGACGCTGCAAGTCCGTCCATGTAAGCTCGGTCGCCGCATCCATGCGGCTCACGCCCCCTCAACCGGACCCACCCCGCCTTCGACAGTTTCCCGCGATCTGTCGGAACGGCGTTCTGCTTTGGTGGGTGCCGACCGTTTGTCGGCACAGGCCCTGACCCCGGATGAATCTATATCTGACAAAAAAATCGTGTCGACCAAGGTCGACACCTACCAGGAGCCGCGCATCGCCGTTGCCAACAGCCGCGTGATCCTGTCGAAGGCGGGGCACTGTGGGTTTGCGGGGTGTGAGCCGCATGGATGCGGCGACCAAGGCTACATGGACGTACTTGCGCCGTCCCCGCACACCCACAGTGCCCCGCCATCCCACGGAATGCCAGCTGTTGCTGTTGCCGTTGGTGTTGCCTCTGCAGGTGCAGGGCGCAGCCCTGCAAAAGAACACCCCCTACAGCGGCAGGGGCGCCTGCGCCGGGTCGATCCGCCCTTCACCGCGGGTGATCTTCTTGAACTCGGCACGGCTGACCGACACATAGCGGTCGTTGCCACCGATCTCCACCTGCGGGCCATCCTTTACCGCGTGGCCATGTTCGTCCACGCGCACCGTCATCGTTGCCTTCTTGCCGCTGTGGCAGATGGTCTTGATCTCCTGCATCTCGTCGGCCCAGGCCAGCAGGTACTGGCTGCCCTCGAACAGCTCGCCGCGGAAATCGGTGCGCAGGCCGTAGCACAGCACCGGAATGCGCAGCTGGTCGACCACCTCGCTGAGTTGCCAGACCTGGGTGCGGGTGAGGAACTGCGCTTCATCCACCAGTACGCAGCCCATCGGGCCGTTGGCGGCCAGGTCCTGTTCGACCCAGTGCTGCAGGTCGGTGTCACGGTCGAAGGCCATGCCGTCGGCACGCAGGCCGATCCGCGAGGCCACCACGCCGGCGCCGGCACGATCATCCAGGCGCGGGGTCAGGATCGCCACCCGCATGCCGCGCTCGCGGTAGTTGTGCGCGCTCTGCAGCAGAGTCGTGGTCTTGCCGGCGTTCATCGCCGAATAGTAGAAATAGAGCTTGGCCATCGGCCAATTCTAGTCGCCCACCGCCTTGTCGTCGCGGACCGTGTCCGGCCGTCCTATCTCGACGCTGGGGGTCAGCGCGGGGCGCCAGTAGTTGTCCTGCAGGCACCAGTAGTCGGCGGCGCGCCAGTAGTCGTTGTCGTAGACGATGCTGCCCGGCGTCGCGATGCCCTGCTCGTTGCCGCGGCGCTGGACGACGATCAGGCCGGAGCTCACGTACCCGAGGCGGCTGCCGGTGATCTGCTGGCGGCCGTCCCTGAGGGCGCGCTCCATGCGAGGCTTGGCCACGCGGTCGCCATAGTCGGCATAGACCTGCTGGCCGCGCTCGATCGCCTGTGCCTGCTGCAATGCGTCCAGGCGTGCCCAATAGTGCTCCCGCAGCACCAGGAAGTCGTGGTACATGCGCTCGGCGGCAAGGTCCATCCAGATGTAGGCCATCACCGGATCGGCCCGGGTACCGAGGCCCTCCTGGTACAGCCGCGCCACCATGGCCTGGGAGAATTTGTCGGCGTAGCGCGCCGAACGCTTGTAGTAGTCCAGCGCCCTGGCGGGCTGTCTGTCCCGCTCGGCCCGCTGGGCCATGCTGCGCCAGAACAGGTCCGGATGGGCATCGAAGAAGCCTCCGGTCAGGACGGTTGGCGGGATCTGCCGCGGGGCCTCCACCGGGCATTCCCTGGCGGTCACGCCAGCGGCCATCGACAGGCCCAGCAGCAGGCAGAAGAGTGGAGCGTGCTTCGCTTTCATATGATCGCCCTCCTGGCAATGACTATGGAAATACGAACGTCAGCGCCCCGCGCCTTCCACGGGGCTGAGTGGGCCGACCTCGACGCTGCGGCCGCGGAATTCCTGTTCCCAGATGCGGTCCTGCATGCACCAGTACGCTGCAGGGTCCCAGTACGCATCCCGGTAGTAGTCATCGCCGCGGGTCGGCCAGCCGGCTTCCGGGCCGTCGGACAGTTCCACCTGCAGCATCGAGCTGACCCAGCCGGTACGGCTGCCGGTCATGCGGCTGCGGTCCACGCGCATGGCAGCCTCCATGCGCGGCTTGGCGGTGGCATCGCCGTAGGCCGCATACAGCGCCGGCCCTTCGGTGAGCACCCGTTGCCGCTGCGCGGCATCCAGGCGGTTCCAGTAGCGCTCGCGCTCCAGCAGCAGGTCGCGGTAGCCGCGTTCGGCGGCCAGGTCCATCCAGATGTAGGCCAGCACCGGATCAGGGGCGGTACCCGTGCCCTCTAGGTACATGCGCGCGACCAGCGACTGCGACAGCTTGTCGGCGTGCGCGGCCGCCCGCTTGAAGCGCACCAGCGCATGATCGGGCCGGCCCTGGCGCCACGACTGCAGGCCCAGCTCGCGCCAGTGCAGGTCAGGATGAGCCTGCAGGAAGCCCTGGGTCATCAGCGCAGGCCGCAACGATGCGCCAGGATCGGGCGCGCAGTCCGCACTGCGGGCGGCCAACGGCGCCAGCAGCAACAGCAGGGTGCCCAGCAGGGCGGCAGAAGCGGTCGGGCGCATGCACCTGGCTCCAGTGCTCCGGTGGCGAATCAATAGCTTAGGAACGGTGTGCATGCAAGTCAGGTCCGCCCGCTGCGGCCCCGCTACAATCCCATTCCCATGCACGGTCTCAATCCCCCCCAAGCCGCCGCCGTCCTGCACATCGAAGGTCCGTTGCTGGTGCTCGCCGGCGCGGGCAGCGGCAAGACGCGCGTGATCGTGGAAAAGATCGCCCATCTGATCGGCAGCGGCCGCTATCCGGCACGCCGCATCGCCGCGATCACCTTCACCAACAAGTCGGCCAAGGAAATGCGCGAGCGTGTGGCCAAGCGCCTGCGCGAGCAGGATGCGGACGAGGTGACCATCTGCACCTTCCATGCGCTGGGCCTGAAGTTCCTGCAGATCGAGCATGCCGCTGTGGGCCTGAAGCGTGGTTTCTCGATCTTCGATGCCGACGATGCCGCCGCGCAGATCAAGGACCTGATGTACGGGGCCAAGCCCGACGACATCGAGGACATGAAGAACCTGGTGTCGCGCGCGAAGAACGCCGGCCTGTCGCCCGAGCAGGCGATGGCCGCCGCGCGCAGCAACCGCGAGAAGGAAGCGGCCAGCGTCTACGAGCGCTACCAGCTGCGCCTGACCGCGTTCAATGCGGTCGATTTCGATGACCTGATCCGTTTGCCGGTGCAGATCCTGGAAGAGAATCCGGAGATCGCGCTGGCCTGGCGCGAGCGAATCGGCTACCTGCTGGTGGACGAATGCCAGGACACCAACGACGCGCAGTACCGCCTGCTCAAGCAGCTGGCCGGCGACAAGGGCAACTTCACCTGCGTGGGCGATGACGACCAGTCGATCTACGCCTGGCGTGGCGCCAACCCGGAAAACCTGCAGCAGATGGGGCGCGACTACCCCAAGCTGGAGATCATCAAGCTGGAGCAGAATTACCGCTGCTCCAACCGCGTGCTGCGCGCCGCAAACGCGCTGATCGCCAACAACCCGCACGAGCACCTGAAGAAGCTGTGGAGCGACCAGGCCGACGGCGAACGCATCCGCGTATGGGAATGCCGCAACAGCGAACATGAAGCGGAAAAGGTCGCGGCCGAGATCGCCTTCGTGGCCCAGTCGCGCAACGTGCCGTGGAGTGACTTCTGCATCCTGTTCCGCGGCAACTTCCAGTCACGCCCGCTGGAAAAGGCGATGCAGCTGCTGCGCATTCCCTACCACCTGACCGGCGGCACCATGTTCCTGGAACGCCAGGAAGTGAAGGACACGCTGGCCTGGCTGCGGCTGCTGGTGAACCCGGATGACGACACCGCGTTCATGCGTGCGGTGCAGTCGCCCAAGCGCGACGTCGGCGCCGGCACGCTGGCCAAGCTGGCCGAGCTGGCGCAGGAAAAGGACATGCCGATGGCGCAGGCCGCTGAAGCGATCGGCGCGCTGCAGCAGCTGCCACCGCGCGCGGCCAACAGCCTGGCGCGCTTCACCGACATCCTGCGTGACCTGCGCGCGCAGACCCGGCAGATCAGCTCCGGCGACATGATCCGCAAGGTCGCCAAGGAGTCGGGCCTGCTCAGCGAGCTGCGCCAGCAGGCCAAGGAAGAGGCCAGCTACCAGCGCCGGGCGAACAACATCGAAGAGCTGGCGCAGTGGTTCGAGGGTGGCCCGCGTGGTGCTACCGCGGCCGACCTGGCCGGCCAGCTGGCACTGCTGTCGCGCAGTGACAAGGACGAGGGCGGCAACCAGGTGCGCATGATGACCATGCACGCCTCCAAGGGCCTGGAATTCCCGTACGTGTTCATCGTTGGCTGCGAGGACGGCGTGCTGCCGCACCAGGTCAGCCTGGACGAGGGCAACCTGCAGGAAGAACGGCGCCTGCTGTACGTGGGCATCACCCGCGCCAAGATCCAGCTGTGGATGAGCTACAGCAAGCTGACCCGCAAGTTCGGCGAACACGTGCGGCTGAAGCCGAGCCGGTTCTTCGAGGAGATTCCGGCCGAGGAAATCCAGCGTGACGGCGCTGACCCGGTGGCGGATGCGGCGCGGAAGAAGGAGCGCGCGAGCGCGGGGCTGGCGGCGATCGAAGCGCTGTTCGACTAAGGCGCTCCAACGGCGCCGCCCCTCCGTGGTGGAGCGCGTTGGTTCCGCGGTGTGGCCGGTCGGGGTGGGTTCGCGGGGGACGCCGTGAACCCCCAGACCGGCCCAGCCGCTGGCGGCTGTGCGTTCGGGCGCTTGCGAAGCAGTGCTTCGCAAGCAAAGCGCCCTCACCCATGGGGGCTTTGCCGCGCCATCCATGGCGCGGATACCCCCGCGAACCCACCCCGACCGGCCTCTGACAGATTCCGGGTGCTTCCTTCCACGGCAATGCAAAGAAAATCAAAAACAACAGCCGAACGTTGAGGCAGAATCGGGGTTTCGGCTGGAGATCCGGCGTGCACCCCATCGAAAGTGAACGCCTGCGGCTGCGCCGCATCGAGCCTGACCGCGATGCGGCACCGATGCTGGCACTGCTCAACGATCCAGGCTTCCTGCGTTTCATCGGTGATCGCAACGTGCGCAGCGAGGAGCAGGCGCGGGAGTACATCGCGCTGCGGGTGCTGCACAGCTATGCCTTGAACGGCTTCGGCATGTATGCGATCGAGCGCCTGTCCGACGGCGCGTGGCTGGGTAACGCCGGCCTGGTGCGGCGTGATGGCCTGCCGGGGCCGGACATCGGCTATGCGGTGCTGTCGGAATTCGCCGGGCAGGGCTATGCCGGTGAGGCGGCGCGCGCGGTGTTCGCGCACGCGCGTGGCGAGCTGGGCCTGCACGATCTGTATGGCATCACCGACCTGGACAACGTCGCGTCCGGGAAGATCCTGCTGGGGCTGGGCATGCAGGTGCGTGGGGTGATCCAGTTGCCGGGCGTGGACAGCCCGAGCCGCTTGTATGCCACGCCGGGTGCGGCAGAGGTCGGGTAGTGCCGGCAGCTGGCCGGCAACCCGAGGTGGCGATGGGGTCAGAGCCCGCAGTGCGGGATCCGACCCCGGTGGGCTGATCGTGGTGGGTGCCGACCAACGGTCGGCACCCACCCTTCAGCCCCGCAGTTCCGCCAGCTGTGCCTGCAGTTCGGCCACGGCCGCTTCCAGCTGGGCCACGCGCTCGGCCAGGCCCGGGTCGGCGGCCTCGCTGCCACCGCCGCTGCTGGCGTACTTGGCTGCCAGCGCCGCGCCATCCACTTCACCGCACAGCAGGTGCATGTAGCGGTCCTCGCGCTGGCCGCTGGCGCGCGGCAGCACCACCAGCAGCGCGCGTTGCTGCAGGCGCTCGATGGCGTGGCGGGCTTCATCGGCATCGGCGAAGCGGTGCAGGCGCTCGCTGCGCGAGACCAGCTCGCCCAGGGTCTGCGGCCCGCGCAGCAGCAGCATGGCCAGCAGTACGGTCTGCTGCCGGGTCAGGTCCAGCGCGCCCTGCAGCCGGTGTTCGTAACGGTCGGCGCGTGAAGAAAAGTGCTGGCGTGCCAGCCCCAGTGTCTCCAGCTGGCGCAGGGCGTGCTGCACGCTGCCAGTGTCGACGTTCATCACCGGCTCGCGGGCGGTCTTCTGGTTGGCGGCCGACTGGGCCGCATTGACCGTCAGCGGGTAGGTGTCCGGTGTGGTTGCCTCCTTCTCCACCAGGCAGCCCAGCAGGCGGGCCTGCACGGCGTCGAGCAGGGGAACGTCGGGGGTCTGGACGGAATCGGTCATGGCGGCCTTCGGAAGGGCAACGGGTCAACCGCCAAGCATAGCCGTCCCGAGGCCGCCTTTGCCGGTAAAATGCGCGGGTATATCTGATTGCCGGTGAATCCATGCGTCGTCCTGTTTCCCTGTCCCTGACCCTGCTCGCCACGGCGGCGCTGGGCCTGTCCGCCTGCAAGCGCGTGGATGCGCCTGCTGCCGAAGCCGCTGCCCCGGAGGCCCCGGCCGCTGCCGCCAAGGCCGATGGCGCGCTTGATGCGACCGCCAACGACAATCTCAACGCCGTGCTGTGGATGCAGCGCGCGCAGGAGTACAAGGCGATCACCGAGCAGACCTACCGTGCCGCCGCCGACCACCTGGATGCAGCGCTGAAGGAAGCCCACTGGGACGCGCTGGTACCGGAAGAACGCGGCAACGAGGCCAAGGGCCTGAAGCCGGCCGTGGTGCTGGACGTGGACGAGACCGTGCTGGACAACTCGCCCTACCAGGCGCGCCTGGTGCGCGACGGCAAGGAATACGACGAGCTGAGCTGGGACCAGTGGGTGGCCGAGAAGAAGGCCAAGGCCATTCCGGGCGTGGTTGATTTCGCCAAGGCCGCCAACGCCAAGGGCGTGACCCTGCTGTACATCTCCAACCGCGCCGTGCACCTGAAGGACGCGACCCTGGCCAACCTGCGCGAGCAGGGCCTGCCGGTGGCCGATGACAGCGTGTTCCTCGGCCTGGGCACCGTGGTCGAAGGCTGCGAGCAGGCCGGCAGCGAGAAGAATTGCCGCCGCCGCCTGGCCGGGCAGAAGTACCGCGTGCTGATGCAGTTCGGCGACCAGCTGGGCGACTTCGTGGAAGTGACCGCCAACACCAACGAAGGCCGTGACGCCCTGCTGCAGCAGTACCACGACTGGTTCGGCGAACGCTGGTGGATGCTGCCGAACCCGACCTACGGTGGCTTTGAGCCGGCGCAGTTCAACAACGACTACAGTCAGTCGCGCCAAGCCCGCCACGATGCCAAGCGTGCTGCCCTGGACTACGCACCGTGAGCCGCGCGCCGCTGCCGCTGCGCGATGACGAGCGCCTGATCTTCGCGCTGGACGTGCCCGACCGCGTGCAGGCATTGGAATGGGTCGATCGCCTCGGCGACAGCGTGGCGTTCTACAAGATCGGCATGGAACTGCTGGCGTCGGGCGAGTACTTCCAGGTGCTGGACGAGCTGGCCCGCCGCGACAAGCGCGTGTTCGTCGACCTGAAGTTCTTCGACATCCCGGCCACGGCTGCCGCGGTGATCAAGCGCCTGTCACAGTGGCCGGTCAGCTACGCCACCATCCATGGCTGGCACCCGGCGATGATGGAAGCCTGCGCGGCCGCCAACGGCAGCGACATGCGCCTGCTGGCGGTGACCGTGCTGACCTCGATGGGCCGCCCGGACCTGGCACAGATGGGCATCGACCGCGAACCGGTCGACGTGGTGGTCGAGCGCGCGCTGGCCGCCCAGGCCACCGGCATCGATGGCGTGATCGCCTCGGGCCAGGAAGCGGGGCCGATCCGCGCTGCCACGGGCGCGGGCTTCTCGATCGTCTGCCCGGGCATCCGTCCGGGTGGCCCGGTCGGCGACGACCAGAAGCGCACCGTTGGCGTGGCCCAGGCCTTCGCCGATGGCGCTGACGCCATCGTGGTCGGCCGCCCGATCCGCCTGGCCACCGATCCGCAGGCCGCGGCACGGGCGATCCAGCAGGAAATCGCGTCGGCGCTGGCTGCACGCTGAGATTCCGCGGCCAGAGCTGCACGCTCGAACGCCACCCCGTCCCGCGCGGGGTGGCGTTTTTGCATCCGGCCTGGGGAGCGGTTGTGCCCGAATCGCCACAAAACATGCCGTAGATTCCACGGGCTTGGTGTTGCGGGTCATTAAATTAAATAAAATCAATAATTTATATGACATTACGTGAAGTGTTGCCTTAACTTGAGAGGCAGCGTAGGATCGCCGCCATCCGGTCCTCGGGCCGGACATGTGCCACAACACTGTCCACCGGCCTTGTGCCGGCTTGAAGAGCCTGTGATCCCCCGTGATCCCGGCTCTTTTTTTATGCGCGGGGCCCGGCCCGGGGTCAGATCCCTTCTGCCCCTGGCAGAAGGGATCTGACCCCAAGTTGCCCCCCCGGCTTGCCGCTGTCACGTCACAGGCCGCAAGATGCGGACCGGTCCGGGGAGTCCGAGTGCATGAGCGTGGCAGTGCGAGGAAGGTCTGCGCGTGGATGGGGGCTGGCAGCCATGCTGCTGCTGGCCGTGGCGGCGTGTCGTGAATCTGCCCAGGACCCGGCCAAGCCGGCGGCTGAGCCGGTTGCGGCGGTGCAGGCGATGGCGCTGCGCCTGGCCGAGGACGATCTGGTCGGCTACGCAAAGCTGTCGGTACCGCCGAGCCAGTACCAGCGCCTGCAACAGGCCTGGACCGAAGGCCACAGCCAATGGCCGCTGACCGAACTGCCGCTGGGCGACCAGCTGCTGCCGATGCTGGCCGCACTGCGCAAGCCCAACGCCGGTGCAGAACTGCAGCGCAGCTTCGATCGCCAGCTGGCCGGCCAAGCCGGCGCCGTGCGCCAGGCTGCACAGTCGATGGGCAACTTCGGTGTGCAGTACCTGCGCCACCAGAAGGGCTATACACCGGGCCAGCAGGCGCACTACATCGCCCTGGTCGAAACCCTGGCCGGCTGGGCGCAGGGCGCCCCGATCAGTGACCGGGCCCGCGCACGCAGCACCATCGCCGCGCTGGTCGGCGCCGCCAACAAGGTCGGCTTCGACGACGAAGCCAGCCTGCAGGCCGCCGGCATGGAAGGCAGCCTGGAGCAGCTGGCGCCGTTCATCCACACCCTCAAGGCGGTGCTGGGCAGCTACGGGCTGGGCGTGGACGACGCGTTGCGCAGCGTGCGCGGCGAACTGCTGTCGGTGGAAGGCGACAACGCGCTGGTACGCCTGCGCTACGACCTCGCTGGTCGCGAGATGAGCCTGCAGCTGCCGCTGAGCCGGCGCGAAGGCCACTGGTACCTGACCCGAACCCTGGCCGACACCGACGCCCTGCTGCACAAGGCCGATGCGGCCCGCGCCGCCGCCGCACCCGAACCGGCTGAAGCCCCCGCCGAGGGTGGGGAAGCGGCAACGCCACCGCCTAAGCCATAATGGCGCCGATGTCGAAACAGAACCCGCTGCCGTTCCCCGGCGAAGAATCCCAGTCGACGCCCGCCGATACGGTGCCGGCGTCCCCCTCGACCGGTACCGGCCCGAACCCGGTACCGCCGCCCGCGCACGCGCGTCCGGCCGGCCGCCGCCCGCTGTGGGCTCGCCTGCTGGGCCGCCTGGTCGAGCCGTGGCTGTCGCTGAAGATCGAGCCGGAAGACCCGGGCCAGTACAACGATGGCCGCCCGGTCATGTACGTGCTGGAAGACTATGGCCTGTCCAACGCGCTGATCCTGGACAAGGCCTGCCGCCAGGCCGGCCTGCCGTCGCCGCTGGTGCCGCTGGCCGGTGACCCGACTGGGCGCAAGCGCGCTTACCTGGCACTGTCGCGCCGCAGCTCCAGCAATTCGCTGATTCCCGAACAGCGGGGCGCCAAGACCCATTCCGACTCGTTGGCCAAGGTCCTGCAGGCGCACCGCGTGCGCGAGGACCTGGATGTCCACCTGGTGCCGGTGTCGATCTTCGTCGGCCGCGCACCGGACAAGCAGAGTGGCTGGTTCGCGGTGCTGTTCTCGGAAAACTGGGCGCTGGTCGGCCGCTTCCGCCGCCTGCTGGCGGTGCTGCTGAATGGTCGCAGCACCATCGTCCGCTTCGCGCCGCCGATCTCGCTGCGCAACACCGTTGACGAAGGCCTGGAGCCGGAGCGCACGGTGCGCAAGCTGCAGCGCGTGCTGCGTACCCATTTCCGCCGCATCCGTGAATCGGTGATCGGCCCTGACCTGTCGACCCGGCGCCTGCTGGTGGACCAGGTGCTGGCCGCCGAACCGGTGCGCGAAGCGATTGCCGCGCAGGCCAAGCGCGACAATTCCAAGCCGGCCGATGCCTGGAAGAAGGCGCACGCCTACGCCTGGGAAATCGCCGCGGACTACTCCAGCCCGGTGGTGCGTTCGGCCAGCTTCATGCTCAGCCACGTGTGGAACCGCATCTATGCGGGCGTGCTGGTGCACCATCTGGACAAGTTCAAGGCCGCCGCACCGGGCCACGAAGTGGTCTACGTGCCCAGCCACCGCAGCCACATGGACTACCTGCTGCTGTCCTACCTGCTGTACGACCGTGGCATCGTACCGCCGCACATCGTGGCCGGCATCAACCTGAACCTGCCGGTGGTCGGTACCCTGCTGCGCAAGGGCGGTGCGTTCTTCATCCGTCGCTCGATCCGCGGCAACGCGCTGTACTCGGCCGTGCTCAGTGAGTACGTCGCGCAGCTGGTGGCCGGTGGCTACTCGCTGGAGTACTTCGTCGAAGGTGGCCGTTCGCGCACCGGCCGCCTGCTGCAGCCCAAGGGCGGCATGATCTCGATGACGCTGCGCGCGTTCCTGCGCCAGCCGCGCAAGCCGGTGCTGTTCCAGCCCATCTACATCGGCTACGAGAAGCTGATGGAAGGTGGCAGCTACCTGGACGAACTGTCCGGGCGGCCGAAGGAGAAGGAATCGATCTGGTCGCTGCTGTGGGGCATCCCCAAGGTGCTCAAGCAGAACTACGGCCAGGTGGTGGTGAACTTCGGCGAGCCGATCGCGCTGAACGACGTGCTGGCCGAGAAGGCGCCGGAGTGGAAGGGCGAGGCGGTGTCCGAGGACGAGAAGCCGGCGTGGCTGTCGACCACGGTGGATACGCTGGCCGAGCGCATCCAGGTGCACATCAACGGTGCTGCCGACGTCAACCCGATCAACCTGCTGGCACTGGCCCTGCTGTCCACGCCGAAGCATGCGATGGGCGAGGCCGACCTGATCGCGCAGATCGAGCTGTGCAAGACCCTTCTGGTCGAAATGCCGTATTCGGACCGGGTGACGGTGACCCCGCACTCGCCGGAGCGGATCATCGCCCATGCCGAGGAAATCAACGTCCTCACCCGCATCAAGCACCCGCTGGGCGATGTGCTCAGCGTCAGCGGCGATACCGCGGTGCTGCTGAGCTACTTCCGCAACAACGTGCTGCACCTGTTCACCGCCTCGTCGTGGGTGGCCTGCTGCTTCCAGAACAACCGACGCATGAGCCGTACCGGCCTGGTCCAGCTGGGCCGTACGGTGTACCCGTTCCTGCAGGCCGAGCTGTTCCTGCCGTGGAGCGAGGACGAGTTCGCGCAGCGCATCGACCAGACCATCAACGTGTTCGTGCGCGAGGGCCTGCTGCAGAACGTCAATGATGACGACGGCGGCATCCTGGCGCGCAACACCGGGCAGACCGACGAAGTGTTCCGCCTGCGTGCGATCGGCCACTCGCTGCAGCAGGCGTTCGAGCGCTATTACATCGCCATCTCGGTGCTGGTGAAGAACGGCCCGGGCGTGCTGGGTGCGGCCGAGCTGGAAAGCCTGTGCCAGCAGGCGGCGCAGCGCTTGAGCCTGCTCTATGCACCGGCCGCGCCGGAGTTCTTCGACCGCACCCTGTTCCGCGGCTTCATCCAGAAGCTGCGCGAGCTGCGCCTGGTGTGGCCGGACGAGAACAGCAAGCTGCTGTTCGACGAGCGCCTGGATGCCTGGGCCAAGGACGCCAAGTTCATCCTCGGCCGCGAACTGCGCCACACCATCGAACGGGTCAGCCCGGAAGCGGCACGCCCGGACGAGCCTGCGCCGCAGGATTGAACTGAATCCTGCGGTGGGTGTGGACCTTGGTCCACACACCTTCCATCTGTGCCAACCAAGGTTGGCACCCACCAGAGCAGGAAGCCAACCAAGGTTGGCACCCACCTGAACCGGGCTCAGGCCGGTTCGTCGGGAATCTGCAGGCTTTCCAGCTTGGCGATGCAGTCCTTCAACTGCAGCTTGCGCCGCTTCAGGCGCTTGGATTCCAGCTCGTCCTCGCCATTGGCGGCCATGCGGGTGATCTGCTCATCCAGCAGGCGATGCTCGGCGCGCAGGGCGGCGAGGCGTTCGACGATCTCAGCGGGGCTGTAGGTGTCCACAGCCTCCGAGCATACACAGCGATGATGACCGCCGGGAGAGGGGAATTCCGACCCCCGGCCGGGGCGGCTCCGAGCCGTTAGAATGGACCCCATGAGTGCCGTGATTTCCCTTCCCGATCCCCAGCCGCGCGCTGCCCGCGATCCGCGCGTGGCCGAGCGCGAGCAGCACAAGCTGGCCAAGCGCCTGCGCCGCCAGGTTGGCGAGGCGATCGCCGACTTCGGCATGATCGAGGCCGGTGACAAGGTGATGGTCTGCCTGTCCGGCGGCAAGGACAGCTACACCCTGCTGGACGTGCTGCTGCAGCTGCAGAAGAAGGCACCGGTGCCGTTCGAGCTGGTGGCGGTGAACCTGGACCAGAAGCAGCCGGACTTCCCCGAGCATGTGCTGCCGGAGTACCTGGCCGGGCTGGGCGTGCCGTACCACATCATCGAGCAGGACACCTATTCGGTGGTCAGCCGGGTCATTCCGGAAGGCAAGACCATGTGTTCGCTGTGCTCGCGCCTGCGTCGTGGCGCGCTGTACAACTACGCCGAAACCCACGGTTTCACCAAGATCGCGCTGGGCCACCACCGCGACGACATGGTGGCCACGTTCTTCATGAACCTGTTCCACCACGCCAAGCTGTCGGGCATGCCGCCGAAGCTGCGCAGCGACGACGGCAGGCACGTGGTGATCCGGCCGCTGGCCTACGTGCGCGAGAGCGACATCGTCGAGTACGCGCAGGCGCGCCAGTTCCCGATCATTCCCTGCAACCTGTGCGGCAGCCAGGAGAACCTGCAGCGCCGCCAGGTCGGCCTGATGCTGAAGCAATGGGAAAAGGACCACCCGGGCCGCATCGAGCAGATCGCGCGTGCCATGGGCGAAGTCCGGCCCTCGCAGCTGGCTGACACCACCCTGTTCGACTTCATGGCGCTGGGCCGTCGCGACGACGCGCCGCTGCCCGACGCCCATGCCTGGCTGGCCGGTTCCCCGGCCGACGCCGACGCAGATCCCGAGACGCCCGCCGTTTAAGGTCGGCCGCCCTTCCTCTTTGCCATCCGGAATTCCATGTTCTTTCGCAACCTGACGTTCTTCCGTTTCCCGACCACCACCGATTTTTCCGAAGTCGACACCCTGCTGCCACACGCCCTGCTGAAGCCGGTCGGCGCACTGGAGATGAATTCGCGCGGCTTCATCTCGCCGTTCGGCCGCGAGGAGAAGGAACTGCTCTCCCACCGCATCGCCGAGCACCTGTGGCTGACCGTGGGCGGCGAGGACAAGATCCTGCCGGCGGCGGTGGTCAACGACCTGCTCGAGCGCAAGCTGGAGGAGATCGAGGAGAAGGAAGGCCGTCGCCCGGGTGGCCGCGAGCGCAAGCGCATGAAGGACGACCTGTTGCATGAACTGCTGCCGCGCGCCTTCGTGAAGTCCTCGCGCAACGACGCCTTCATCGACCTGCAGCACGGCTACGTCGCGGTGGATACTTCCAGCCGCAAGACCGGCGAATACTTCATGTCCGACATCCGGGGCCTGCTCGGCAGCTTCCCGGCGATGCCGCTGAACGCCGAAGTCGCGCCGCGCTCGATCCTGACCGGCTGGATCGCCGGCGAGCCGCTGCCGACCGGGCTGAGCCTGGGCGAAGAGTGCGAGATGAAGGATCCGGTGGAAGGCGGCGCGGTGGTCAAGTGCCAGCATCAGGAGCTGCGCTGCGACGAGATCGACAAGCATCTGGATGCCGGCAAGCAGGTGACCAAGCTGGCGCTGATCTTCGAGGACAACCTCTCGTTCGTGATCGGCGACGACCTGATCGTGCGCAAGCTGAAGTTCCTCGACGGTGCCCTGGACCAGCTGGAGCACGCCGACGAAGACGGCCGCCGCGCCGAGTTCGACGCCCGCTTCGCCCTGCAGAGCGCCGAGATCCGCCGCCTGTTCCTGTTGCTGGAAGAAGCCTTCAAGCTCAGCAAGGCTGACTGAACAGGCAACCCGACGGCCGCCGGTCATCCGGCGGCCCGAAGCGGCGCTATGCTGGGCGCATGAGCCGTCTGCTGCGCCGCCTGATCAGCCCGACCCCGCCCGCCACCGTACAGCGCGACACCGTTCGCCTGCGGCTGGAGGATGCCGAGATCGAGGTGCTGCGCGTGCGCGACCCGCGTGCGCGGCGCATCAAGCTGAGCGTGGACGAGCGCGGCGCGCGCCTGACCCTGCCGCTGCGGGCAAGCCTGGTGATGGGCGAACGCTTCCTGGAACAGCACCGCGACTGGCTGGCGCTGCAGCTGCGCCAGTACCAGGGCCAGGGCCTGCCGGCACTGCTGCAGCCCGGCGAAGATGGCGTGCTGCCACTGCGCGGTGAACTGCTGCCGCTGCGCTGGCAGGAAGGCCGCTACGCACGACTGGAGATCGACGCGCACGGCGCCTGCGTGCAGTGGCCGACCCGTGGCGGTGACGCCACCCTGCGCCGCCTGCTGCGCGAGTTCTACGAAGCACAGACCCGCGCCGACGTCGGCCGATGGTTGCCGAAGTACCTGCCCACCCTGCCGCGCGCGCCCAGCCGCCTGCGGCTGAAGGTGATGTCCTCGCAATGGGGCTCGCTGGCCCCCGACGGCAGCATGGCGCTGGACCTGGCCCTGGTGTTGGGCAGCCCGCAGGCCTTCGAGTACGTGCTGGTGCATGAACTCTGCCACCTGATCCAGCCCAACCACTCGCCCGCGTTCTGGCACGAAGTGGAACAACGCTTCCCCGCCTGGCGCGAGCAGCGCGACTACTTCCAGCTGGAAGGTCGGCGCCTCAAAGCGATGCTGCGCCAGCTGCTGTGACCGCGCCCCGCACCCTGTAGAGCCGAGCCCACGCTCGGCTGACGCGCGCAGCGCGGGATTCCAGTCATCACGTTGAAGAGCAGCCGAGCATGGCGATGCCGGTCGTCCTGACCGGCACCCTTCGGGCCGTCGCAAGCGACGTTGGCAGCGGCTCCTGCCGCTGCCTTCGGCTCTACAGAAGAGCGCGCGTTGCGCGCGACCGGCTCTTGCTCTTCCTTCTTTCTTCCGTGGTGGGCACACCGGAAACTGTCGAAGGACGGGCGGGTGGGCCATGCAGGGGCGTTGGCGCCATGGATGGCGCCATCGAGCTTACAGGGACGTACTTGCAGCGTCCCCTGCATGGCTCACCCGCCCGGCCAAGCACGGCTTTGCCGTCGGATGCCACCCACCACGAGGGGCTCAGCCGTTGGCCGAAACCCTCACCCCGCCCGCAACGCCGCCGCCGTCGCCCACCGCGCGGCCACCCGTGGTGCCGTAATGCACACCGCCCGGTCGGTCACCGTCGTCACCGCCCGCTCCAGCAGCTGGATATCCGCCTCATGCTGGCGCGCCACATGCGGGTCCTCGAAGAAGATCGCGCGTTGGCAGCGCCCTTCCAGCACCCGGTCTGCAATCTGTGCATCGCCGCCCATCGGGCCGCTCTGGTAGCGCGTCACCCACGGCGTATCGCTGGGCCAGCCACGGCTCCAGGCCAGCTCGTTCAAACGCTGGCCGGTAGTACCGGTGGCCACCCGCTCGCCGAACCGGGCCAGCACATCGAAGTGCTCGTCGGCGAAGGCCAGCATCGCCGGCTTCATCGCGTCGTGCGCGATCAGCGCCAGCGTCTGCCCCTCGAACGCGTGCAGGTCGTCAGCCCCGGCATCGGCGGCCAGGCCGGCGTGGATGCGTTCCACCTCGATCCAGTCGCGCGCGGTGGCCACGGTGGAGATGAACGGCTTGCCGTGGATCACGCACTGCCGCTTCAGCGCCGTGGCTTCCGGAAACACGGAGGACGGATCGACCGGATCGATCAGGTAGATCGCGCCATCCAGCGTCCGTTCCGGCCCCATTCCAACCACCTCGGCGACCAGCTTCATCAGGCCACCCTCGCGACCATAGGGATAGCGGTGCAGGCCTGCGTATCCGGTCAGGAAGCCCTGTCGCTCGATCGCGTCATGGGTGCGGCCGACCGCGTGCAGCGACACGCCCAGTTCGCGCAGGCCGGGTTCGCTGACGCGCAGCCAGCGGAAGAGGGCGGCGCGCGCGTCGTGGTGATGGAGACGGTTGGCAGCCAGGCCGATGCGCATCGAGAACTCCGCAGGAACGGGTGAAAGCGGCAGTGTATGTCGGCATTCCCCCTACTTGCTGCTTTTACAACTTTCTTCATTGCGCCTCGTCCACGCGCCGCTAGCGTGAGAGGCAGCGGTACCGCTGCGCGGCCGTTCATTTCCGCCCGCGAGAAGAGGATGCCCATCGTGAACGCCGCTGGCCTGCGTGCCGCCACCGCGGTCGTGGCCAGCCTGCTGTTGCCTGCCCTGGCCGCCGCTGCAGGTTGCAGGACGCCGCTACGCATTGCCTGGCCCGCCGACCGCGCGCCGCTGTCCTCCAGCGAGCAGGGCCAGCCGAGCGGGCTCAGCGCGGAGTACCTGAAGCTGCTGGGCAGGCAGCGGCCACTGCAGATGCAGCCATTGCCGGCCGCTGGCATCGCCGAAGGAACGGTGCCGCCCGGCATCCAGGCACTGCTGGGCTGGCCGCGCTCTCAGTTGCCAGAGGGCTGGGTGGCCAGTGCTCCCTATGTGCAGCTTCCACAGGTCATCGTCCGGCGCCGGGATGCATCGCCGGTGCTGGGCCTGGAAGCGCTGCGCGGACGCACCGTAGCCAGTCCCGACCCGCTGTCGCTGGTCGGGGCGCTGACCGAACAGGCACCTGGCGTGCAGGTGCTGCCCCCCGCCCCCATCGACGACGCCTTGTCACTGCTGGGCACGGGGCTGGTCGATGCCGTGGTCGCCAATCTTGGCGAGGTCGAGGCCGCGTTGCGCCACTATCAGGGCGAGCCGCTGGTAGTCGCCGCGCCGGCCGGAATCGTCGACGCACCAGTGCTGGCCACGGTGCAGGCCTGCGCCGACGTCATCCCGCTGTTCGAGCAGGCCGTGTCGCAACTGTCCGCGAACGATCGCGCGGCGATCCGCAGGGCCTGGTTGCCAGACCAGCCGCGACACCCGTCCTCGGCGTCCCCCTTGCGCTGGCTGGTGCCGGCCTCGCTGACCCTGCTGGCGCTCTTACTGGTGTACGCCTTCGGCTACTGGCGCGTGCATCGCGAGAGCGAGCGCCGCCGCGAGGCTGCGCAACGCCTGCAGGAGGTGACCTCGAACCTGCCAGCGGTGGTCTATCAGGCGCGCCGCTCCGCCACCGGCCGTTACAGCTTTCCCCAGATCGCAGGCGATGTGCAGGCGTTGTTCGGTATCAGCGTGGAAACCGCCCTGATCGATCAACAGCGCCTGCTGGCAGCGGTTCATCCCGATGATCGCTCGCGGTTGATGGACACCGTCGACGCCGCTGCCCTGGCGCGGGGCGCGATCGACGTCATTTTCCGCACGCGCTCGCCACAGGGCTGGCGTTGGGTCCACTCGCATGGACGGCCGCTGTCCCTGGACAGCAGCGACGTCGAGTGGAGTGGCTACTGGATCGACGTAAGCGAAGTGCAGTCGCGCACCCATGCGCTGGCCGAGGCACGCCATGCGGCCGAGCAGGCCGCGCTGGCCAAGACCCATTTCCTGGCAACCATGAGCCACGAGATCCGCACACCGATGAGCACCCTGCTGGGCATGCTCGAGCGGCTGGCGGGCAGCGATCTGGATCACCGCCAGCAACAGGTGCTGGTGACCGTAGGTGATGCTGCCCAGATGCTGCGGCAGATCCTGGACGATGTGCTGCACAGCCAACGGCTGCAGGCGCTGCCGCTGCAGCTGCGGCCCACGAGCGTGGCGGCACTGGTGCGTGCGGTGCAGCAGCTGCTGATGCCGGTGGCGGCCAGCCGGAGCCTGCATCTGCGGATCGAACTTGATCCGGAATTGCAGGCCGGATCGCTGGCCGACGGCCTGCGCCTGCGCCAGATCCTGTTCAATCTTGCCGGCAACGCGCTCAAGTTCACCGAGCATGGTGGCGTGGACCTGCAGGTGCGGGTGCTGCAGCAGCGCGATGGCGGCCAACGCCTTCGCCTGCAGGTAAGTGACAGCGGTCTGGGCATCAGTCCGGAACGGCAACAGGCGGTGTTCGCTGCCTACACGCAGGCCGAGGCATCGACAACGCGCCGTTTCGGCGGCAGCGGCCTGGGCCTGGCGATCTGCCGTGAACTGGCCGCATCGATGGAAGCAGAACTTTGCCTGCGCAGCACGCCGGGCAAGGGCACCACCGTGTGGCTGGAACTGGACCTGGACGCCTGTGAGTTGCCTGCGGAGGTGTTGCCGCTTCCCGCAGAGGCGGCGTGGCCACTGTCGTCGGCCCGGGTGCTGGTGGCTGAAGATCATCCCACCAACCTGCATCTGCTGGAGCAGCGGCTGCGCGACCTGGGACTGCAGGTGCACGCCTGCACCGATGGTCGCCAGGCCTTCGAGGCCTGGCAGGCGCGGGCGTTCGACCTGGTCATCACCGATTGCCACATGCCGCACATGGATGGCTTCGCCCTGGCACGGGCCATCCGTGCCGACGCCTGTGCGGTTCGCGCGCAGGTCCCGATCATCGCCCTCACGGCCAGCGTGCTGGACCGCACCCGCGAGGCCTGCCGCGAAGCGGGCATCGATCATTTCCTGGCCAAGCCGGTAGAGGCGCAGGAACTGCGTGGCTTGCTGGCCGTGCTGCTGGTGCCGGAATCAGTGCGCCAGTAGGCGGATGATGCTGGCGGCGGCATCGCGGCCTTCGGCCACGGCGGTCACCACCAGGTCGGCGCCACGCACTGCGTCGCCACCGGCGAACAGGCGTGGGTGCGCGGTCTGGAAGGGCAGGCGGTCCTTGCCCCCGGCCACGATGCGGCCGTTGGACTGGCCTTCCACGCCGTGTTCGGCCAGCCAGGCCGGTACGGTCGGCGAGAAGCCGAAGGCGATGATCACCACGTCCGCCTCCAGCAGTGATTCACTACCGTCGATCGGCACCGCATTCTGGCGGCCGTTGGCATCCGGCTCTCCCAGGCGGGTCTCGACCACGGTTACACCGATCACTTCGTCATCGGCACCGGCTTCGATCGACAGCGGCTGGCGGTTGAACAGGAAGCGCACGCCTTCCTCGCGCGCATTGGCGACCTCGCGCGCGCTGCCGGGCATGTTGGCCTCGTCGCGGCGATAGGCGCAGGTCACCTTGGCTGCGCCCAGCCGGACCGCGCTGCGCACGCAGTCCATGCCGGTATCGCCACCGCCGAGCACCACCACGCGCTTGCCGTTGAGATCGGGCAGGGCGATGGTGTCTTCCCAGCCGGCGATCGGCCGGCCCTTCGGATCATCACCACCGACGATGCGGCTGTTCTGCACCAGGAACGGCAACGCCGGCAGCACGCCTTTCAGGTCCTGCCCGTCGAGGCCACCGTCGGTATAGCGGTAGGCGCCGGTACCGACGAACACCGCATCGTGGCTGTCCAGCAACTGCTGCACGCTGAGGTCACGGCCGATCTCCACGCCGAGGCGGAACTGCACGCCCATGCCCTCGAGCACTTCGCGGCGGCGGTGGATCACGTCCTTGTCCAGCTTGAAGCTGGGAATGCCGAACTGCAGCAGGCCGCCGATCTGTTCGTAGCGGTCGTAGACCACCGCGGCAATGCCGGCGCGCGCCAGGCGGTCGGCACAGGCCAGCCCGGCCGGGCCGGCGCCGATCACCGCCACGCTGTGGCCGGTCGGCTGCACCGCGCCCAGGTCCGGACGCCAGCCCGTGGCCAGGGCGGTATCAACGATGTACTTCTCGACCGCGCCGATGGTGACCGCGCCGAATTCCTCCAGCGTGCAGCTGCCTTCGCACAGCCGGTCCTGCGGGCAGACGCGGCCGCACACCTCCGGCAGCGGGTTGGTGCTGTGGCACAGCGTGGCCGCTTCGTGGATGCGGTTTTCCTGCACCAGCTGCAGCCACTGCGGGATGGCGTTGTGCACCGGGCACTTCCAGCTGCAGTACGGATTGCCGCAGTCCAGGCAGCGGCCGGCCTGGTACTGGGCATCTTCCTTGCCGAATTTTCCGTACAGCTCACCCCAGTCGCCGGAGGTGCGCAGTTCCACCGGAATGCGCTGCGGCATGGTGCGAGGCAGGTCGAGGAACTGGAAGGCGTGCTTGCGGCTCATGGCGGGCTCTGTGGTGTTTTCCGGATGCCGGCCAGCGGCCGGCACTACAGCGGTGGGGAGGTCAGGGCGCCGGTTGCGGACGGCGCCCCGCCATGTCACGCCGCGCGGCGGAGGGTTTCGGTCAGCGACTCGATGCTGGCGGCCTTGGGTTTGACCAGCCAGAACTTGCCGATGTAATCGCGGAACTCGTCCAGGATCTGCTGCGCCCAGATGCTGCCGGTCAGCTCGCGGTGGCGGCCGATCAGGCGGTGCAGGTGCTGGCGGTAGTTCTCGAAGCCCTCGGCTGAGACGCGATGGATGTCGATCAGCTCGTGGTTGTAGCGATCGACGAAATCGCGGTCGACGTCCAGCACGTAGGCCAGGCCACCGGTGAAGCCGGCACCGAAGTTCAGGCCGACCTTGCCCAGTACCAGCACCACGCCGTCGGTCATGTACTCGCAGCAGTGATCACCGGCCCCTTCCACCACCGCCAGCGCGCCGGAATTGCGCACCGCGAAGCGCTCGCCCGCGCGGCCAGCAGCAAACAGCTCGCCCCCGGTGGCGCCGTACAGGCAGGTGTTGCCGATGATGGCGGTGCTGCGTGCCTCGAAGCGCGCGCCGCGCGGTGGGCGTACCACCAGGCGGCCACCGGCCATGCCCTTGCCGACGTAGTCGTTGGCTTCGCCTTCCACTTCCAGGTGCAGGCCGCCGACGTTGAAGGCACCGAAACTCTGTCCGGCACTGCCGCGGAAGCGCAGTTCCAGCGGCGCCTCGGTCATGCCCTGGTTGCCATGCGCGCGCGCCACGGCGCCAGCCAGGCGCGTGCCGATACTGCGGTCGGTGTTGTGGATCAGGAAGCGGTGTTCGCCGCCGCGCTTGTGTTCGATGGCCGGGGCCAGCAGGCCGTCCATCTGCGTGGCCAGGCTGTCCGGCGATTCGTACAGGCGCTGCGCGGCGCAGTGGCTGCCTTCGTAACGGGCATCGGCCAGCAGGCGCGACAGGTCCACGCGCACACCATCGCGCGGTGCGGCCTCGATCTGCCGCAGCAGGTCGGTGCGGCCGACGATCTCTTCCAGCGAACGCGCGCCCAGGTACGACAGCCAGCCGCGTACTTCCTCGGCCAGCAGGCGGAAGAAGTTCTCCACGCGCTCGGGCTGGCCGTTGAAGTGGTTCTCGCGCAGGCGGTCATCCTGGGTGGCCACGCCGGTGGCGCAGTTGTTCAGATGGCAGATGCGCAGGTACTTGCAGCCCAGCACGATCATCGGCGCGGTGCCGAAGCCGAAGCTGTCCGCACCCAGCAGCGCGGCCTTGACCACGTCCAGGCCGGTCTTCAGGCCACCATCGGTCTGCAGCAGGGTGCGCCCGCGCAGGTCGTTGGCCAGCAGCGCCTGGTGCGCTTCGGCCACGCCCAGTTCCCACGGCACGCCGGCATAGCGGATCGAGCTGACCGGCGAGGCACCGGTACCGCCGTCGTGGCCGGAGATGGTGATCAGGTCCGCACCGGCCTTGACCACGCCGGCGGCAATCGTACCCACACCGGCATGGCTGACCAGCTTCACCGACACCAGTGCGGTCGGGTTGACCTGCTTGAGGTCGTAGATCAGCTGCGCCAAGTCTTCGATGGAATAGATGTCGTGGTGCGGCGGCGGCGAGATCAGGCCGATGCCCGGGCGCGCATAGCGCAGGCGTGCGATCAGTTCGTTGACCTTGTGGCCCGGCAGCTGGCCGCCCTCGCCGGGCTTGGCGCCCTGCGCAACCTTGATCTGCAGCACCTCGGCGTTGACCAGGTATTCAGCGGTGACGCCGAAGCGGCCCGAGGCGACCTGCTTGATCTTGCTGCGCTTTGCGGTGCCATAGCGGGCGGGATCCTCACCGCCTTCGCCGGAATTGCTGCGGCCGCCGAGTCGGTTCATGGCAATGGCGAGGGCTTCATGTGCTTCCGGCGACAGTGCGCCCAGGCTGATCGCCGCGGTGTCGAAGCGCGGGAACAGGGCACTGGCAGGCGCCACTTCATCCAGCGGCACGGGCGTGGCCGCCGGCACCAGTTCCAGCAGGTCGCGCAGCGCCGACGGCGGCCGTGCATGCACGGCATCGCAGTACTGCTGCCACGCACGCGGGTCACCGCTGCGGGCCGCGCGCTGCAGGGTGGTGACCACGTCCGGGTTGTACATGTGGTACTCGCCGCCGTGCACGTACTTCAGCAGGCCGCCGACATCCACATCCTGCTGCGCGTCCCAGGCCTGCGCGCGGAGTTCGCGTGCATCGGCATCCAGGCGGGCGAAACCGGCGCCACCGATGCGCGAGGCGGTATCCGGGAAACACAGGTCCACAACTTCAGGTTCCAGGCCGATGATCTCGAACAGCTGCGCGCCGCGGTAGCTGGCCACGGTGCAGATGCCCATCTTCGAAATGATCTTCGACAGGCCCTTGTAGACGCCCTTGCGGTAGCGGCGGCCAATCTGCGACTGCTCACCGCCCTTGCTGAGCTTGAGGATGCCGCGGCGGCCGAGGTCGAACAGGGTCTGGTAGGCCAGGTACGGGTACACCGCGGTGGCGCCGAAGCCGAGCAGGCAGGCCATGTGGTGCGGGTCGCGCGCGGTGCCGGTTTCGACGATCAGGTTCACATCGCAACGCAGGCCCAGCCGCGAGAGGTGGTGATGGATGGCGCTGGTGGCGAGCAGCGCATGCACCATCGGCCGCGCGGCCACCGGGTAGCGGTCGGACAGCAGCAGCATCACCATGCCATCGCGTGCGGCCTGTTCGGCCTCGGCGCAGATGCGTTCGATGCCGGCGCGCAGGCCTTCGTCTTCGCTGTAGGACAGGTCGAGCAGGCGGTTGGCCTGCACGTACTGGTCCATCTTCAGCAGCTGGCGCAGCTTGCGCTGGCTCAGTACCGGCGAATTGAGGATGACGTGGTTCACCGTCTCCGGGCCGGCATGGAAGATGTTGGTCTCCTTGCCGAGCTGGGTGGACAGGGACATCGCGCAGTCTTCGCGCAGCGGGTCGATCGGCGGGTTGGTGACCTGCGCGAAGGCCTGGCGGAAATAGTCGTACAGCGGGCGGCTGCGCTGGCTCAGCACGGCCATCGGCGTGTCATCGCCCATCGAGCCGGTGGCTTCCTGCTCGGTCTCGGCCAGCGGCCGCAGCACCTGCTCCACTTCCTCGCTGCTGAGCTGGTACAGCTTGTGGTAGCTGCGCAGGGTGCCTTCGTCGAAGGGTTCTTCCACCAGCGACGGGTCGATCAGTTCGGTCTGCAGGTAGGTCACGCCCTGCTGCAGCCACTGCTTGTACGGCGCGCGGCCACGGTTGATGCGGTCCACCGCGTCGGAGTCGAGCAGGTCGCCGCGCTTGAGGTCGATGGCGACCATCTCGCCGGGCCCGAGCTTGCCCTTGCGCACCACGCGCTCGGTCGGCACTTCCCACACGCCGGCTTCGGAGGCGACCAGGAAGTGGCGGTCGGCAGTCAGCATCCAGCGCGCCGGGCGCAGGCCGTTGCGGTCGAGGGTACACACGGCGTAGCGGCTGTCACAGGCGACGATGCCGGCCGGGCCGTCCCATGGCTCGCTGTTCAGACCGTGAAACTCGTAGAAGGCCGCCAGGTCCGGATCCTTGAATTCCAGCGACTGCGTGGCCGGCGGCACCAGGATGCGCAGCGCCTGGATCAGCTCCATGCCACCGGCGACCATCAGCTCCAGCATGTTGTCCAGGCTCTGCGAATCCGAACCGTGCATGGAGATGACCGGGTCGAACTCGGCGATGTCGAAGCGCGGCGTCTTCCACACCTTGCTGCGCGCCTGCGCCCAGCGCCGGTTGCCTTCGATGGTGTTGATCTCGCCGTTGTGGGCGAGCATGCGGAACGGGTGTGCCAGTGGCCAGCGCGGCAGTGTGTTGGTGGAGAAGCGCTGGTGGAACACGATCGCGCTGGAGGCCAGTTCGCGGCGCTGCAGGTCCGGATAGAAGCGGCTGAGCTTGTCCGGCAGCACCATGCCCTTGTAGCTGATCGCATCCGGGGTGAGGGTGGTGACGTAGAAGTCGGCGTGTTCGCGCAGCTGCTGCTCGCTGCGGCGACGGGCCAGGAACAGCGCCAGCGCGAAGCCGGCATCGTCCTGGCCGACGCCGGCGTCGACGAACACCTGTTCGATGCGCGGCAGCGTGTCGCGCGCCAGCTGGCCGCAGACGCTGTCGTCGGTGGGTACCTGGCGCCAGCCGGCGACCTTGCAGCCCACCGCTTCCACCTGCGCCTGCAGCTGCGCGCGGCAGGCCTGTGCCGCGTCGGCATCGTGCGGCAGGAACACCAGGCCGGCAGCGAAGCGCGCGGTGGTGGCGATGCCGGCCTCGCTGGCCAGCAGTTTCAGGAACGCATCGGGGCGGCGCAGCAGCAGGCCGCAGCCATCGCCGGTCAGGCCGTCGGCGGCAACGCCACCACGGTGGGTCATGCGCGAAAGCGCGGCGATGGCGGTATCAACCAACAGGCGCGATGGTTGATCGTCGAGCTGGGCGACCATGCCAAATCCACAGGCATCGCGCTCGGAGCGCGGGTCGTAAAGCCCTTGGCGGTTGCGGGGGGCCATCTCTACCTCGATGCGTATAGGGTTGGCGGCGACACTCGTCCCCGCTCATTCCCTGGAGCGCATCGTGAGGCCACCGGATGCCTCGACTAGATCACAGGTTGCTGCAACGCCGCAATACACGGTTGCAGGTGCAACAGAACGCGCCGGCAACCCAATGCCGGCGCGGGGCCGGACTCAGCCGCAGCGTGCACCGCTGACCGCGCCCTTGTCGTCCACTTCGATGTTCAGGCGGTCGCCGAGGAACTCCATCGTGGCCACATCATTGGGCTTGAGCACGCGCACCTGGCTGGCGCCGGCATCTTCCTGCGCCTGCTTGCCGAGGGCATCGGTGTACGCTTGGCCGACCAGGCTCTGTACCTGGCTGGCATCGCAGGTGCCGACCGGCGGTGCCTCGGTGGCCTTGCCGGCGTCGTCGGCCGGTGCCTTGGCGGCCTCGGCGGCCTGCTGGGCATGGGCCGTGGCCGAATCCTGTTCATCCAGCGCCGGTGCCTGGCAGGCGGTCAGGGCCAGCACGGCCGGCAGCAACAGGACGGAGAGCGAACGGGCGCGAATCGGAAACGACATCATGACTCCGGAAGGGGTTGTGAAAGCCCGAGCATAGCGGCGAACCGACCCTCACGTGTTTGTCTTGTGTTATCGACAGGATCACTGCGCCGCACCGGTGACACTGGCGGACATGCCGACACCCGCCACTCCGGAACAACAGGCCGCGCGCGCTGCGGGCCTGCGCTATGTCGATGACACCCAGCCCGGCATCAGCCGCCGCCGCGCTGGCAAGGGCTTCAGCTACCGCGATGCCGATGGCCACGCGCTGCGCGATGCCACCACCCTGCAACGCATCCGTGCGCTGGCGATTCCGCCGGCCTACACCGCGGTGTGGATCTGCGCCCATGCCAATGGCCATCTGCAGGCAACCGGCCGCGATGCGCGCGGACGCAAGCAGTACCGCTACCATGCCGACTGGGCCAAGGAGCGCGATGCCGGCAAGTTCGACCGCATCATTGCCTTTGGTGAGGCCCTGCCTGCATTGCGGCGGCGGTTGTCGCGCGATCTCAAGCGGCCCGGCTTCCCGAAAGAGAAAGTGCTGGCCATGGTGGTCGCGCTGCTTGCCGATACGCTGGTGCGGGTCGGCAATGAAACCTATGCGCAGCAGAACCGTTCGTTCGGACTGACCACACTGCGCAACCGCCATCTGGAGCTGCTGCAGGGGGGCCGGGTGCGCATGCGTTTCCGCGGCAAGTCCGGGCAGCTGCAGGAGGTGACCGTGGGCGATCGCAGGCTGGGGCTGCTGGTGCGGCGCCTGCAGCAGTTGCCTGGCCAGGCCCTGTTCCAGTACCGCGATGACGACGGCGCGCCGCAGCCGGTGGATTCGGGTGCAGTGAACGACTACCTGCGCGAGGTGATGGGCGAGGACTTCACCGCCAAGGATTTCCGCACGTGGGGCGGCACCGTGGCGGCGGTGCAGGCGTTTGCCACCACCGAGCTGCCGGAGCCGGCCAGCCAGCGCGCGCTGGCGCAGGCACAGCGTGCGGTGGTGTGCGAGGTGGCAGCGCTGCTGGGCAACACGCCTGCGGTGTGCCGCAAGGCCTACATCGACCCGTGCGTGTTCGCCGGCTGGGAGCGCGGCGAACTGGCCTGGCTGGCCGGGCTGCGCGGGCCGCGCCAGTGGGAGCAGGCCACCCTGCGCGTGCTGCGCAGGGCACGCCGGCTCAGCCGCAGTAGATCGCGGTGATGTTGTTGGTGCGGCCCTTCTCGATGGTCAGGCGGTCGCCACCTTCGTGGGCCGGTGGCACCCGCGGGCCGTCGTGGCGCAGCACCCGCACGTGCAGGCTGTCGCTGTCCACGCGTGCCCGCGCCACGGTGGCGACCGAAGCGGCCAGGCCGAGTGCGCCGCGCACCATGTCGCTGTGGCACTGGCCGGAAATCACACCGTCGATCGGCTGCACCTGGGCCATGGGCGTACTGCTGCAGGCAGCGAGGGCAAGGCTGAGAGCGGTGGCGGCAATGGCAGGTTTCATGGAGGCGTTCCTTGTGTGGTTGCGTGAAGGGTGCGACGGCGTGCGTGGTGGCGGAATGAATGCCGTGCACATGCAGGACACGGCGCGCTCACTGCCGCCAACAGCGTAGATGGAGACACTGCAGGAGCGGCATGCGCCGCCCCCCGGTAGTGCCGGCCGCTGGCCGGCAGCCCGTTTGCCTCCCGAGGAGACTTCCATGGCCACCACCAAGAAGAAGACCCCCGCCCGCCGCAAGGCATCGCCGAAAGTGCGTAAAGGCAGCACCCCAACCAAGACGGTCGCCGACTCCGATCGCCCGCGCGTGGTGAAGACCGCATCCCGCAAGGCGGCAGCCAGTGATCCCCGCGCCGCCCGCGTTGCGGCCCGGCAGCGGCGCCTGCAGGACCAGGAGAAGGCCAAGGACGCCCGCGCGGCCAAGAAGGCAACGAAGAAGACAACAAAGAAAACCGCGACCCAGGCCGGTGCACGCCGCCAGCCGGAGGCGATGCCGGCGCAGCAGTTGGCCAAGCCCGGGCACGAACACGAACTAGAGCTGGCGCCGCGTTTCCTTGCACCCGATTACACCGGCAGCGGCAAGCTGCAGGGCATGCGTGCGATCGTCACCGGTGGCGATTCCGGCATCGGCCGCGCAGTGGCGGTGCTGTTTGCACGCGAAGGCGCCGACGTGGCGGTACTGCACCTGGACGAGGCCGAGGACGCGGACATCACCCGCCAGCACGTGGAGCGCGAAGGCGGTCGCTGCGTGGTGATCGCCGGTGATGTGCGCGATCCGCGCTTCTGCAACAAGGCGGTCAAGCAGGTGGCCAAAGCACTCGGCGGCATCGATATCCTGGTCAACAACGCCGCGTTCCAGCTGCATTGCGAGCGGCTGGAAGACCTGGAAGACGCGCATCTGCAGGAAACACTGCAGACCAACATCGGCGGTTATATCCAGATGGCGCGCGCGGTACTGCCGCATCTGGGCGAGGGTGCCAGCATCATCAACACCGGTTCGGAAACCGGCATTTTCGGCAGCAAGGCGCTGATCGACTACTCGGCCACCAAGGGCGCGATCCATGCGTTCACCAAGTCGCTGGCCAGCCAGCTGCTGCCACGTGGCATCCGGGTCAACTGCGTGGCGCCGGGGCCGGTGTGGACGCCGCTGAACCCGGCCGACAAGCCGGCGGAGGACGTGGCGGAGTTCGGCAAGGACAGCGACATGGGCCGGCCTGCACAGCCCGAAGAACTGTCGCCGGCCTACGTATTCCTGGCCTCGCCGGTCTGTGCCAGCTACATCAGTGGCGTGGTCCTGCCGGTGATGGGCGGGCCTCGAGGCTGAACAGGCCTATTGCGTGGCGTCTGCTGAATGGGGCTTCGCGCAGGTGTGTGGTGTGTGTCAAAGGCTGCGCCGGTGTGGTGGGGTAGGCTGGACTTCCACACCGATCACGTTCAAGGAAAGATCATGCCGGAGATGGATATCAACGCAGCGGCCGATGAAGTCGTCGCCCTGCTGCGGCAGAACGACGCCCGTGGCGCGGCCGCGCGCCTGGAGGCCCTGCACAACGGCCAGAGTGCGGTGGTGCAGGAATCGCTGGATCGCTACATCGCGGCGCGTGGCGCCACCGAGCTTGAGGCGCTGCGACGGAGCGGTGGCGTGTCCGCCGCGGATGCGGCCACGGTCAACCCGATGCTGGATCGCCTGGGTGAGGCGACGCGCCCTCCGCGCATGCCCGATGCAGCAGAGACCGCAGGCCTGAGCCAGGCCCAGCAGTACGACGTATACGGCAGCATCGTGGCCCAGCGCGGCAACGCCGCGGCGAACGATGCGATGGCCACCCAGGATCGCGTGGTGCTGGGGTTGCGTGATGAGAACCGCACCACCGAGGCACGCGGGCGTGGTGTCTACGACGACCGCATCGTGGTGCTGTGGAAGGATGCGCAGGGCCACGGCCATGTGCGCGAGTTCAACCAGGCCACGACAGAGCCGACGGCCCAGTACGACGGTCACGCCAAGACCACGCCACGCAGCCCCGGTTTCGGCAACGTGGCGCCGCGTACCAAGACCGAGGGCGAGGACGTCAACGGCGACCGGGTCAAGGATCTTGGACGGTTGGGCGAAGGCACCACCGAGATGCGCGCGACCACGCATCCGCGCAACGGCCATCCCGATGAGTTCGCGTTGCGTCCTTCGCAGGCGGCCATCACCGCCGGCGCTGGCCGGGTGGAGCGCGACAGCAATGGTGACGGCTGGTTCGATGCCCGCGATACCCAGGGCGTGCAGGACCTCAACGACACCTTCAAGATCCATCGTGGCAGCCGGTCCAACACCGATTCGGCGGGCTGCCAGACCATCGGCGGCGGCGAGTACGACGACTTCGTGGCGACGGTACGCGGCACCCCTGGGCAGAACCGTTGGCAGTATGTGCTGACCTCGGTTGCGCCGGGCCAGGCGCGCGAGCTGGGACAGGACACGCCGCTCGCGGCCAACGACGATCCCCGGCAGCCGCAGCATCGCGACCATGCCCTGCAGCAGCAGATCAGCACGCACCTGCAGGCCTTGGGCGGACGCTATGCCGAGCATGCCGATGAATACAGCCTGGTGATGCTGCGCGAAGCGAAGGCCGCAGGCATCACCCGGGTCGACCAGATCGTGGCCAGCAATCCCAGTGGTGGCCGCGCTGCGGGCGAGACACTGTTCCTGGTGCAGGGCAGTCCGGGCGATCCCGCGGCAGTGCGCGCAGGCGTCAACGCGGCCGAGGTGCGCGAGACGGCAGTGGAAATCAGCCTGCGCCAGCTGCAGCAGCAAGCGCGCGAACAGGGTGCACCGGCACCGGCGCCTGCACAGCAGCAGGAAGCGCCGGCGATGGGAGGGCGCTGAACGATGGTCCGTCTACCATTGATGTCCGGTCTGCCGTTGGTGTTGCTGCTGGCGTGCAGCGCGTGTGCACCCGCCGGCGAGCACACCGCTGCAGCCCCGGTTGCCGCGCCCGCAGTGGCAACCGCCGCGCAATCTTCTTCGCCCGATCGCGGCTTGCCGGCGCTGCCGGAAGGATCCGGCAGCGCGCATGCCGGTGGCCGTCACGGCGCGCTGCCCGAGCCCGCCCGTCGGGTACTGCAGCAGCTGAAGTGCGACGTCGCCGGTGCGCACGACGCGTTGGTGGTATCGATTCCAGGGCAGCAGGGCGGGTCCGACGTCATGGTGACCGACCAGAGTGGACCGCGCTTCCGCTACTGGTTGCGCTCGTTCTCCGGCGGTGGCGGCAAAACCGGCTATCTGGTGCAGTTGAAGGGGTGCCCGGCCAGCACGACCGGCATGCGTGCCTATATCGCTGAGGGAACCGGACCGCTGCAGGACATCACCGACGCACTGCTGGCGCAGGCCAGCCTGCCGGATGCCACGGCACTGGCGGCTTACCAGGACAAGGGCGCGGGTGAACTGTTTGCTTTCACCGGGCAGCTGGACAAGGTGCCGGTACTGCGCTGGGTGCTCGAAGCTGATCCAGAACAGCCGCTGGCCGAGGATGCGCGCACCTTCGACCATGGCAACGCCGTGCATGCCGGATTCCTGCGCTGGAACCAGGATCATTTCGAGGTGACGCAGACCCTCCCCGCGGCACTATGGCCGTGCAACGATGGACCGTTGCTGCCCTGCACGGGCGACCGCTTTGTCATCGGCCGCTGAGGCAGCACCGGCATGGAAGTCGGCGATACGTGGAATGAAGCGCTGCGGATTGGCGCCGACCAGGTTGGTCAGCACCACCACTGCCACGCCGCGTTCGGGATAGACCACGAACGCCGAGCGCGCGCCGCCGATGCCGGCCACCTGCAGGTCGGGCGCTGCCTGCAGCACTGGCCAGCCGCCCGCCCACGGACCAGCGCGGCCGTCGGCCAGGCGCTCGGCCGACCACATGCGTGCACGCGCGGCGTCACCCAGCAGGCGGCCTTCGGTCAGCGCGACCAGCCAGCGTGCGGTGTCGTCGGCGGTGGTGAGGATGCCGCCGCCGGCCCACAGTGAGGGCGGTATGTCGTAGAACCAGTGCGACAGGCGTGGCGGCGTATTGGCCGCATCGGTCGCGCGCGGCGCCAGGCTGTACATCGTCGCCACATCCGGAACCAGGTCGTAGCTGTCACCGAAGGTGGTGCGCGCCATGCGTGCGCTGCTGAACTGGGCGGTGGCGAGGAACCGCTCGTAGGGCATGCCTGATTGCCGCGCGATGATCCGCGCCAGCAGCACGTAGTTGGTCTGGTTGTAGGCAAAGCGCTGCCCGGGTGCGGCTTCGACCGGGCGGGTGGTGACCGCCGTCCATGCCTGCGCTTCGGACCCACCGCCCAGCAGCCCCTTCGCATCGAGGATGTCCGGAAGGCCGGAGGTGTGGGCCAGCAGCTGGCGCAGGCGCACGTCTTTCCATGCCGCAGGAAGATCATCCAGGTAGCGCGAGGCCGCCGCGTCCAGATCCAATCGCCCCTGTTCTGCCAGCTGTGCGATGGCCACCCCGGTGAACGCCTTGGTGGCGGAGTTGAGCGGGAAGCGGGTGTCGCGTGAGGCGAGCACGCCGTTCTCCACGTTGGCCAGCCCGTAGGCTTCGGACAACACGATCTGGCCCTCCTTGACCACTGCGATCTGCAGCCCGGGAATGCGCTCATCGCGCATGATCTGCCGGATCAGGCGCCGGGTCTGGTCGTTGGCCCTGTCCTGGTTGGCGGACACGGTGGGCAGGGGCAGGGCGGCGAACGGCAGGGCGCTGATGAGCATGAGCACGACTCGAAGCGTTGGGCGGAACATGCGGGATTCCGGCGGGCGTCGAGGATCTGATGCTGTGGTCGCGGAAAAGGTTTAAGCGGAACCTGCGTCGCGCGGGCAGGCTCCGGGCCGGCATGCAGGGCGTGCACGCGGCTAGCGGATGCGGGAGGGCGACCGTCCGAACTGCCGCTTGAACGCGGCGCTGAAGCTGCTGGTATGGGCGTACCCGGCGAGGCTGGCCGCCACGTCCACCGATACCCGGCGCTGCAGCAGCGCATCGTGCGCCCGTTGCAGGCGCAGTGCACGCAGCCAGGCAGCGATGCTGCTGCCGTGCAATTGCTGGAAGGCGCCTTGCAGGTCGACGGCGTTGGTCCCCAGCCTGCGTGCCATCTGGTTGATGGTCAGGCCATCGGCTTCGCCGCTCTGCAGCCACTGCTGCAGCTGGTCCACGCAACGCCGCAGATGCGCGCTGGGGACTGGCGCGTCGCGTTCGGCGACCACGGATCGGATCACGCTGGCCGCGACTTCCAGCGCAAAGCTCTCGCGCTGCAGGCTGGCCAGCAGAGGCGGCTCGGCCGCTTCCGTGCCGAACAACGCAGCGGCTCGCCGCAGCAGCGGCGCAGGCGGCTGCCACGCCTGGTTGCGCGCGTGGCTCAGGCGCAGGCGGCTGAGTCCGGCCGATGCAATGCCATCGAGCTGGCGCGACAACCAGTCCTGGCTGAGGTGCAGGCTGACCTTGGTTTCCTCGCGACCCGCCTGCCAATGGCGCTGGAACGCTTCTTCCTCGCGAAGGTGGACCAGCATCGCCGGGCTCCCGGTGCGGCGGCTGTCCATGGCCAGCCGCTGGCGGGCGATGTCCACCTCGGCCTGTCCCTTCAGCAGGAAACTGGCGGTGAGGCCCGCAGGCAGGCAGTTGTGGCTGCGGCCGCCGACCATGTCCCGGCTGCGGCTGAGATAGAGCACCAGGCCGCAGTCCATCGACTGCACCTGCTGCCAGCCGGCCAGCACCGGCAGCGCGTCGGGAAGGCCCGATTCAAAGTCGACCCGGCCGCCCAGCGCGTGCGCGGCGCTCATCAGTTCGGCGCAGGAATAGACCTGCATGCAAGGCACCCACGAATGCTGTCGTGCCTAAATTTTCTTTCGTCGCGCCTAAACTTTCAATGGTATTGCAAATTATTCTCATTTGCGGGGTGGTCGCTGCCCCTTTCCCTGTTCAGCAACAAGGTCGATGGCAATGGGTCTGGTGATCAACGAGGCGGTGGTCCTGCGCGCCGTCTTCCACGGGGCGGTGGATGCGGACCAGATCCGGTACTGGCTGGACCGTGTGCAGGCGCTGATCGCGGCCCGCCGTCCCTTCTACTTCGTCGCCACCACCGCGCCCGGCGCCACCTTCTGCGATGACTACCGTGCCCTGCAGGCGGTCTGGTACAAGCAGTACAAGGCCGCCTTCCGGCAGTACTGCCAAGGCCTGGTACGCATCGCCAGCAGCGCCGCCGAGCAGCTGCGGCTGGATACGCCAGCGCTGCACGCGGCCTGGGCCGTACCCTACTTCGTCACCACCGATGCCGGCGCGGGCATGCGCTGGATTGGCGAGCAGCTGGAGCAGGCCGATGCGCACTGAGCGTGCCGCCGCGTCGCCGTTCGGACTGGGCGTGATCGTTGCGCTGTACATGGCACATGCATTGCCCCTGTACTTCTACAACGTTGCGGTGCCGGCCATCCTGCGCAGCCAGGGCGTGGATCTGCGCTGGATCGGCATGCTGTCGCTGCTGTACCTGCCGTGGGCGCTCAAGTTCCTGTGGGCGCCGCTGGTCGACCGCTGGCACCTGCCGGCCCTGGGCCGGCGCCGCAGCTGGCTGTGGCTGACCCAGTTGCTGCTGCTGTCCGGAATACTGGTGCTGGCCTTCACCGGCCTGGACCATGGCCTGACAGTGTTCGTGCTGGTCGGCATGTGGATCTCGACCATCGCCGCTACCCAGGACATCGCCATTGACGGCTACACCGTGGAGGCGCTGGCACCCGCCGAGCACCGGCTGGGCAGCATGGCGCAGAGCGTCGGCGTGGCCCTGGGCAGCATGATCGGTGGCGCCGGTGTGCTGTGGCTGTATGAAACCCGTGGCTGGAACGTGGCCCTGCTCAGCCTGGCTGCGATGAGCGCGCTGACCCTTCTGGCGGTACAGCAGATCAATGAAACGCCGGCCAGGCCCGATGCGCCGCGACCCAGCGTCCTGCGCGCGCTGCGCCGCCAGGAGCTGCGCTGGGCGCTGTTGCTGATCGTGCTGTACCGGGTGGTCGAAGCACCGGCCATGGCCATGATCAATCCGCTGCTGGTGGACCAGCAGTTCAGCCTGACCGAAATCGGTTTGCTGATCTCGGTCGGGGGCGCCGGTACCGGCATGCTGGCAGCCGTTGCGGCAGCGTGGCTGCTCAAGCATCGGCGCGCCGAGCAGCTGCTGATGCATGCCGGCTGGTGGCGCACAGCGCTGTATGTGTTGCTGGCGCTGATGCTCTACAGCGGCGCGGTGGCAACGTCACGGCTTGGTCTGGGCGCGCTGGTGATCGCCCTGCTGGCCCTGCGCTATGTGGCGATGACAAGCCTGTACGCCTTGTTCATGAGGGTCAGTTCGCGGCAACAGGCGGGCACCGATTTCACCCTGCTGGTGTGCTTCGAGCTGCTGGTCAATTTCATCGGTGGCGCATTGTCCGGCTTCCTCGCCAAGGGCATGGGCTTCCCCACCTACTACATCGCGCTGGCGACGGTTTCGGCGCTTGGACTGCTGTTGTGCGGGCCGCTGATGCGCCGCTTCGCAGCACCCACGAACTCCCCCTGATACGCAACGAGGACACCATGCGGCATACCGCAGCAACCCTTCCGCTGGCCATGCTGGCGCTGGCCATCAGTGGCCAGCTGGCGGCGCAGAATGCGTCCGCTACGACCGGCACCCGGCAACTGGATGCGGTCAGCGTCACCGCCGTGCGAGGTGCACGCAGCGTGGCCGAGATTGCCGGCACTGTGTATGCCATTGAACGCGAGCAGATTTCCCAGCAGATCACCGCCGGGCGCAGCACCGCCGATATCCTCGGCCAGCTGGTGCCGTCGCTGGCGCCGGCCAGCGGGACCACCAGCAACTACGGCATGACCATGCGCGGCCGCAGCGTGCAGGTGATGATCGATGGCGTACCGCTGACCGGCGCGCGCGATGGATCGCGCCAGCTCAACAGCATCTCTCCGACCATGATCGAGCGCATCGAGGTGATCTCCGGCGCCACCGCGCTGTACGGCGCCGGTGCCAGCGGCGGCATCATCAACATCATCACCCTGCAGCCCGGCGAGCAGCCGGTGCAGCTGGCCAGCCAGTTCGGTCTGCGCAGTCCGTCGCACCTGTCCAGTGACACATTGGCCTGGAATGCAGCCCAGACCATGACCGTGCGCGGCGAGCAGTTCAGTGGCGCGTTCGGTTTCGCCTATGGCCGGCAGGGCGCCTCGCTGGATGCGCATGGCCGCCGCATCGGCCCGGAGATCGCGCAGACCGATCGCCAGGACACCGAGACGCGGGAGCTCAATGCGCGCTTGGACTGGACCCCGACGGAAAGCCAGCAGTTCAGCGTCGGTGTCCGCTGGTTCGACGATCAGCAGGACAGCGATCATGGCCCCGACTATGGCCCGCGCCTGGCGGCACTGCTCAGCCCGGCCCATGCCCCGAGCCACCAGGCGCTGCCGGGCCTGCAGCTGGAGGCACAGCCACGTACGCGCCATCAGGGAGTCAACGCGCAGTACCGCAACCGCGACGTGCTGGGCGGGCAGGAACTGAGCATGGAAGCCTATTACCGCAACGAGCAGGGGCGCTGGTTCCCGTCGGTGTCGACCCTGGTGCACCCCGCGCTGCGCGGGGGCTTCGCCTATGTGGCGATGCAGTCCAACACCAACATTGATGTCTGGGGCCTGCGCAGCGCGCTGCACAAGGATTTCCAGGTCGGTGGCCGCAGCCTGCAACTGTCGTATGGCGTAGACCATGAACGCGAGCAGGATCGCCAGCGTGGTCAGATGTATGACATCAATCGCTTCATCGCCAGCAATGGCCTCGATTACCAGCCCACGGCGCAGTACGCGATGGGGCCGGACGTGAGCGTGGATACCACCGGCCTGTTCCTGCAGGCCGATCATTCGCTGGGTGAGCGCTTCAGCGTACAGGCCGGCGTGCGCCACCAGATCCTGCGCAATCGCGTAGAAGACTCGCTTCCCTACACCGAAGCGATCACCGCCGACGCCGTTGCCGGGTATCAGCCGCGCCTGCTGCAGGGCGGCCGCGTGCGCCACTCGCAGACCCTGTTCAATGCCGGTGTTGTGTACCGGCTGGATGCATCGCAACAGCTGTTCGCCAACGTCTCGCAGGGCTTCAGCCTGCCCGACACCCAGCGCATGCTGCGCGACGTACCGGCAAGCTTCGTCATCGACAGCCGCAACATCGGTCCGATCAAGGTCGACAGCTACGAGCTGGGCTGGCGCCGCAGCGATGCATCGCTGCAGAGTGCGGTGACCGCGTTCTACAACCGTTCGGACAAGACCGTGCAGTTCAACCGCGACTACAGCGTGTCGGTGGCCGACACCGACGAGCGGGTGTGGGGCGTGGAGGCCAACCTGCGCTACACGCCAGCCACGCAGCTGGAACTGGGCGCCAGCCTTGCCAGCACCCGGGGCCAGTACCGCGACGCTGCCGGACGCTGGCGCGAGCTCAATGCGTTCCGCGTTTCGCCGCTGAAGGCCGGTGTGCATGGGCAGTGGCGCTTCGCCAATGACAGCCTGCTGCGGCTGCAGGGGCAGGTGGTGGGCGGAACCGATCGCGCCTGGCGTGATGCACCAGCTGCTGCGATCAGCCCGAGCATCCGCGCAACCCCGGCCGCGAAGATCCACGGCTATGCGGTGTTCGACCTGATCGGCGAAGTACCGGTGGCTGGAGGACGCTTGAGCGCTGGCATCTACAACCTGGCTGATCGTGACTACCGCACGGTCTATGGCCAGCAGGCCGAGGCGACCTACGGAAAGATGTCCAGCCTGCCGGCCGCGGGGCGGACCTTCTCGATCGGGTACCGGGTGGAGTACTGAGGGAGGCGAGCACCGCCTACCGTTCGTCGGCCCATGACTTCCGGGGGGTTGACTACAGTTGTCGTCACGCAGAAAGTGACGACACGTGTAGTCAAGGGAGTGGTGTCATGCGTGGCAAGACCATCGGGGACCAGGAGCTGGCCCTGCTGCAGTACATCGATGAACATGCGCCGGCCAGCGTCGGCGAGGTCGCCAGTGGCTACGGGGAGGCCCGTGGCCTGGCCCGTTCCACCGTGCTGACGATGATGGAGCGGCTGCGGGCGAAGGGGTATCTTCAGCGCCAGCAGCAGGACGGCGTCTACCGCTACCAGGCCACCCGTGGCCCGCAGAGCGTGCTGCAGGGTGCCGTGGCCCAGTTCGTCGACAACACCCTGCAGGGTTCGGTGTCGCCGTTCGTGGCCTACCTGTCGCAGCGCCAGCAGGTCAGCGACAACGAGCTGGCCGAGCTGGAAGCGCTGGTCGCCCAACTCCAATCGCGTCGCCACGAGGGCTGAGCCATGGACACCACGATGCTGATCCCGATGTTGGAACGGCTGGGCTGGACCAGCCTGCAGACGGTGCTGCTGGTGGCCCTGGTGTACGGCCTGTGCCGTGCGCTGCCGTCGCTGTCGGCGGCCACCCGCTGCCGCCTGTGGTGGCTGGTTTCGCTGCAGGCCGTGCTCGGCCTGTTCTGGAGCCAGCCGTTGCAGCTGGCCTGGCTGCCGGCCCCCCAGGCCGTGGCGGTGACCGCTACCGAAGTGGCTACCGAGACGCTTCACCCGCTGGCCCCGGAGGCTTCGGCGCAGCTGCTGGCCGCGATGCCGATGCCTGCGGCGGACGTGCCGGCGGTTGCGTGGTGGGCGGTCGCACTGGCCGCGCTGTGGCTGTCCGGCGTGCTGCTGATGGCCCTGCGCACCTTCGGTGAGTGGCGCCGCTGCCGCGCACTGCTGGCTGCGGCGTATCCCTGCGAGGACGAGGCGCTGGTACAGGCCCTGCAGCTGGCCTCCGATGCGCACGGCGTGCGCCCCGCACCGCGGCTGTGGATGAGCACGCAGGTGGACTCGCCGCAGCTGGTCGGGCCGTTCCGCCCGGTGCTGCTGCTGCCCGCGGGTGACAACGCGCTGCAGGGCGACGCGCTGGACCTGGCACTGACCCACGAACTGCAGCACCTGCAGCGTCGTGACCTGCAGTGGGGGCTGCTGCCCGCACTGGCCCAGCACCTGTTCTTCTTCCACCCGTTGCTGCGCCTGTCGGTGCGCGAATACGCCCAGGCCCGCGAGGAAGCAGTGGATGCGGCCGTGGTCGGCCAGCACGGCGCCAGCCGCCAGGCCTATGGCCGGCTGTTGCTGCAGCTGGGCGTGGCACCGCAGCCGCATCTGGGCGTGGCCAGTGCCGCACCGAGCACCACCAGCCTCAAGCGTCGCCTGCTTTCGCTGCAGTCGCACCGGTCCTGCCCGCGCCTGCTGGCGATGGCGTTGACCGCCGTCGTGGTGGTGGTGGGCGTGGCGCCGATGCGCCTGGTTGCAGCCCCGGTGCCGCCGGCACCGCCTGCGCCGCCGGCCGCACCGAAGGTTGCTGTGCCGCGGCCGCCGAAGGCCCCGGAAGCGCCGCCGGCACCGCCTGCATCAGTGGTACCTGCTGCACCGGTTGCCCCGGTGCCCCCCGCCGAGCCGACCGATGCGGAGGCGACGTCGGGCCCTGACGACGCGGATGTGGCGGTCGATGTCGATGCCGATGTGGATGTCGACACCGGCATGGACGCTGGCCACACGACCTCGCGCATGTCGTCCATCACCACCTACGGCCGCCTGGATCTGGGCCAGTCCCCGTCGCAGGCGTTCGTGCTGGTGGATGGTGATTCGACCTTCGCCAACGGCGGCATCGACGATGTGACGCTTGCACGCAAACAGCTCGGCAAGGGCCCGGCGCTGTGGTTCCGCCAGGGTGACAAGCGCTACATCGTGCGCGACCCGATGCTGATCCAGTCGCTGCAGCGCGCCTATGCCGGTGCGGCGGACCTCGGTCGCCAGCAGAGCGAACTGGGCCGCCAGCAGAGTGCGCTGGGCCGCCAGCAGAGCAACCTCGGCAAGCAGATGGGCGAGATGGGGCGTCTGCAGGGTGAAGAGGCGCGTCGCATGGCACTGGCCGCAGCGGAGGCCGCGCGCAGTGCGATGGCTGCGCATGACATCAACCGCGAAGCGGCGGCGGAAGCGGCGAAGGCGGCACGGGGCGCAACCAATGATGCGGCCGTTGCACGTGAGGCCGCACGCGAGGCGGCCGCCGAGGCGCGTCGTGCGATGCAGGAAGTGGACAACGAAACCGCGCGTGCCAGCCGCACCCGCGAGATGAGTCGTCTGGCCAGCCAGCAGTCTGAACTGGCCGGCCGCCAGGCCGCGCTGGGCAGCCAGCAGGCCGCGCTGGGCGAACGCCAGGCGCGCGTGCATGCGCAGGCATCGCAGCAGGCACAGCAGGTGATCGCCCGCGCATTGGCCAGTGGCAAGGCCGAGCGCCTCTGAAACGGCGGTAGCGCCGGGCCATGCCCGGCGAGCGCAGCGGCACACCTGATGAGGGAAGGCGCCGGGCATGGCCCGGCGCTACCCAGCGGAACATCAACCGCAGCTGGCGCGCTCGATGCGGTTCTGCGCATCCACCTGCACGGTCACGCGGTCCTGGCGGAAGTCCATGGTCACCGCCATGCCTGGCTTGACCACCCGTGCATTGCGCGCGCCGCTGGCGCTGACCAGCTGCTTCACGGTGGCTTCGTCGGCGGTCTTGCCGGTGAAGGCTTCAAGCTTGTCGGGCTGGCACTCATGCGGGCCATCGGCCGCCGGTGGCGGCGTGGTCTCATGCGCGGTACTGCTGCCGGCATGGCTGCAGGCGGCCAAGGGCAGAATGGCGAGCAGGACCAGGGGATTGAGGCGCATCGTCGGGCTCCAGGCGTGGATGGTGGCGGCAGTGTCACCGCTGCCACCGTCAGGCCGTGTCAACGCCTATTGCCCGACCAGCGCCAGTGTCTCGCGCTCGCGCTGTTCCTCGTGCACCAGCCTCTGCAGCAGCAGGGCCAGGGTCACCACGTCCTGCTGATTGTGGTCGGCCACCCGGCGCAGGTTCACCGCGTCCCCGCCGCGCAGGAAGCGCAGCCATGCGCCGGGCGCCTCGGAGCCCGGCAGGTCGTCCTCGCGTACCACGCGCAGCAGCTGGCGCTCGATGGTGGACAGCTTGCAGTTCTCCCAGCTGCCGCGATAACGGCGGCGGGTGGGGTAGAGCAGGTCGACATGGTCCAGCGCGCTGATCGGGTCGCGTTGCCGGGCCAGCCGGTACCGCGCCTTCAGCAGTGGGGCGTCATAGCTGCGGCCGTTGTAGCTGCAGAACACGGTGGAGGGCTGCAGCCAGCTGGCGAAGGTGGCCAGCATCGCGTCCTCGGCGGCCATCGTCGACATCAGCAGCTGGCGGATGCGCAGGCCTTCGCCGCGTCGTGGGCAGACATGCCAGTCGGCGGCGCCGATCATGAAGGCGCGGGTGCCGGTGCCGCCGGCCAGGCCGGTGGTTTCGGTATCGAAGAACAGCAGGTCGCGCGCGGCCACGTGCTGGCCTTCGCGACGGGCGAAATCCAGCGACAGGGGCTGCGCCGGAATCGTCTGCGGCTGCAGCGATTCGATCAGGAACAGACCCGGTGCGATTTCTTCGCCGGGTAGTTGCCGATCCTGTGCACTGGCATGCACCGGTGCAGGACCGCCGCGTGTGCGCAGGCCAAGCAGGCGATGCAGGCTGCCCACCTCCGGCCGACGCAGCGTTGCCGGTGCCGGTGCGGCGGCCGCAGTACCGGTCGGCTTGTGGCGGATTTCCTGTTCGACCCAGGCGAACACCGAACGCTCGGCCGGTGGTTGCCGTGCATCGTTGGCAGCCACGGGTGCGGGGGGCGCAGGCGCTGCATCCGGCGTCGTCGGCGTGGCCGCCTTCGGGTCGCCGGCCTGCTTCCGCAGCAGGCGCAGCTTGTCCAGGCTCAGGCTCACGGTGCCAGCAGCTCCATCGGATCGCGCACGGTCACCACCACGTCGGGCACATGCTGGCAGGCATCGGCATCGAACAGGTCGAGCACGCGAAGTGCCAGTGCGCGCGGTGAGGTCTCATCCTCTTCCTGCGCGGCCAGGACTGGGCCGACACAGGCCGGGCAGCCGGCCTTGCAGTCGCAGCGCTGCACCAGTTCGCGCGCGCGCTGCACCAGCTCGGTCTGGCGCTGCCATAGCGGTTCGCTGAGGCCAACGCCGCCGGGGAAATTGTCGTACAGGTAGACAGTGGGCACGAATTCCTGCAGCAGCTCCACTGCACCCGGGTCACCATTGCTGCCGCGCAGCTGGCCACGGCCACTCTGGTCGGCAATCGCGAACCAGGCGCCATCGCCGTTGCCGACCGACTTCTGCAGGTCGCGCGCGTCGGCCATCACCGCCACGGTGGCGACGATGTGCAGCGCATAGGCGGCGCCGAGGAAGCCATCCAGCGCATCCTGCTTGCTGGCGAAGGCGCGCAGCAGCAGTGCCTGCGGCAGCTGCCACCACACCGCGGTGGTGTGCAGTTCCTGGTCGGGCAGGTTGACCGGCCCGTAGCCGATGTTCTCGTGGGTGTAATAGCGGATCTTCTTGTAGCCTGCCACGCGGCGCACCACGTGCACTTCGCCGTGGTGCGAATCGCCACGGCCGGCCACGCCTCCATCGAAGCGGTCCAGCACCTTGAGTTTGGTGAAGTCGATGCTGTCGGTGTAGTAGTCCACGTGGGTGCGGGTGACGTAGGCCTTGCGGCCATCCCAGTCCAGCGTTTCCACCTGGTACGGGGTGGACTGCACCATGTGGATGGCGCCTTCGTACAGGGTGAGCGCGGCGGCGGAGTAATCCACTTCGGCGATGATCTGCTGGCGGCCATCGCTGCGGTCGACCACCACGAAGTTGCCATCGGCCACCGCGCGCAGGCTGACCGCGTTGGCCGGGTAACTGTCGGCGATCCATTCCCAGCGTTCGCCTTCGCGGTGGATCACCTCGGTTTCGGCCAGCGCTTCCAGGAACACTTCGGGGTCGATCGGGCCGAAGCCATCGCCTACCCGGAACGGCAGCTCGAACGCCGCGCAACGGATATGGTCGAACAGGATCAGTGGCTGGTCCGGGGCGATGCGCGCATGTTCGGGCGAGGCCTCGGCGAAGAAGTCCGGATGCCGCACCACGTACTGGTCCAACGGCTGCGAACTGGCCACCATCACGCCGAGCGCGGGCTGCTGGCGGCGACCGGCACGGCCGAAGCGCTGCCAGGTGGCGGCCACGCTGCCGGGGTAGCCGTTGAGGATCACCACGTCCAGGCTGCCGATGTCCACGCCCAGCTCCAGCGCCGAGGTGCTGACGATGCCGTCGATGTTGCCGGCGCGCATCGCGCGCTCGGTCTCGCGGCGCTCGGTGGGCAGGTAGCCGCCGCGGTAGGCGCGGATGCGTGGCGGTTTGCGCGGGTCGTGGTCGAAGATGTCCTTCAGGTACTTGGTCAGGACCTCGACCATCAGCCGGGTCTGTGCGAACACCAGCGTCTTCAGCCCGGACTTGATCGCGATGCGCGCGATGCGGTTGCTCTGCGAACGCGCCGAGGCGCGCAGGCCCAGGTCCGGGTTGATCACCGGCGGGTTCCACAGCAGCACCTGCTTGGGCCCGCTGGGTGCGCCGGATTCGGTGATGGCAGTCACCGGCGCCTCGATCAGCGCTTCGGCATGCGCCTGCGGGTTGCCGATGGTGGCCGAGCACAGGATGAACTGCGGTTGCACGCCGTAGAACGCGCAGATGCGCTTGAGCCGGCGCAGCACGTTGGTGACGTGGCTGCCGAACACGCCGCGGTAGGTATGCACTTCGTCGATGACGATGTAGCGCAGGTTCTCGAAGAACTGCGCCCACTTGGTGTGATGCGGCAGGATGGCCTGGTGCAGCATGTCCGGGTTGGAGACCACGATGTCGCCATGCAGGCGGATCGCCTGCCGCGCATCGCCAGGGGTGTCGCCATCGAAGGTGAAGGCCTTCACCCCGAGGTCGCCGGCGCGGTTGAGTTCCAGCAGTTCGGCCACCTGGTCCTGGGCCAGCGCCTTGGTCGGGAACAGGTACAGCGCCTTGGCCTTGTCCTGCATGGCCGCGCTGACCACCGGCAGGGTGTAGCACAGCGACTTGCCGCTGGCGGTGGGGGTGACGATGGCCACGTGTTCGCCGCGCTGGCTGGCCTCCCACGCTTCGGCCTGGTGGCTGTAGAGCTGCTCGATGCCACGGGCCTTCAGGGCGGCGGCCAGGGCCGGCGGCACCGACCCGGGAAGGGGCGCGTAGCGGCCTTCCCGGCCCGGAATGGCAAAGCTGCCGGTGATGCGGTCCTGGTAGCGGCGCTGCAGCCGCGCACTGAGCAGGGCGCCATCGCGGGCGGGCAGGCCGTCGCGGGTGGCGAGCTTCTGCTCGGCGTCGGCGGTGCGCTTGGCGAGTTCGTAGGCCATGGAAGATGGAGCCAGTACGGATTGCGAGGGGTCACATGGCACCACATCCACGTCTCAGGATGTGAGACAACGGCTTGGGATGCAGTGAACCGTTCAGAGCCCCTGGCGTCGAAGCTGCTCCATGGGCTGAACAGTCGCCGCAGTGGCAACGAAATCTGAAGCCCGCATCCGTATCCTTGTTCACTGGACGCAACCAACAGGGTGGATGGCTGTGGCACGACGTGGAACGCAGGGAGCACTGCTGGCCAGCCTGTTGCTGGCGGGCATCGCGCAGGCGCAGCAGGCAGCGCCGGTAGCGGTGCCCGTGCCTGCCGCCGTTGCGGATGCTCCGGCGGCAACCACCGCGCCGGTTTCCACCACCCTGCCGCAGGACAACGTCACCACCCTTGGCGAAGTGCGCGCACTCAAGCCGGAAGACGAGCCGCTGGACCTGTACCGCTTCAAGAACCCGGTGAAGTTCGGCGACAACCGCTTCAGCCGCGACTGGAGTGAACCACCGTCGCCGGAACAGGTCAGCATGGGCGGCGGCTACATCATGATGGGCGTGGTCAAGGGCGTGATGGCAGCCGCAAAGGGCGTGAACAAGCTTACCGGTGGACCGGCGCAGATCCAGGCTGCGGTGGCGCGGCCACCGCCGGAACTCAGTGCCGAACAGCAGCAGCGTGCGCTGCGGTTCTCCGAGGAGCAGGGTGCCGCCGACCCATCGCCGGTGAAGTAGGCCGGTATATCCTGCCGGCATCCCCATCGGTGCCATCGCCATGTCCCTGCGTTCCTTCTGCCTGGTGGCTGCGTTGCTGCCGGCCTCCGCCTTCGCTTCAGGCATCGCCGATGGCGGCGCCTGCCGCAACGGCGCGTTCCCCTCCGAACAGAGCCGGTTTGCACTGGCGCGGGTGGTCGACGCACCGCGCCTGTACCTGCTCGGCGACATGGACGGCTGCCCGGGCAAGGGCGAGCCGGCCTGCCGCCAGCGCAGCTATGTGGTCAACGGCGATACGGTGGTGATCGGACGCGACCTGGGCGGTTATCGCTGTGCATTCTTCCCGAACAAGGTGGGCGGCAGCGCCGGTTGGGTGGACCGCAGCAAGCTGCAGCCGTTGCCTGCGGTCGTGCCATCCCTGCAGGACTGGGCAGGCCATTGGAAGGATGGCGACAATGGCCTGCGCATCTCGGTGCAGGGTGGGCAGCTGCATGTGGACGGCGACGCTTATTGGCCCTCTGCCAACCCGACGCCGGAACAGCGTCCGTATGGCCCCAACATGGGCCAGGTGGAAGCGCGCGCGACGCCGCGTGGTGCTGATGTGGAGTTCGCCGAAGACACCTGCAGGGTGCGCGTGCATTCGCTGGGCGAGGTGCTGATCGTGGCCGACAACAGCGAGTGCGGTGGCATGAACGTGCGCTTCAATGGTGTGTACCGGCGCGCGGGAAAACGTTGAAGGGCACATGAGGGACCAGTAGATCCACGCCATGCGTGGATGCTCTTTGCGATCCAATCGGCTGGGGTCAGAGCCCTTTCGCGGGCGAAAGGGATCCGACCCCGGCGCCGTCAGTAGATCCACGCCATGCGTGGATGCGGTTCGCGATCCAATTGGTGGGGTCAGAGCCCTTTCGCCCCCGAAAGGGATCCGACCCCGAAGTCACCGCCGCCGTTCCAGCCACCACAGCAGCGCGGCGCACAGCACGAAGGCCAGCCACCACGGCCAGCGCGAGCCGGCAACCGGCTGCGTGGCCTGCGCATTCGCGGGCATGCTGCGGGCCAGCGCCCGCGTGGTTGCATCGATCATCGCCTGCCGATGCAGTGCCGCGGCGTCCTTCGGGGCGAATACATAGCGCCAGACGATACTGTTCCCATGCTGCAGGCGCTGCCAACCTGCGCCACGTGGCCACCAGCCGGCACAACGCAGCGCCGATGTCGCACCATCGACGATCAGCGGCACGCTGTCGCCATGCTGGTTGAGTGCCTGCAGCGGCGCCTGCACGCCACACAGTGCCTGCCGCTCGCCGGCCCAGGCAATCGCTTGTGGTGACCACAGCGCATCACCGCTGCCCTGCGCACGTGCCAGCGTGGCAACCACCCCGCTCCACAGTTCGCCGTGGCGGTCATCGCGGCCGGCCAGCACCCAGCGCCAGCTGTCGGTGATTGGCAGCAGGCCGATGCGCCCCTTGCCGGCCGCACGCCAACCGCCGACGGCCTTGCCATCAAGACCATGCAGCAGTGCGTTGCTGCCCGGTGCCTGCAATGCCAGTGCTTCCAGCGAAGGCAGCGCAGCGCTGTGCGAGCTGCGGTCGGCCTCTTCGCCGTAGCCGGTTGGCAGTGTGCCGGCGGCAAGCGGGCCACGGCGCGCGACGAGAATCGCGCTGTCACCGTCGCCGGGAAGTTCGAGGGTGCGGCTGCTGCCATCGCCCTGCACGGGCAGGCCAAGATCATGCAGGCGCTGGCGCGCGCTGGCCGAAGGTGCCCCCGCACTGCGTACCAGTACACCCAGACCGTCGCGCAGCGCCTGGCGCACGGCGGCCAGCTGGCCTGCACTCAGGGCCGCCAGGCCGCGTTCGTCCAGCAGCAGCAGGTCGCTGCGCGCCAGCGTTGCAGCATCGAGCGAAACCACGCCATCGCCCACGCTGAGCCCTGCACCGGTATCGGCCTGCACCTGCACGCGCAGGCCGGCGTCAGCGGCCCAGCGCCGCAGGTACTTCAGTTCCGGGCCGGGTGCGCTGGCACGCACCAACAGGCGCAAGGGCGCTGCCGGCAGGGTCTGCTGCGGCACCGGTACGGTATCCACCACATGGCCTTCGGTGTCGAGCAGGCGCAGCCGGAATATGCTGCGGCCTTCGGCGCGGGCGATGCCGGTGAGCTGGACGCGGCCGTCTTCGGCAACGTCCGCGCGATCGACCACGGTGTCGGCCGGGTCCAGCAGCTCGGCCTTCGCCTTTGCCGCGCCACGCGACTGCGCCTGTACCTCGAAGCGTCCGCCGGGAGCAACGTCGGCCGGTGGCTGCAGCGCGACCCAGCCGCGCGGTGCGGGTGCTGCCTGCCAGCGCACGTCGCCTGGCAACGCCGCGTCGCGATCGCGTGCGACCAGGCCGGCGCCAACGAGGGTGAGCGTGGAGGCGGGGTGTTGGCGCAGCCCGGTGGCCAGGTCGGGGATACGCTGTCCACCAGGTACATCGCCCGCTTCCGGCAACAGCAGCAGCGGACCTTCGCTGGCCGGCGGTGCGCCTGCCTTGCCGGCCTCGGCGCCGAGCACGACCAGGCCGGCGGCGGGTTGCTGATGGGGAGGTGGTACCAGGCAGAAATACAGCAACGTGGCAGCGACGATCTGCAGCGCGAAGACGAGCCAGCGGCGGCCTGGGTGCGTTGTGCTTCCACGCAACTGGCGCACGCTGGCAATGACCACGACCAGGGCAAGTGCCAGCGCAATCCACAGGCTCGAACCGGAGGCGTTCATGGCTGCGCCTCCAGCGCGTCGAGATACCGTTGCCCCATCGCATCGGCTGCACTGCGCCGCATCACCTGCGGCAACGGACGCTGCAGGGCACGCCACAGCTGCGCACGCAGGCGCTGGCGGCAGTCGCGGCAGCCGGGCTCGATGCGCAGCTGCTCGATGGCGGCAGCCAGGTCCAGCGCATCGGGCAGGTAGGTAGCGTTGCGTTGCTGCCAGCTGGCGAGCGCATCGAGATCGGGTGTGCCGATGTCATCGCCTAGACGCTGCCAGGCTTCGACAATGGCCGGGTCCGGCGGCGTGCGTGCGGCCAGCGGCAGTTCGCGGCTGGCCAGCCCGGCGCGATCACCGCCCAGCCGGCGGCTTTCATCGATCGGTGGCAGTTCCGGGCCAACCCGTGCCAGGTAGATGCGCTCGGCCTGCTGCACCTGCTTGATGAAGCCCAGCGCCTTGTAGGCGAATGGCAGCGCCTGCTCCGGGCGGCCCTGGCGCAGCTCGCCTTCAGCCGACCACATCTGGTCCAGCGCGGCCTTCAGCGTGGCACGCGTCTGCGGGTCGAGCAGGGTGGCCGCCTCAGCGTGGTCATGGGTGTGTCCGTACTCGGAAAGCACGTCGGTCGCGCTGCCGAACACTGGCGGGGTACCTGCGCTGGCTGTACCGCCATGATCATGGCCATGGTCGTCGTGCGCATCGGCCTGCGCGCCATGGTCGTGCTCGTGATCGTCGTCGTGGCCATCTGCGGTCGGCGTATCGCTGGTGGGCAGGTCGCTGGTCGGCGGCGGCTTCGGTGCGCCTTCGCTTTCCTCGCCCAGGAACTGGCCGTAGCGCAGGCGCAGGATGCGCTGGTCGACACCGATCGCATCGCTGCGCTTGATGAAGTCATCAGCGGCGAGACCGCGCCGCTGCCGGATCAACGCCTCGGCATCGATGATGATCTGTCGCTGGCTGCGGAAGTAGGCCGGCAGTGTCTTCTTGATACGGCCTTCCAGCTCGGCACCCAGCGCCACCTCGGCACTGGGCAGGCGCAGGATCACACTGCTGCTGCGTCCGGCCTGCGGTGTGGGCGCGTGGTTGTCGCGCACTTCCAGCTGGGCGATCACATCGTTGCCAGGCTGCGCACCCAGCGCGGCGAGGTCGAGCGTATGCGCGAAGCGTCGTGCGGTCGGCTCGCCACTGCCGGTGAGGCTGACGCTGCGACGGACAAAGGTGATGTTCTCACCGCTGCCTTGGGTGGTGGTGATCGACAGCGTTGCCTGTGCGGCCACGCCGTAGTCGTCGCTGGCCTCGAAGCGCAGCGACCATTGGCGCTGTCCGGGCGTGGCAAGCACCAGGCTGGCCGCCGGTTCCAGCACGCGTACGGAGGGTGCACGGTCGGCCACCACGTCCAGCCGATGCAGGCGGGTCTCAGCCAGTGCTGGTTCGCTCACCACGCGATACAGCACCGGCGCGCGTGCCACATCCTGCGCCTGCCATTGGCCGTCCTGCTCGTTCAGCGGCAGGCGTCGGCCATCGTGGAACTGCAGCCACGCCTTGTCCGGTGCACGGTCGAAGCGCAACGACCACGACAGGCGGCTGTCGGCGGCAACCTTGGCATCCAGCGCATTCTGGGTGAGCGTGGCCCGGCCGGTATAGGCCGGTGCGTCGATGCGCAGGCGGGTGGACTGCAGGTGCAGTGGGCCCGCGGGTGTGGTGCCGCCATGCGGTGTGGGTTCAACGGTGGCGGGGCCGCTGTTCGAGCGCGGCCAGCCGAATGCCAGCAGTGCGATGGTCAGGCCCGCAATCCAGCACAGGGCCAGCGCCGCGCGCGGCCAGCGCGGTCGCAGCTCCGGCATGTGGCGCTCCAGCGCGGCCAGCACGTGCGTGCGTTGGCGCTGCTGCAGCGGATTGAGCGTGGCGGTCCCGGCGAACAGCAGGTCCGCGCTGTCCTCGCTGGTGCCGCTGGCATCAAGTTGCCGCTGCAGCCACCGACGGTCGAGCTGCCGGGCACGCGCCGTCGCAACGGTGGCGCAGGCGAGTACGGCGAGCGTGCCGACCACGCAGGCCAGATCGAAGCCGGACAGGCGCAGCGCCAGCGCGGTGGCGGCCAGCGCCAACGGCAGGCCAAGCAGCAGGGTGATCAGGGCGCGTCGGCGTCGCGCGCGCTGCCAGGCACGTTGCAACGCGTTCATGCTGCCACCCTGCGCCGGGTGCTGCTGGCCATCCAGCGTTCGACGGCGAACAGCAGCACGATGGCCAGCAACAGCCATGCGGTCGGCTCACGCAGCGGCGGCGTTGCGGCCGGCAGGGCGGTCTGGCGGGGCGCGTGGTCTGTTGCATCCCCCACGCGTGGGGGCGATGGCGGTTGCAGTGCCAGCAGCAGCGAGCGTGGCAGGTGCGCGTCGCGCAACGCGGCATGGGTAGTGATGTCCCAGTCACCGGGCAGTGACAGCAAGCGTCCGTGGCCGACGCGCTGCTGCCAGAGCAGCGGCGCGCCATCGGCGCTGCGCAGCAGCACACTGGCCTCGGTGGCAGGTTTTGCAGCGCTCAGTACGCTGCCGCCATCGCGCAGCCAACCCTGCCAGTGCGGCGGCAGTGCGTCGCTGCGGCTCCAGACACCGATCTCGCCGCGTTCGGGCAAGGCATCGGCCGTCAACGGTGCCGGGGGTGCCTGCGCGCCCCAGGCCCGCTGCAGTGCGCCGATCCAGCGCTGCACCCCGGCGGGCGCATCGGCGTGCATGCGCAGCCGTGGCGGCGTCGTGGCGGCCTGTGTGGCTGGGGCCGCGACGGCATGCGGGTGCCACTGCACATCGCGCGACAGCTGCAGGCGTGCGCCGTCCAGGCCGGGCAGCGGATCGGGCATGTGCACGGTCAGCGCGGTACCGGCCGGCAGCTGGGCATCCAGTTCGCGCAGCAGGCTGGGCAGGGAGGCATTGGAGGCCAGCGGTGCCTGGTCGATGGAGGGGAAGCCGGTGGCCAGCCAATGCCAGTTGCCATCGTCGACGGTGCCGCGCAGTGCGGCGGCATCCAGGCCCGGGGCCACCACGGTCCATGCAGCGGGGACCGGCGCAGGGCCCGTCAGCGCCGGCCGCGCCAGCAACAGCGCCAGCGCGGCCAACAACAGCAGGCGCACCAGCAGCAGCGGCCAGTCATCGAAGCGGATGCGCTGGCGCGGCCGGATCTGCGCGCGCAGCCAGCGCAGCGCGGCGAAATCCAGCGGCGTATACGGATGGCGGCGGGCGAGGTGGATCAACAACGGCAGCAGCCATGCGGCGAGCGCGGCCAGGCCCAGCGGGAACAACAGGTTCATGCGCCGCCCCCACGGCCGAACAGCGCCTGCAGCGGCTGGTCCAGTGGCTGGTCGAGCCAACCGGTGGCGCTTGCGATGCCACTGGCCTGCAGGCGCGCCTGCAGCGCGCTGCGTGCATCGGCGAAGCGCTGCAGGTAGTCGGTGCGGATCGCCGCGCCATCGCCCAGCAGTTCTTCGCCGGTCTCCGGGTCGCGGAAGCGGTGGCCGGCGTCGAAGGGGAAATCGCGTTCGTCAGCGGTCAGGATCTGCAGCAGTGCCACTTCGCGGCGGGCGCTCGCCAGTTGTTCCAGCAGCACGATGCCGGCCTCATCGAAGCCATCGCCGATCGCCAGCAGCAGGTCGCCTGGACGCACCCGTTCCCATAGCGGCCGCAGGCGATCAGGCGCGGGCCAGCCACCGCGTGCCTGCAACGCCTGCAACTGCAGATACACACGGTCGCGCTGGCGCGCGCCGTTCGCCGCAGGCACCAGTTGCAGGCCATCGCCATTGATTGTCAGCAGGCCAAAGCGGTCGCCTTGTTGCAGGGCCAGTTCAACCAGGCATGCGGCCACGCCACGCATGTGGTCCAGTCGCGTGCGCTGCGGTGCCGCGCGATCAGCCTGGCCGGCCGAGGCGGTGGCATCGAGCAGCAGCCAGACCGTGATCGGGCTTTCGCGTTCGGATTCGCGCACGAAGAAACGGTCCGAGCGTGCGTACAGCTTCCAGTCGATCTGGCGCAGTTCGTCACCCGGCTCGTAGGCACGGTACTGCGCGAATTCCAGGCCGGCACCGCGGCTGCGGCTGGCGTGCTGGCCGATGCCGTTTGCCCCGCTGGCCACGCGCGGCCGCAACCGCAGCAGGCGCAGGCGCGCACGCAGTTCCGGCGGCAGGGTCAACGGCGTACCTGCGTTCACGCGTGGCTCAACCCGGGAACGGCACGGCCTGCAGCAGCGCGGCGACCACATCGTCGGCACGCTTCTGCTCGGCCTCGGCGGCGAACGACAGCAGCAGGCGATGGCGCATCACCGGCGCGGCCAGCACCTGCACGTCCTCGCGGGTGGCGGCGAAACGGCCCTGAAGCAATGCGCGTGCCTTCGCTGCCAGCACCAGCGACTGGCCGGCACGCGGGCCGGCGCCCCACTTCACCCACTGGTTGATCGCCGCCGGTGCGCCTTCGCCAGGCCGGCTGGCACGTACCAGGCGGGTGATCCAGGCCAGCACATCGGGGCTGACATGCACCTGGCGCACCGCGGCCTGCAGTGCGATCACCGCCTCGGCATCCATCACCTTCGGCACCGTATCGGTGGCGCCGCCGGTGGTCTGCTCCAGGATCTGCCGTTCCTCGTCCTCGCTGGGGTAATCCACCAGCACGTGCAGCAGGAAGCGGTCCAGCTGCGCTTCCGGCAGCGGGTAGGTGCCGGCCTGCTCGATCGGGTTCTGCGTGGCCAGCACGAAGAACGGCGCCGGCAGCGCATGGGTGGTGCCGGCGTAGCTGACCGTGCGCTCCTGCATCGCCTCCAGCAGCGCCGCCTGGGTCTTGGGCGGGGTGCGGTTGAGTTCGTCGGCCAGCAGCAGGTTGGTGAAGATCGGGCCCTGCTGGAAGCGGAAATGGCGATGGCCAGTGCCGTGGTCTTCCTCCAGCAGCTCGGTGCCGAGGATGTCGCTGGGCATCAGGTCGGGGGTGAACTGCACGCGCCGGAACTGCAGTTCCAGGGCCTGGCCGAGCGAGCGCACCAGCAGCGTCTTGCCCAACCCGGGCGCACCTTCCAGCAGGCAGTGGCCACTGGCCAGCAGGCCGATCAGCAGCTGCTCGACCACGGTGTTCTGGCCCACCACCGCGCGTGCGAGCGCAGCGCGCAGATCGTGCAGGCGCGGCAGCAGGGAATCGAGGTCGGGGGCGGTCATGGGCGTGCAGGTCCTATCAGTTGTTCAACGCGTACATCACGATGTTGACGCCGAAGCGGGTGTTGTCTTCGGCCAGGAAACGCTTGTTGCGCCAGTCGTAGTCCCACTCGCAGCCATAGTCCTTGTTGCTGTAGAGCAGGCCCAGGCGGCCATCGACCTCGATGCCCTTCAGGTAGTCGTGCACCAGGTCGTCGCCCCAGCCGTTGAGCTCGAAGCTGGTCGCGGGCGGGCCGTCGGGGAAACGGAAGAAACTGCGGTACAGCGCGTGGCTGTTGGGCAGCTTCTGCAATGCCCTGGGCCCGAACAGGCGGCCCATCTGCGCTTCGAACGAGGTGGCGAACAACCCGTCGATGTCATGGTTGCAGTCATCGACGAAGACGAAGCCGCCGTTGCGCACGTAGCGCACGAAGTTCTGCCGTTCGGCGGCGTTGAACTCGACCAGCGTGTGCCCCGCCAGGTAGCAGAACGGCGCTTCCAGCATGCGCGGGTCGGCCAGCGCCACCACGTGTTCCTGCGGATCCACCCGCAGCGAGGTGTAGTCGATCAGCGAGGTGATCAGGTTGGACGGCATGCGCGCGTCCACGTCCCAGTCGCCGGAGTCGTACTGCAGGCGGGTGAACCAGAAGTCGTAGCGCGAACTGCGCGGGCCTGCCTGTGCCCAGGCCGGCAGCGCCGCCGCCGAAGCGGCAGCGGCCAACCAGCGCAGGCAGGCCCGGCGATCCATCAGACGGCGTCGGACAGCGAGGTGAAGGTGAAATCGCGCAGCTTCATCGGCGGAATCATCATCACGTAGCTGGATTCATCACCGGCCACGCGCACCGGCTTGCCCAGCTCTTCGATGTTGTTGAGCATGATCACCGGCGACTCGTTGAAGCGGAAGTTCTTCACCGGGTGCTTGATCTGGCCGTTCTCGATGTAGAAGGTGCCGTCACGGGTCAGGCCGGTCAGCAGCACGGTCTGCGGATCGACCATGCGGATGTACCAGGTACGGGTGACCAGGATGCCCTTCTGGGTGCCGCGCACCAGCTCGGCGGTGCTCTTGTCGCCACCGCTCATCAGCAGGTTGCCCGGCGACGCCTTGGCGGTCTTGCCCTGCTTCTGTGCCCAGAAGCGCGAGTAGTCCAGGTTGGCGATCTTGCCGTTCTCGATGATGGCCATGCGCTCGCGTGGCAGGCCCTCGTTGTCCCACGGCAGCACCGGTGCGTCCGGATGCCACGGGTCGGCGATCATGGTCACGCGCGGGTCGTAGACCTGCTCGCCCAGCTTGTTGCCGCCGCCCTTCTTGGACAGGAAGCTGCGGCCTTCATCGGCCGAACGGGCGCTGAAGAAATTCATCATGAAGCTGATCAGGCCCGCAGCCGCTGCCGGTTCCAGGATCACCGTGTACTTGCCCGGCTCCAGCGCCTTGGCTTCGGCCGATTCAGTGGCCTTGCGCATGGCGATGCGGATGTCCTGGTCCGCCTTGAAGTCCGCCGCATCCTTCAGGTTGCGGCCGACCCAGCCCGAACCACGGCCATCTTCGGTACGCACGGTGCAGGTGTAATCGAAGTTGGTGGTGCGCTGGTAGGCGAAGTTGCCGTTGCTGTTGGCGGTGGCCTGGAAGCCCTGGCCGTCTTCGAGGAAGCCGGCGGCGATCAGGCCATGGCCACGGCACGGCGCGATTGAATCGGCGGCAACCTTGGCACGAAAGGCCGGATCGATCGCGGCCGTGGATTCGCTGAAGGTCGGGCTGGCGCGGTAGCTCTGCTTGCCGATGGCCGGCATGAACTCCGGGTTCTCCGGCGCCAGGCGGGCCAGGTCTTCGGCGCGGCGCACCACGCGTTCCAGCGCGGCATCGTCGAACTCGTTGATCGAGGCGGTGCCGACGCGCTTGCCGAAGGCCACGGTGACGGCCAGTTCGGTGTTGTCGACAATGCCGCTGGTGGAAACGTTGTTCAGTGCGAAACGGATGTTGCCGTCGATCGCGCCGGCCAGCACGGCGGTGCACTCATCGGCCTTGGACAGGGCAATGACCTTGTCGAGGATGGCCTTGGCCTGGGCTTCGGTGAAGATACTCATGGTGTAAGGGCTCCTGACCGATCAGCCGAGGCTGCGTGCGGTGTTGATGACGTTGATGCCGTTGAAGCGCGCGGTGGAAGAACCGTGCGAGACCGCCGAGACCTGGCCCGGCTGGCCCTTGCCGTCGAAGAACGAACCGCCCAGGCGGTAGTCGCGCTCGTCGGCCACGGCGGTGCAGGCGTTCCAGAACTCCGGCGTGCGGATCTGGTAGGCCACGTCTTCCAGCATGCGGGTGATCTGGCCGTTCTTGATCTCGTAGAACAGCTGGCCGCCGAACTGAGCGTTGTAGCGTTGCTGGTCGATCGAGAACGAACCGTCACCGATGATGTAGATGCCGTTCTCCACGTCCTTGATCAGGTCGGGCACGCTCAGCGGCTTCTTGCCTGGCGCCATCGACACGTTGGCCATGCGCTGGAACTGCACGCTGGACCACGAGTCGGCATAGCAGCAGCCGTCGGACTCGGTCTTGCCGAGGATGTGGGCCTGGTCGCGGATGGTCTGGTAGTCCACCAGTTTGCCGCTGCTGATCAGGTCCCAGCGCTTGCACTTCACGCCTTCGTCGTCGTACGCCACCGCGCCGAGGCTGCCCGGCTGGGTCTTGTCGGCAAAGATGTTGACCAGCTCGCTGCCGTACTGGAAATGCTGTTCGCGCTTGTCCAGGGTGGCGAAGCTGGTGCCGGCATAGTTGGCTTCGTAGCCGAGCACGCGGTCCAGTTCCAGCGGGTGGCCGATCGACTCGTGGATGGTCAGCCAGGTGTGCGACGGGTCGAGAACCAGGTCGTACTTGCCCGGCTTCACAGACGGTGCCTTCAGCTTCTCCTGCGCCTGCCTGGCGGCGGCGATGGCGTCCTCCTTCATGTCGTAGGACGAGCTGTAGTTGACCACGCCATTGGGGCTGACCACCTTGCCGGCGGCGGCGCCATCCAGGTATTCGTAGCCCAGGCCCATCGGCGAGGACAGGCCCGAACGGGTACGGAACTTGCCGCTGGACTTGTCGATGGCGGTGACCGTCATCGGGGCCCAGATGCGGTGCACGTCCTGGTCGATGTAGGAGCCGTCGGTGGAGGCGAAGTACTTCTGTTCGTTGACCAGGAACAGCATCGAGTTGACGAAGCTGGCACCGGCGCCCATCGCCGCAGCGTTGACGTCCAGCAACAGGCCGACCTTGTCCTTGATCGGCACCTCCATCGCGTTCTTGCGGATCGGCGTGCGCCAGCTCACTTCGCCCACGCCCGGTGCCTTGGCCAGCTGCACCGGTGCGGTCTGCACGCCGGCGTTGGCCTTGGCGATGGCTGCCGCCTGCTGCGCGGCCTTGGCCACATCGGCAGTGCCCAGCGCGTTGGTGGCGGCGAAGCCCCACGCACCATTGACGATCACACGGATGCCCACGCCGGTGGACTCGGTGTTCACCACGTTCTGCACCTTGTCCTCGCGGGTGATCACGAACTGCCGCAGGTAGCGGCCGATGCGCACGTCGCAGTAGGTGGCGCCAGCGCTGCGTGCGGCCTGCAGGGCGGCGTCGGCCAGGCGCTTCTTCAGCGCCGGGTCAAGGCTGGACTGCAGCTGCTCGGCGGCGATCACCTTGCCGAAGAAGGAGGGCACGATCAGCCCGCCCGCGGTAAGCCCGGTCAGGGCCAGGAAGTCACGTCTTTGCAAGGCTGCTCTCCATGTCGAAGGATGGGTGGCTCAAGCGCCGAGACTGCGCGCGGTGTTGATGATGTTGATGCCGTTGAAGCGGGTGGTGGACGAACCGTGCGAAACCGCCGAGACCTGGCCGGGCTGGCCCTTGCCGTCGAAGAACGAACCGCCCAGGCGGAAGTCACGCTCATCGCAGATGGCGGTGCAGGCGTTCCAGAACTCCGGCGTACGGATCTGGTAGGCCGCATCCTCGACCATGCCGGCGATCTTTCCGTCCTTGATCTGGTAGTACAGCTGGCCGCCGAACTGCGCGTTGTAGCGCTGCTGGTCGATCGAGTACGAACCGCGGCCGTGGATCCAGATGCCGTTCTCCACGTCCTTGATCATGTCTTCGACGCTGAGCGGCTGCTTGCCCGGTGCCAGCGAGACATTGGCCATGCGCTGGAACTGCACGCTGGACCACGAATCGGCATAGCTGCAGCCATGCGATGCATCGCGGCCGAGGATGTGGGCTTCATCGCGGGTGGCCTGGTAGTCGACCAGGATGCCGTCGCGCACCAGGTCCCAGCGCTGTGTCTTCACTCCTTCGTCATCGTAGCCGACCGCACCGAGGCTGCCCGGCTGGGTCTTGTCGGCGAAGAAGGTGACGATGTCGCTGCCCCAGCGGAAGCCGGCATCGCGCTTGTCCAGCGTGGCGAAACTGGTGCCGGCGTAGTTGGCCTCGTAGCCGAGCACACGGTCCAGCTCCAGCGGGTGGCCGACGTTCTCGTGGATGGTCAGGAACAGGTTGGACGGGTCCAGCACCAGGTCGTACTTGCCGGGCTTCACCGACGGCGCCTTCAGCTTCTCGCGCGCATGGCGGGCGGCGGCGATGGCGTCCTCGACCGGGTCGTAGGAATCACGGTAGGCGGTGATGCCGCCCGGCAGCTGCACCTTGCCGCGTGCATCGCCATCCAGGAACTCATAGCCCATGCCCATCGGCGAGGACAGGCCGGCGCGGGTGCGGAACTTGCCGCTGGCCTTGTCGATGGCGGTGGCGGTGAACGGCAGCCAGATGCGGTGGATATCCTGGTCGATGAACGAGCCGTCGCTGGAAGCGAAGTACTTCTGCTCGTTGACCAGGAACAGGGTGGAATTGATGTAGTCGGCGCCCGCATTCAGCGCGGCGGCATTGAGTGCCAGCAGCAGCTCGACCTTGTCCTGGATCGGCACTGCCATCGCGTTCCTGCGGACCGGCGTCTGCCAGCGCACCTCACCGACCGACGGCGTCGGTGCCAGCTGCACCGGCCGGGTCTGGATGGCGGCGTTGGCGCGCGCGATCGCGGCGGCCTGCTCGACCGCGGCACGCACGGCGGCCTCGGTCTGCTGATGGGTGGCGGCGAATCCCCAGGCGCCGTTGACGATCACGCGCACGCCCACGCCGGACGACTCGCGGTTGGTCACATTGCCGACCTGGTGCTCGCGGGTGATGACCGATTGGTTGAGGTAGCGGCCGATGCGCACATCGCAATAGCTGGCCTTGGCGGTGCGTGCGGCTGCCAGCGCGACCTCGGCCAGGCGCCGGCGCTGGGCGGTATCGACCGGGGCCAGCAGCTGCTCGGCGGCGATGGCACGGGAATGCGGCAGCAGCAGGCCCGCCAGGCCCAGACCGGAAAAAGCCAGGAACTCACGTCGTTGCACAGCGTTTCTCTCTCTCGCTTGCGTGCGGTTGGCAACGGGCCGGACCGATCACGTCAACTGCCCGACTTTCGCCAGCGCGGCGGCTTCGGGCAAGTGACTGCAGTCATGGTTGGGGAGGGTTTCGGCAGGGCTTGCAGCCCTGCACCTGCTTCAAGCCAGGGCAACGTCAACGTCAAAAGCGGGCTATCCGTGGGTTGGTGGGGCGGTGTCGGAGTGCGGGGACGCCGCAAGTACGTCCGTGTAGCAACTGTGTTGCCGGGGAGGCCTGGCCCTCTCCGGCAGACAGGCACGGTAGTGCCGGCCGCTGGCCGGCAGCCTCTGGGGGAACGCCGCAACTGTCCTTAGGCAGGGACCGGTCCGCTTCGGGCGTCGCGTACGCGGGCGTTGAGAATCACCAGCATCTTGCGCATTACCGCCACGATGGCCACTTTTCCTTCCTTGCCGCGAGCCCGCAGCGACTGATAGAAATCGCGCAGTCGAGGTTCATGCCGCATGGCCGACATGGCGGCCATGTAAAGCACTTGGCGGATCTCGGCCCTGCCACCGTGGATGCTTCGTTTGCCGCGCATGGTCCCGCTGTCGTGGGACATGGGTGCTACACCGACCAGGCTGGCGATGGCCTTGCCGCTGATCTTCCCCAACTCGGGAGGATAGCTTGCCAATACCGCCTGCAGGCCAGAGCCAACGCCTTTCATCGACTTCAGGACAGCCAGTTGAGGCTGATGGGCAACCTGCTCGGCAATTTGCTTTCCCAGACGTTCAACCAGCGTCTGCAAGCGGGTGATGTTGGCCTGCAGTAGCCGGCGCAATTCACGATCACCGACCATTTCCTGCTGCTGCCGCGCGATGGTCAGCGCGTGCATCGCCTGTCGACGTGCCCGCACGAATTCCCGCATTTTCTGCTGCCAAGGCTCCAGCGGTTGGTAGGCGGGCAGTTTCACCAAGGCTGCCATCTGCGCCAATGCATAGGCATCCAACCGGTCGGTCTTGGCCATCTGGCCCATCCCCTGGGCCAGCCTGCGGGCCCGCAGGGCATTGGCGCGGACCACCGGATGGCCCGCTGCGTGCAGAAAATCCAGCACCGGCCGCTCGTAGCCGCCGGTGGCCTCCAGCACGATCTGGCTGACCGGACGCTTCTTCAGCCAATCATCCAACTCAGAAAAGCCGGAGCGGCTATTCCAGACCTGCAGGGTCTCTCCGTCCGTCGTGCCGACATCCAGTTGGCGCTTGCTGACATCAATCCCGATCCCGTTCATTACCGGACTCCGTATAGTCTGGAAGGGTCGAGAGCTCCCCCGCTTGCCCAGTCTTATCACTGCGAGTGTCAGCTCCAGCAACTGTTCGGGCGGATCAAGGGAGATTCCGGCGTGGGCGCCAAGCTACATGGCGATCGTCGAGATCCAGGCTTGTACGGCGGCCCACGCCGGCTCTCGGCACCTACGCTGCCAGATTCCGATCAGATAAGGCTTGGCAGCCGCATCCATGCGGCTGACACCCCGCAATCCGACACCGCCCCACCTTCGACAGGTTCCGTGTGCTGTTGGTGGGTGTCGACCTTGGTCGACACAATCTGTCAGATATCGAAATGAATCCGGGGTCAGATCCGTTTTCCTGCGGAAAACGGATCTGACCCCAAGAGTCATTCCAACAGACCGCAGAAAGCTGTCGAAGGCGGGGTGGGTCCGGTTGCGGGGGTGTCCGCGGCATGGATGCCGCGGCCAAGCCCCCAAGGACGGGTTTACGGCGTCCCCCGCAACCGGGCCCACCCCGCCAACACGCGGAATGCCAGTTTTTGAAGTTGCTCTGGCTCTGGCTCCGGCTTCGGCGGGTGCAGGGCGCAGCCCTGTCGAGCAACACCCCCTCGTGCACAATGGGGCCGACCCCGCCTGGACCCCGTCCTGATGTCGAGCAAGCCGTATTCAGAAGCCTGCGAGCGCAACCGCGAGCCGATCGCTGCCGCACTCGACCCATGGATGGGCGACCGCCACCGGGTGCTGGAAATCGGCAGCGGCACCGGCCAGCACGCTGCCTTCTTCACCGAGCGTTGGCCGTGGCTGCGCTGGCAGCCCAGTGATCATCCGGACCACCTGCCCGGCATCGAAGCGTGGCGTGCCGAAGCGGCCTTGCTGAATCTGCTGCCGCCGCTGGCGCTGCAGGTGGAACTGCCTCCGGCGCCCGGGTTGAGGCTGCCGGAGGGAAGTACGTTCGACGCCGCATTCAGCGCCAACACGCTGCACATCATGAGCTGGGACCACGTACAGGCGCTGTTCGCCGCGCTGCCACCGGTGCTGCGCCGTGGCGCGCTGCTGGCGGTCTACGGTCCGTTCAACTACGGCGGCCGCTACACCAGCGACAGCAACGCGCAGTTCGATGGCTGGCTGAAGGCGCGCGACCCCCGCAGCGGTATCCGCGATAGCGAAGCGGTGCAGGCGCTGGCGGCCGACAATGGCTTCACCCGCCTGGGCGACGTGGCGATGCCGGCCAACAACCGGCTGCTGTTGTGGCGGTTGGGCTGAACCGCCGGTAGTGCCGGCCGCTGGCCGGCATTCGATTGCCAGGAAGATGCCGGCCAGCGGCCGGCACTACCTGTTTCGCGGTGTTACGCCACCTGCACGATATGCAGCGCCTTCGGGTTGCGCCACTGCGCCAGCAGGGCGGCTTCACGCGCCTTGGCCTGTTCGAAGTGGGCTTCCTTGACGTGGCCGAAGCCGCGGATGTGCTCGGGAATGCTGGCAATCTCCACCGCCAGCGCCAGGCGGTCGTCGTCCAGGCCGTCCAGCAGCACCTGCACGGTCGCCTCGTAGTCGCCGATCAGCTTGCGTTCCATGCGGCGCTCTTCGGTGCGACCGAACACGTCGAAGCGTCCGCCGCGCAGGAACTTCAGCTTCGCCAGCAGGCCGAACGCCTTGAACATCCACGGGCCGTATTCCTTCTTCAGCAGCCGGCCCTGCTCGTCCTTCTTCGCGAACAGCGGCGGCGCCAGGTGGAAGCGCAGCTGGTAGTCGCCCTCGAACTGCTGCTGCAGGCGGCGCTGGAAGTCGCCGCTGGTGTACAGGCGGGCCACTTCGTACTCGTCCTTGTAGGCCATCAGCTTGAACAGGTAGCGGGCCACGGTCTCGGTCAGTGCGGTGGAACCGCCGATGCGGTCGGCCTCGGTGGCGCGCACGCGTGCCACCAGATCACGGTAGCGGTTGGCATAGGCGGCATCCTGGTACTCGACCAGGAAGGCGGCGCGACGCTCGATCATTTCGTCCAGCGAACGCGACAGGCGCGCGTCGTCCAGCGGCAGGAAGGCCACGTCGCCGCCATGCGAGGGCAGACCGCGCAGTTCGCGTTCGTCGCCGGTGTTGCGCGGCGCCGCGGTGGCGCCCCACTCGTTGCCTTCCCACTCGCCCGGCGGCAGCGGGTGCAGCGGGCCCGGGGTGGATTCGGTATCGGTATGGCGGTTGCGCACCAGGCCGGCGGCCTGCTGCACGGCCTGCGGATCGACCACGGCCAGGCGGCCCCAGGCGAAGGCCTGCTGGTTCATCGCCACGGCCGCGCCGTTCAACTCGATGGCGCGCATCAGCGATTCGAACGACAGCGGCACCAGGCCCTGCTGCCAGGCGTAGCCGAGGATGAACAGGTTGGCGGCGATGGCATCGCCCAGCAGCGCGGTGGCCAGCTGGGTGGCATCCAGCAGCAGCGGCTCCTGGCCGCCCAGGGCCACGCGCACGCCGGCGACGATGTCGGCGGCGGGGAACTGCATGTCCGGACGGGTGGTGAAGGTGCCCGGCATCGCTTCGTAGGTGTTCAGCACCACCTGCGAACGACCGGCGCGCACCTTGGACAGTGCCCAGTAGTCGTTGACCACCACCATGTCGCAGCCCAGCACCAGGTCGGCCTCACCGGCGGCGATGCGCACGGCGTGGATGTCATCCGGGCGGCGTGCGATGCGGATGTGCGTGGTCACCGCGCCACCCTTCTGCGCCAGTCCGGTCTGATCGAGCACGGTGGCGCCCTTGCCTTCCAGGTGGCCGGCCATGCCCAGCAGCGCGCCGATGGTCACCACGCCGGTACCGCCGACGCCGGTGATCAGGATGTTCCAGGGCTGTTCCAGCGTGCCGCGGATGGTCGGCGCCGGCAGGTTGTCCAGCAGCGTGGAGGCATCACGCTTGCTGCCCTTGCGCGGCTGGCCGCCGTGCACGGTGACGAAGCTCGGGCAGAACCCGTTCACGCAGGAATAGTCCTTGTTGCAGTTGGACTGGTCGATCTCGCGCTTGCGCCCGAACTCGGTTTCCTTCGGCAGCACCGACACGCAGAAGCTCTTCTTGCCGCAGTCGCCGCAGCCCTCGCAGACCAGCGAGTTGATCAGCACGCGCTTCTGCGGGTCTTCCAGCTTGCCGCGCTTGCGGCGACGACGCTTCTCGGTGGCGCAGGTCTGTTCGTAGATCAGGATGGAAACACCCTTCACCTCGCGCAGGCGCTTCTGCACGGCGTCCAGCTCGCTGCGGTCGTGGAACTCGACGTCGCTGGGGAAATGCTCGCGCTGGCCGGTCCACTTGCCGATGTTGTCCGACAGCACCACGATGGTGTGGATGCCTTCGGCGCGCATCTGCTTTGCAATGTCCGGCACGCTCAGCGGTCCGTCCACCGGCTGGCCGCCGGTCATCGCTACCGCATCGTTGTAGAGGATCTTGTAGGTGATGTTGACCCCGGCGGCGACTGCCTGGCGGATCGCCAGCGAACCGCTATGGAAGTAGGTGCCGTCGCCCAGATTCTGGAACACGTGCGGGGTGTCGGTGAACGGCGCCTGCCCGGCCCAGGTCACGCCTTCGCCGCCCATGTGGGTGAAGGTGTCGGTGCTGCGGTCCATCCAGGTCACCATGTAATGGCAACCGATGCCGGCCAGCGCACGCGACCCTTCCGGCACCTGGGTGGAGGTGTTGTGCGGGCAGCCGGAGCAGTAGTGCGGCACGCGCGGGAAACTGGCGCGCGGCAACGCAAGCTCGGCTTCCTTTTTCTGCATCCACTGCAGGCGCTGCTCGATCGATTCGTTGTTGAAGAACTTCTGGATGCGGCGGCCGATCACGCCGGCGATGGTGGCCGGGGTCAGTTCGCCGGTGGACGGCAGGATCCACTCGCCGCTCTCGTCGTACTTGCCGACGATGGACGGGCGCTGGCCCCAGCTGGCCGGCCAGTTGAAGAACTGCTCCTTCATCTGGCGCTCGATGAAGGCACGCTTCTCCTCCACCACGATGATGTCTTCCAGGCCCTGCGCGAAGCGCGCGATGCCTTCCGGCTCCAACGGCCAGGTCATGCCGACCTTGTACACGCGGATGCCGATGTCGGCGCACGCCGCTTCGTCCAGGCCCAGGTATTCCAGCGCCTGCAGCACGTCCAGGTAGCTCTTGCCGGTGGTGACGATGCCCAGCCGCGCGCGTGGCGCATCCATCACCACCTTGTCGATGCCGTTGGCACGGGCGAACGCCTGCGCGGCCTTTACCGCATAGCGGTGCAGGCGCATCTCCTGGTCCAGCGGCGGGTCCGGCCAGCGGATGTTGAGGCCACCCGACGGCATCTCGAAATCTTCCGGCAGCACGATGCGGCGTGCCATCGGATCGACCTGCACCGAGGCCGACGATTCCACCGTCTCGGCGATGGTCTTGAAGCCGACCCAACGGCCGGTGTAACGGCTCATCGCCCAGCCCAGCAGGCCCATGTCGAGGATGTCCTGCACGCCGGCCGGGTTCAGCACCGGCATCATCGCGCTGACGAACTCGTCCTCGCTGCCGTGCGGCAGCGTCGAGCTGCGGCAGGCATGGTCATCGGCAGCCAGCGCCAGCACGCCGCCGTAGCGCGAGGTGCCGGCCGCGTTGGCATGCTTGAACACGTCGCCGCAGCGGTCCACGCCCGGGCCCTTGCCGTACCACATGCCGAACACGCCCTGCACGTTGGCGCCGGGGAACAGGTTGGTCTGCTGGGTGCCCCACACCATGGTGGCGCCCAGATCCTCGTTCAGGCCAGGGGTGAATTTCACCTTCGCCGCTTCAAGATGCTTGCGCGCGCGCCACAGTTCCAGGTCGAAGCCACCCAGCGGGCTGCCACGATAGCCGCTGACGAAGCCGGCGCTGTCGATGCCTTCGGCGGCATCGCGCAGGCGCTGCATCAGTGGCAACCGCACCAGCGCCTGCACGCCACTCAGGTAGATCCGCCCCTCGTTGCGGGTGTACTTGTGGTCGAGCGTGTAATCACGGTCGAGCAGGTCGGCGGAAGAGGGCGAAGTGAGTTGCGCGGTACTGGTCATGGCTGGCCCGGTAGGATCGGCTGGCACCGGCCGCGTGCAGGCACGCGGCGGGAAAGGCGCGAATTGTAGCAGCGGGGCCGTGGTGGTCCCGGCACTCGCGCCCGCGCCGCTGCTGGGGTTAGGATCGGGGCGAGAGAGGGAGGCTGCGGTTGTGCAGCCTGGGGAGAAGGGATGTCAGTTCCAGGAAAGATCCTGGCCAGCGTGCTGCTGGCCTCGGGAGCGGCCACGGCGTGGGCCGCGCCGGCCATGCCGGTACCACAGGAGTTCTACTTCGACAGCGACCTGGCGGCGGCACCGATGGTGGCGATGCAGGGCGAGGGCGATGAGCTGGTGACCCAGCTGGTGAGGCTGCGCGAGCGCGGCCGGCGCGCGGTGGAAGCTACCGTGCAGCTGGCTTCGGTGGCCAGTACCCAGGGCCGTGCCGAGCTGGCCGACCAGCTGTACGGCGAGGCGTTGAAGGAGGCACCGGCACAGAGCAGCGCGGGCCGCAGCGTGCGCTGGAACTACGGCTGGGACCTGCTGCGCCAAGGCAAGCCGGAGGCCGCGCTGGAGCAATGGCTGTCTTCGGCCGGCAATGCGCGCAGTAAGCCCAGCTGGGTGCCACCGACCTATGCGCTGGCGCTGTGGCGGATGGGGCAGAAACAGGAAGCGGTGCAGTGGTATGCCGCGGCGGTGCGCACCGAGCCGTCGCAATGGAGCACCAGCGCCAATTACGCGCAGCTGCTGCCGCAATGGCGCGAGGATGAGCGTGCGTCGTTGGCCGAAGTGCAGCAGGCGTGGGTGGCTGCCCCGCCGGCCTGGCCCTGAGGGAGGGGGTCCGGCCGGGTTGCACCCGGCACCCGCAGAAGCAACAGCCCAAGCAACAGCGGGCTTCCTGTGGGATGGCGGGGCACTGCGGGTTTGCGGGGCCGCCGTAAACCCATCCATGGGGGCTTGGTCGCCGCATCCATGCGGCTCACACCCCGCAAACCCACAGTACCCCGCCTTCGACAGGTTCCGGCGGCTGTTGGTAGGTGTCGACCTTGGTCGACACGGTAGATCCACGCCATGCGTGGATGAATCTGCATCGGAATCGAATACGGGAAATCTGATCGAAGAGCAGCCGAGCGTGGGCTCGGCTCTACAGAAAAGCGGCCAGCCAACCGGTTCTGCTTTTGCTCTTGCTCTTCTTCTTTCTTCTACGTGGCTGATCGCCCCCGGAAACCGTCAGAGGCCGGGCGGGGTGGGTTCGCGGGGGTGTCCGCGGCAGGGATGCCGCGGCCAAGCCCCCATGGATGGGTTTACGGCGTCCCCCGCGAACCCACCCTGCCCGGCCAACCACGGCTGTTGCTTTGAGCGATCAACCACGAGGGGCTGCGCCGTTCGCGGGAAAACTCAATCGTCCGCGGAAACCGTCCGCCCCGACGCCCACGCCCGCAGGGCCTCCACCTGCTCGGCCATCAGCACCGACAGCGGCCGCGTGGCGCGGATCTCGTTCATCAGCAGCTCGGTATCCAGCGGCCGGCCCTCGGCATGCGCCGCGTACAGCCCGGCCACGATCGCCTGCTCGATCTCGGCGCCGGAGAACCCATTGGCGGCAGCCGCCAGCGCCGGTAGCGCGAAGTCGTCGGCGTTGAGCTGGCGCCGGCCCAGGTGCAGCCGCAGCAGCTCCACGCGCACCTCAGGCGAGGGCAGGTCGACGAAGAAGATCTCGTCGAAGCGGCCTTTGCGCAGCAGCTCGGCAGGCAGCTCGTGCACCTGGTTGGCAGTGGCCACGATGAACACTGGTGCCTTGCGCTCGGCCATCCAGGTCAGCAGATGGCCGAGCACGCGGCGCGACACGCCGCCGTCTTCGCCACCGCTGGCCAGGCCCTTCTCGATTTCGTCCATCCACAGCACGCAGGGCGCCAGCTGCTCGGCCGAGGCCAGGGCCTGGCGCAGGTTGGCCTCGGTCTCGCCGTGGTATTTGTTGTACAGCGCGCCGACGTCCAGGCGCAGCAGCGGCACACCAAAGCCGGCAGCGGTGGCCTTGGCCAGCATCGACTTGCCGCAGCCCTGCACGCCCAGCAGCAGCATGCCGCGCGGCGGGTCCAGCCCGGCCGGTGCGGAGCCAGCGATGAACGCCACCCGCCGCTGGTTGATCCAGCGCTTGAGCCGGTTGGCGCCGGCCACGTCGCCGAAGCGCGCGCTGTCATGCTCGAAGAACAGGTGCCCGCTGCGGTTGAGCAGCTCGAACTTCAGCCGTGCCAGCTGCGGCAGGTCGTCGTCGCGCAGCGCGCCATCGGCGTAGATCAGCTGGCGCGCGATGCGGCGGGCGTCGACCAGGCTCAGGCCCTGCAGGTTCTTCAGGATCTTCTTCACCGCCTCGCTGTCGACCTCGACCCGGCGGCCGCCATGCTCCCGGGCGTAGGCATCGGCCTCCTCGCGCAGCATCTTCAGCAGGGCATTTGCGTCGGGCAGGCGCGGGTTGAAGCGTACCGCCAGCGCTTCCAGCTCGGCCGGCAGTTCCACCTTGGCACCGATCAGCACCAGCACATGAGGTTCGCTGTGGCGGCGCTGGATCAGGTCGCGCAGGGCGCGCTGGTGGCTGGCATAACCCAGGTAGGGGTGGAAATCGAGGAGCAGGTAGACCCCGCGCTGCCCGGCCTGGCGGATCATCTGCAGGGCCGCGCTGGCGTCGGGTGGCCCGACCGGCGGATCTTCGCTGTCCAGGTCGATGCGGCGCAGGCCCTCGGTGATCGACCAGCGGTGCAGCGCCCGCCACACGTGCATCAGCGTCTGCCGGAACAGATCGACGATGCGACCCTCGTCCTGGGTCTCGATGACGATCAGGGGGGTGTTGGCGCGGATCAGTGCGCTCAGGTCCTGCAGCTCGCTCATGCCGGTTCGATCCTTCGGGGGCGCCACGATAGCAAAGGCGATGGCCACAGGTTCAGCGCAGTGCTACCTCCCGTCACCACCGCCGGTGTACGCTCGGGGCACGTACCCGGAAGCGAGGCTGGCATGAAGACGATCCTGGTGGCCGGTTCCAAGGGCGGGGTGGGCAAGACCACCGTCGCCACCCACCTGGCCGCGTACGCGGCATTGCAGGGCAAGGCCACGGTGATCGCCGATGCCGACCCGCAGGGCTCCAGCACCCGCTGGGCACAACGGCGTGCCGGGCTGGAAAGCGCGGTGCTCCCCATTGATGTGTATCGGAAGAAGCAGTGGGCACAGAAGCTGCCCGACGGCACCGAAACCGTCATCATCGACGCACCGGCCGGTGCGTTGGCCGACGATATCCCCCATTTCCTTGACGCTGCCGACGCGGTGGTGGTGCCGGTGCTGCCCTCGGCGCTGGACATCGAAGCCATCGTCGGCTTCCTCAACAGCCTGGCCCAGAACCCGCGGGTGCACAGCCGCAAGCTGCCGGTCGGGCTGGTCCTGAACCGCACCAAGCCCTGGACCCAGACCTCGCAGCAGGCGCTGCAGATGCTGGCCGAATGGCCGTACCCGGTGGTCGCGCAGCTGCGTGACAGCCAGAGCTACGTGGTCATGACCGGCCTCGGCCGCAGCCTGTTCGACTACCGCTCCGCCCAGGTGCGCGAGCACCAGGCCGACTGGGAGCCGCTGCTGTCCTGGCTCAAGCTTTGATGCCTGCGTCACTCTTTCTGCTGCATCCTCTTCTTCATGGAAACCCGCGATGCGTGAACTGATCCTGCTGCGCCATGCCCATGCCGAACCGGCTACCCCCGGCCAGGCCGACCTCGACCGGCCGTTGTCGCCGGTGGGGCTGGCCGAAGCCGAAGCCGCCGGCAAGTGGCTGAAGGAAAACAACCTGCTGCCGGACTGCGTGCTGTGTTCACCGGCGCGGCGTACCCGCGAAACCCTGGAAGCCGTGCTCGGCACCATCGGTTACGTGGAAAAGCGCCTGGAAGACCGCATCTACGAAGCCACCCCCGGCACCCTGGCGGCATTGGTGGACGACCGCCGTGATCTGGACCGGGTGCTGATCGTCGGCCATAACCCGGGCCTGGAGCGGCTGGTGGCGTTGATGACCGAGGGCACCAGCAGCGACTACCGTGGCATGCCGCCGGCGGGCATCGCCGTGCTCGGCTTCCCGCGTGAGGCCTCGATCGAGCCAGGCGTGGCCAGCCTGAACGCATTCTGGTGGCCGTGATCCGATGAGCCTGGCGCGGCGCAGCCGCTGTCTGCTGCCCGCGCTGCTGGCACTCGGCCCGGCCTGGGCCGCCGTGCCCGCGCCGACCACCCTGCCACCGGTGGTCGCCGAAGCGCACCGGGTGATGCGCCTGGATACCCAGCGTTCGCAGATCGGCTTCGAGGTGCGCACCCGCTTCGGGCAGCGTATCGAAGGCCTGTTCCCGCACTTCGAAGGGCGCATCGAGATCCTTTCCGACGGCCGCCACCAGGTGCACCTGAAGATGTTCACGCGCTCGGTCGAGATTCCCGGCAAATCACGCTACACCGGATGGATGCGCGGCGAGGAGTTCTTCGATGCCGGCCGCCATCCGGTGGTCGAGTTCGACTCGCTGCCGTACTGGCCGGAAACCGTGGAGAGCGGTGGCGACATCAACGGCCGGCTGACCCTGCGCGGGATCAGCCACCCCGAGACACTGAAGGTCGAGAAGGCGGAGTGTGCCCGACCCGGCTATGATTGCGACGTCGTCAGCCGCGGTACCGTGCAGCGAGGCCGGTACGGCATGGACAGCTGGCAGCTTGCCTTGAGTGACCGAGTGACTTTCGTATTGCGTGCGCGCCTGAGCGAGGCGCCGAAACCGTGAACCTCCTGCTGCGTGTACTGGCGCTGGCAACCGTGTTGCTGGGCAGCGGTTGTGCATCGCTGTCGAATGCCGAGCGCGACCGCGCCGAGGCCATCGCCGTGCAGGCACGTTCGACCGTGGTGGATTGCCAGCGTGCCGACCGCTGTGCACAGGACTCGCCGCTGCGTGCGCTGGCGGGCCGGGCGTTCACCGAATCCACCCCGGAACGACCGCGCCACTACGCCACCCTGCTCGATGAGGGCGAGGGTGCCCTGGTCGCACGCCTGAACCTGCTGCGCAGTGCCACCCGCAGCATCGACCTGCAGACCTACATCTTCGACAAGGACGACAGCGCCCGCCTGGTCATCGATGAACTGCTGGCCGCATCGCGCCGCGGGGTGAAGGTGCGACTGCTGATCGATCAGCTCTCGGCGATCTCCGACCTGCAGATCCTCGGCGCCCTGTCCGGTGCGCACCAGAACTTCCAGCTGCGGGTCTACAACCCGACCTTCGGCAAGGCCCGGCTGAACTACTTCGACTATGCCGGCAGCGTGCTGTGCTGCTTCCGCCGGTTCAACCAGCGCATGCACAACAAGCTGCTGGTGATCGACGATGCGATCGGCGTGGTCGGTGGCCGCAACTACCAGGACGACTATTACGACTGGGACCGCGAGTACAACTTCCGCGACCGCGATGTGCTGATCGCCGGTCCGGAAGCGCGTGCGATGGCGGCCAACTTCGACGCGTTCTGGCGCGCCCACCGCAGCGTCCCGGCCGAGCGCCTGAACGACGTGGGCCGCACCTTGCTGCGCGAAGGCGTGCCAACGCTGCCACCGGCCACCTTCCGCCGCCCGGAACGGGTACAGCGGGTCAGCGCCGAAGCCAACGACACCGAGTTCGTCACCCGTTCCTTCGTCGATACCGCGCTACCGGTGGCTTCGGTGCGCTACGTGGCCGACCTGCCACGCAAGCATCGCCGCGAGAAGGCCGATGCACCGCTGGCCGGCCAGCATGTGACCGAGCCACAGCTGGATGCGCTGATCGCCAGTGCGCAGAAGGAAGTGATCCTGCAGACGCCGTACCTGGTGCTGTCCAAGCCGGCGCAGAAGCTGTTCCGCGAGCTGCGCAAGCGCCCGCAGCCACCACGCGTGGTGGTGTCCAGCAACAGCCTGGCGGCGACCGACAACCCGATCGTGTATGCGCTGTCGTACAAGTACAAGCGGCGCAACATGCGCGAACTGGGCTTCAACATCTTCGAATACAAGCCGTTCCCGCTGGATGCGCCGGTCGATTACCGCAACCTGCTGCCGGACCCGATTGCCGCGCCCGGGGGTGAAGACGAGGGCGACCGCAACCCGCTGATCGGTGGCAGTGCCGCCGGCAGCAACGCACGCAGTGGCAGCAGTAGTGGTTCGGATGCAGGCAGCAAGCAGGGCCCGTTGAACCATCGCCACAGCGATGGTGCCTACGACAACGCGCGCGCGCGCCGTCGCGCCGCCGGCAGCGAGGTGGAAACGCGCCTGCTGCGCACCGAGACGCGGCCGTCGTTCCTGGGCAGCAAAGCGGTCAACAAGCCGTTGCCGGTCACCCGCAAGGGCGCGCGCATGGGCCTGCATGCCAAGTCGCTGGTGGTCGACCGCCGCATCGGCGTGGTCGGCACCCACAACTTCGATCCGCGCAGCGAGAACTACAACACCGAAGGCGCGGTGATCATCGACGACCCGGTTTTTGCCGAGGAACTGGCGCAGAGCATCCTGCGTGACACCCATCCGCAGAACTCCTGGACGGTGGCGCCGCGGGCCAAGCCACCGGTGCTGTCGGGGCTGAACTACAGCGTCGGCAAGGCCTCCGAAGCGCTGCCCATCCTTGATTTCTGGCCGTGGCGCTACGCCACCGACTACGAGTTCAAGCCCGGCCCCGAGTGCCCGCAGCCGCTGCCGCGGCAGGATCCTGATTTCCATCGCTGCTACGTCGCCGTCGGCGACTTCCCCGAAGTCAACGTCGGCCCGAAGTGGCTGCTGGTGCGCATGCTGACCGCATTCGGCGCCGGCCTTGTTCCCATCCTCTGAAGGTACCCGCATGACCCAGGTCTTCCGCGAAGCCGTTTCCATCGAGCAGCTCAACGCGCTCAGCCGCAACACGGCGATTGAATCCCTGGGCATCGTCTTCAGCGCCGCCGGCGAGGACTGGCTGCAGGCCACCATGCCGGTGGATGAGCGCACCCGCCAGCCCTACGGCATCCTGCACGGCGGTGCCTCGGTGGTGCTGGCCGAGACCCTGGGCAGCAGCGCCGGCAACCTGTGCGTGGATACCGGCAAGCAGATCTGCGTGGGCCTGGAAATCAACGCCAACCACGTGCGCGCCGTGCGCTCGGGCACGGTCACCGGTACCGCCCGCGCGCTGCACGTCGGCCGCAGCACCCAGCTGTGGGAGATCCGCATCGAGGACGAGCAGGGCCGCCTGGTATGCATCTCGCGGCTGACCCTGGCGGTGGTGGCTGCCGGTCACGGCTGAGCCCCGCGGGGCTCGTTGACGGCGGCGGAACCCAGCGTTCCCCGCCGATTGCCCCGGTCGATGGCTGTTATGGCCTAAATCGGCTGGCAGCGATGACGGCCCTCCGGTATCGTGCGCGGATGACTTCCCCCACTCCGGCCCCCCGTGGCGGCGTGGCGCGTGTGTGCCGTTACCTGTACCGCGTACCGCTGCTGTTGGTCCACATCATCGTGTTCCTGCCGCTCATCCTGATCGGCATGCTTCCGCCGTGGGGCGAGCTGCGCGTGGGCGAGGCGACCTTCGGCGCCAAGGTGGTCAACTGGTGGCAGGGTGGGCTGATGTGGATCTTCGGCTTCCGCCTGGTGCAGATCGGCAGGCCGTTGCCCGGTGCCGTGCTGTTCGTCGCCAACCACGTCAGCTGGGTCGACATCTGCATCCTGCACAGCCAGCGCATGATGGGCTTCGTCGCCAAGCGCGAGATCGCCAGCTGGCCGCTGGTCGGGTGGCTGGCCGCGCGTGGCCAGACCATCTTCCACCAGCGAGGCAACACCGAATCGCTCGGTGGCGTGATGCAGGTGATGGCCGACCGCCTGCGCGAAGGCAAGGCCGTGGGCGTGTTCCCGGAAGGGCGGACCCGCGGCGGTCACGAAGTGGGCCCGTTCCACGCCCGCATCTTCCAGGCCGCGGTCGAGACCGGCGTGCCGGTGCAGCCGGTGGCACTGGTGTACGGGGTGAAGGGCGACGCGCAGACCATCGTCGCGTTCGGCCCGAACGAAAGCTTCTTCGCCAATTTCCTGCGCCTGCTCGGCGAGCCGGCGCGGCGTGCGGAAGTGCACTTCCTGGCACCGATCGGTGCACAGGACCTGGAAGGCCGTCGGCGCATCGCGGAAACCTCGCGCGCGCGCATCGTGGCGGCCATGAGCACCGGGTGAGGCGGCGGTGGCCCTGATCCCGCCACCTGTCCTGGACGCCGGCACGCCGACGCTGCATGCGGCTGACTACCAGCCACCGCGCTGGCTGCGCAATCCCCACCTGCAGTCGATGCTCAGCTCCAGCCGCATGCGCCTGCAGCGCGGCCTGCTGCTGCTGGCGGCCACCGGTGCGGTCAGCGAGGAGCTGATCCTGGATGGCGGCGATGGCGTTCGCCTGCAGGGCTGGCACAGCCATGTCGAAGGCCGCGAGCCCAAGGGCATCGCGCTGCTGCTGCACGGCTGGGAAGGCAGTGCCGAATCCAGCTACATGCGCATGGCGGCCGCGCGCATGCTGGAGCAGGGCTTCGACGTGGTGCGGCTGAACTTCCGCGACCACGGCAACACCCATCACCTCAACCCCGGCATCTTCCACTCCAACCTGATCGACGAAGTGGTGCATGCCGCGGGCGACATAGCCCAGCGCTGGCCGCAGCTGCCGCTGGTGGCCGCCGGCTACTCGCTGGGCGGCAACTTCGTGCTGCGCCTGGCCCTGCGCGCGCCGGCCGCCGGCGTGCCGCTGCAGCGCGTGGCCTCGGTGTGCCCGGTGCTGGACCCGGCGCTGACGATGGAAAGCATCGAGAACGGCCCGGCGATGTACGACTGGTACTTCCGCCGCAAGTGGGCCGGTTCGCTGCGCCGCAAGCGCGATCTGTTCCCCGAGCTGAGCGACTGCGACGACCGCGTGCTGAAGCTGGACATCCGTGCGCTGACCGCCTGGCTGGTCGAGCGCCACACCAGCTTCGGTTCGCTGCAGGCCTATTTCGACGGCTACTCGATTGCCGGCGACCGCCTGTCCACCCTGCAGGTGCCGGCCGACATCCTGATGGCGCAGGATGACCCGGTGATCCCGTATGCCACCTTCAACAACTGGCAGCTGCCGCGCCAGGCGCACCTGGAAACCGCCTGCTGGGGTGGCCACTGCGGTTTCATCGAGAACTGGCGTGGCGACGGCTTCTCCGAGCGCTGGGTTGCGCAGCGCCTGCAGCGGGTCCTGCGGGCCTGAACCGGCGGCAGCGCGCAGCCCGCTACAATGCGGGTTTGCACTTGAACCGGACTGCCATGCAAGACCAGATCATCCAAGCGTTGCGCCAGAACCAGGCCGACCAGGCCGTGCAGCTGGCCCAGGCGTGGACCCATGACGAACCCGGCCAGGCCAACGCCCACCGCTGGCTGGCGCTTGCGCTGCAGCAGCAGGGCAACGCCGAGGAGGCGATGGAGGCCCTGCAGCAGGCGCTGCGGCTGGCCCCGGACGACGCCCAGCTGCACCTGCAGCATGCCGGCCTGCTGCTGGCACTGCGCCAGTTCGAGGGTGCCGACGAAGCACTGGTGCGCACCACCGGCCTCGATCCGAACTCGTTCTCCGCCTATCTGATGCAGGCGCATCTGGCGATCGGCCGCAATGACTTCGATGAAGCGCAGCGCATCTCGACCCTGGCCGCGCGCGTGGAACCGGACCATCCGGAGCTGCTGACCATCGACGGCATGGTTGCACTGCGCCGCGGTGACGCCGACCGCGCACTGGCGCTGCTGTCGGCCGCCAGCAAGGCACTGCCGGACGATACCCGCGTGCTGTACGCGCTGGGCTTTGCCTACCTCGGCAAGGACATGCTGGCGTTCGCCGAGCAGTCGTTCCGCCGCGTGCTGGAACTCAATCCGTCGCTGTCCTCGCTGCATGGCCTGGTGGTGCAGCTGGCACTGCGCCAGGGCAACGTGCCGGCTGCCGCCGAGGCCATGCAGGTGGCCCTGCAGCAGCCGGAGATGGACGTACCGTCGATGCGCCGTCTGGCGGGTGAGCTGTCGCTGCGCAATGGCCAGCCACTGCAGGCCCTGGACTACCTGCTGCCGCTGCTGGAGACGCAGCCGGAAGACCGCCAGGTGCTGCAGCTGCTGCTGATGTCCTGGCAGCGCCTGGGCCGCGAGGACGAAGCACGCGCACGCCTGGATGCGGTGCTGGACAGCAACGACCAGCTGCACGACGTGTGGCTGGCACGACTGGCCATCGAGCAGGTGGGCAGCGAAAGCGCCGTGACCGCGGTCGAGCGCTGGATGGCGGCCATGCCCGCGCACCTGCCGGCCCTGGAGGCGCGCCTGCGCCTGCATGACATGGTCGGCGAACACGCTCAGGCCGAAGCGATCGCCGAACGCATCGTCAGCCTGGAACCGGGCCGCGTCAGCGGCGAGACCCGCCTGGTCGAAGGCCTGCTGCAGCGCGATCCGGCCGCCGCCGTGGCCCGCGTGCAGGCGCTGATCGAGCTGGCGCCGGAAGACCATCGCGCCGACCTGCGGACGTGGATGGGCGAGATCCAGGACCGCGCCGGGCAGCCGCAGGACGCGCTGCGCACGTGGCTGTCGCTGCAGGCCGACCAGGCACCGCAGCGCTTGCCACTGCCGCCTCAGGCCAAGTCCCCGCCGAGCTGGCCGGACAAGGGCAGCATCGACGGCGATGCCAGCTCCGCGCCGATCTTCCTCTGGGGCGCGCCGGGTTCAGGCGTTGAGCGCGTGGCAACCGGCCTGGCCGCTGCCAGCCCGGTGCTGCGCAGCGACCGCTACACCAACACGCCGCCCGATGACGCGTTCCAGAACTACAACACGCTGCAGGACCTGGCCTCGGGCGTGCTGACGCCGGAGCGGCTGGTGCAGCGCTGGCGTGAACAGCTGCCGGCGCGTGGCCTGCAGAGCGACACCGTGATCGACTGGCTGCTGTGGTGGGACAACGCGCTGCTGTGGGCGCTGCGCCCGCAGCTGCCGCAGGGCCGCCTGGTGCTGGTGCTGCGCGACCCGCGTGACATGCTGCTGGACTGGGTGGCCTACGGTGCCGCCGCGCCGCTGGCGATGACGTCGTTGGCCGAAGCCAGTGAATGGCTGACCCGTGCGCTGAACCAGATCGCCACGCTGCATGAGGACGACCTGTACCCGCACGTGCTGCTGCGCATCGACCAGATCGGCAACGATCCGCAGGCGATGGCCGAACTGCTGGGTCGACTGTTCGAGCGGCCGATGCCACCGGCGGCACAGCTGGGCGCCCCGCGCCTGCCGGCCGGCCACTGGCGCAACTACCGCGACGTGATGAGCGCCGCCTTTGCCCAGCTCACCCCGGTTGCGGTGCGCCTGGGTTACCCGGAAGAGTGAGGAGAGTCCGATGCAGCTGACCAGCCACAGCCTGACCAACGGCGCGCCGATCGATCGTGAGTTCGCCGCAGGCGATGCCAACGGCTTCGCCCCCGACCGCAACCCGCACCTGGCCTGGAGCGGGGTGCCGGCCGGCACCCGTTCGTTCCTGCTGGTATGCGTGGACCCGGACGTGCCGACCGTGCCGGAGACGGTCGGGCGCAATGACATGACGGTGCCGCGCGATCAGCCGCGCTGCGACTTCGTGCACTGGTTGATGGCCGATATCCCGGCCACGGTGCAGGAGATCGCCGCTGGCAGCTGCAGCGACGGCTTCGAGGTGAAGGGCAAGCCCGCACCCGCCGGCCCGGCCGGCAGCCGACAGGGCCTGAACGACTTCACCGGCTGGTTCGCGGGCAACCCGGACATGGCCGGTGACTACCTGGGCTACGACGGCCCGTACCCGCCGTTCAACGACGAGCGCGTGCACCGCTACTTCTTCCGCGTATTCGCGCTGGACGTGGCGTCGCTGGACCTGCCGCAGCGCTTCACCGCCGCCGACGCGTACCGCGCCATGCACGGCCACGTGCTGGCCGAAGCCGCACTGCACGGTACCTACACGTTGAACCCGGCGCTGGGCTGAGCAGCACACAGGGTAGAGCCGGCCAGCGGCCGGCTCTACCTGTAGCGTCGAGCCATGCTCGACGGTTTCCATGATCATTTCACCGGCAGCGGCGCCGGTTCGAACGCCGCGGTGTCGCCCAGCGCGTTGCGCAGTACCAGCGTGCCGCGGTCATCCAGTTCAAGCGTCAGTGCCGGGCTCCGGCTGCTCATCAGCTTTCCAGCGCGTTCCTGCTGCACGACCATGTCACCACGCATGCATCCGGCCACTGTCTGGATGCCGTTCTCCAGGATCAGCTGGTTGCCCTGCAGCCGGTACTGGCTGCTGACGTTGTTGCACAGGTTCAACTCGCTCATGTAACCGTGCCCGAAGCGCAGCGTATAGGGCTCGCGACCGCGGACGAACAACGCACTGATGCGCCTGCCTTTCGCATCTGTGGCGTGGGTGAGCTGCCATGTGTGGGCTTCGAGCTGGGCGGTGGTGGGCGTGCTGGCAGCAGAGGCATCGACGCACACGGCCAGCAGTGCAGCGGCCAAGAGGATGGGGACGTGCTTCATGCCGATCTCCCGATGCATCTAGGTAGTGCCGGCCGCTGGCCGGCAATATCCGCGTGTTGGCAGTGCTCCGCAGGGCAGCCGGCCAGCGGCCGGCTCTACCGACCATGAAGAAGGGCGGCCTTCCGGCCGCCCTTCCATCGTTTTATTTCTTCTCGATGGCCGACTCGACCACCATGTCCAGCACGTACGCCTGCGACGGCGCATCGGCCGGCGGGTTCTTCACCTCGTAGCGCTTGACGCGCACCACGTTGCGCACGCCGTCTTCGTGGGTGTAACCCTCGATGTTGCCGTAGAAGTTCTCGAACTTGCCCGGCTCGCCCTGCTTCAGGCCCTTGTCGTCGAACTTCACTTCACGCACCTGCAGGCACTGGTAGTCCGGGATCAGCGGGTGCGAGCACTTCTCGGTCTTCGCAGCCACTTCCAGGAACACGGTTTCGCCGGCGCCGCCATAGCGGGTTTCAGCGGTCGGTTCCGGGTTGAACACCAGCACGTCGCCCTTGGCAGTGGTAAGGGTCAGCTTGCCGTCGGCATCCTGCGTGGCCTTCAGCTCGCCCTGCAGGCGGCTCGACACGGCCTCGTCCAGCGCCATCAGCGCCTTGTCGGTGCAGGCCATCATGGTGGACGCCATCGCGCCCACGGTCAGCTTGCCGTCGGCCAGGGTGTAGCTGCCGCCCATGTGGTTGCAGGCGTTGCTGACCGACAGGCGGCCGTCGGCGAAGTCCAGGGTGACCGGCTTGTCTTCACGGGCGAACAGCGCGTCGATGCGCTTGCCGTCGGCGCCGGTGGCCTGCTGCAGCAGCCAGTGCTGGCTCTGCAGGCGCTGCGCATCCAGGTGCGCCAGCGTCTGCTGGTCTGCTGCCTTGGCCGCGGCCGGGGCCACGTCGTCGCCGCCGGTGCCGGCCGGGGCCGGGGTCTGGCTGCAGGCGGCCATCAGGGCCAGCGGGAGGAGCAGGGTGAGCTTGCGGTTCATGGTGATTCTCCTTGGGGAACCGTGGGGGAAACGGGGTGGGGCCGGCAACGGGGTTACCGTGCCCCGGCGCTGTTCAGCTGCCGGACGGCAACCACAGCAGCAGCGCCGCGCCCAGCGCGATGCGGTAAATGGCGAAGGCGGTGAACTTGTGCGACTTGATGTAGCCCATCAGCCACTTCACTACGACGAAGCCGGTGACGGCCGCGGCAAGGAAGGCCACGCCCACCTCGGTCCAGTTCTCGCTGCCCAGCTGCCCGGCCCTGGCCATCTCCAGGAAGGTGTAGGCGCTGGCGGCGAACATGGTGGGGATGCCGACCAGGAACACGAACTCGGCGGCGGCGGCGCGGCGGCTCAGGCCCAGCAGCATGGCCAGGAAGATGGCCGAGGCCGAGCGCGAGGTGCCGGGAAACACGCCTGCCACCACCTGCGCCAGGCCCACGCCGATCGCCACTGTCCAGGTCACCTGGTCGCGGTCGGGCAGGCGCGCGGTGTAGGCCTCCACCAGCAGCATCCAGACGCCACCGATGATCAGCGCCCAGGCCACAGGGCTGACCGTCTCCGGCAGCGACCAGCCGGCCTTGCGCACCACCAGGCCGACCACCGCGGTGACCAGGAAGGCGGCACCCAGCTTGAATACGTACTCGCGGTTCTCGCGCTGGTTGAAGCCGGTGGCCAGCTGCAGCAGGCGCTGGCGGAACACCAGCACCACGGCCACGATCGCGCCGGCCTGGATGACGATGTTGAAGAAGTCCGAGCGGGCCCCCAGCCAGTGCTGGGCGATGAGCAGATGGCCGGTGCTGGAGATCGGCAGGAATTCGGTCAAGCCTTCGAGGATGCCCAGCAGCAGGGCGGAGAGCAGGTCGGACATGGACGGTGCGTGCACGCGCGGCGGAAGGAAGAAGGTCGAGAGGATAGACGATCCCTGCTGCACCAAATGGGTGCGTCTGGTGACCGGCGCACCCGTTTGGTGCGCCCCGCTCTGCACCCGCACGGGGCGGTCTTTTTGAAATCAATGACTTGCGGCATCTGAAAAGTTGGCACGGTCGTTGCTGTACCTCAGCAGGCATTCATCCCCATCCGAGGTCGTACCGATGTCCGTGGAAAACGTTGAGAAGCTGATCAAGGACAACCAGATCGAGTTCGTCGATCTGCGCTTTGTCGACATGCGTGGTGTCGAGCAGCACGTGACCTTCCCGGTCAGCATCATCGAGCCGTCGCTGTTCGAAGAAGGCAAGATGTTCGACGGCAGCTCGATCGCCGGCTGGAAGGGCATCAACGAGTCGGACATGGTGCTGCTGCCGGATACCGCCAGCGCGTACGTCGACCCGTTCTACGCCGATCCGACCATCGTGATCAGCTGCGACATCCTGGACCCGGCCACCATGCAGCCGTATGGCCGTTGCCCGCGCGGCATCGCCAAGCGCGCCGAGGCCTACCTGAAGTCCTCCGGCATCGCCGAAACCGCATTCTTCGGCCCGGAGCCGGAATTCTTCATCTTCGACTCGGTCCGCTTCGCCAATGAAATGGGCCACACCTTCTTCCAGGTCGACTCGGAAGAAGCAGCGTGGAACAGCGGTGCCAAGTACGACGGCGCCAACAGCGGCTACCGTCCGGGCGTGAAGGGCGGTTACTTCCCCGTTCCGCCGACCGACACCCTGCACGACCTGCGTGCCGAGATGTGCAAGACCCTGGAACAGGTCGGCATCGAAGTGGAAGTGCAGCACCACGAAGTGGCCACCGCCGGCCAGTGCGAGATCGGCACCAAGTTCAGCACCCTGGTGCAGAAGGCCGACGAACTGCTGCGCATGAAGTACGTCATCAAGAACGTCGCGCACCGCAACGGCAAGACCGTCACCTTCATGCCCAAGCCGATCGTCGGCGACAACGGCAGCGGCATGCACGTGCACCAGTCGCTGTCCAAGGGCGGCACCAACCTGTTCTCCGGTGACGGCTACGGCGGCCTGAGCCAGCTGGCGCTGTGGTACATCGGCGGCATCTTCAAGCACGCCAAGGCGATCAATGCCTTCGCCAACTCGGGCACCAACAGCTACAAGCGCCTGGTGCCGGGCTACGAAGCGCCGGTGATGCTGGCCTACTCGGCCCGCAACCGCTCGGCCTCGTGCCGCATTCCGTGGGTGTCCAACCCGAAGGCACGCCGCATCGAAATGCGCTTCCCGGACCCGATCCAGTCCGGCTACCTGACCTTCACCGCGCTGATGATGGCCGGCCTGGACGGCATCAAGAACCAGATCGACCCGGGCGCACCGAGCGACAAGGACCTGTACGACCTGCCGCCGGAAGAAGAGAAGCTGATCCCGCAGGTCTGCTCCTCGCTGGACCAGGCCCTGGAAGCGCTGGACAAGGACCGCGAGTTCCTGAAGGCCGGCGGCGTGATGAGCGATGACTTCATCGACGGCTACATCGCGCTGAAGATGCAGGAAGTGACCAAGTTCCGCGCGGCCACCCACCCGCTGGAATACCAGCTGTACTACGCCAGCTGACCGGATGCGATGGCGGTGGGCTTCCCCCTCCCACCCGCCGCCATCGCCTCCGTTTTCGCGGCTGGGGAGCCGCAAGGCGGGCGCAGGCCCGCCGTTGTAGAGCGGACCGTTGGTCCGTCTTGGCAGAGCGGACGGTGGTAGAGCGGACTGTTAGTCCGCTGAACTCCAATCCGCTTATCCAGGGGCAAGAGAGAGACCGGATACGCGACCAGGGCCGCCCTCCCTCCCGCGTCGGTCGTGCAAGGAGAGAGGCACGGCCGTCCCGGCCCTGTACGTGTCCGGTGCAACAGCCACGGCCATCACAGTGATGGCCGCTGGTTGCCTGATGCCAACGCGCGCTGGCGCGCTGGCCCCATCCACCATCGGGACATGCGCATGAAACTGATCTCCGCCATCATCCGGCCGTTCAAGCTCGACGAGGTCCGCGAGGCCCTGTCCGACGCAGGCGTGTCGGGCATCACCGTGACCGAAGTGAAAGGCTTCGGCCGCCAGAAGGGCCACACCGAGCTGTATCGCGGCGCCGAGTACGTCGTCGATTTCCTGCCCAAGATCAAGATCGAAACCGTGGTCACCGACGAACGTGCCGATGCGGTGATCGAAGCGATCCAGTCGTCGGCAGGCACCGGCAAGATCGGTGACGGCAAGATCTTCGTCACCGCCGTCGAACAGGTCATCCGCATCCGCACCGGCGAAATCGGTGCCGACGCGCTGTAACCCCCTTCCGGAGATTCCCCCATGAAGATGCGCCTTCTCACCGGGTGGCAAGCCCGGTTCCATGTCGTGTGGCTGTTGATGCTGCTCAGCGCGTTCGCCGTCGGTGCGTGGCCGGGCAGCGCCCATGCCCAGGCACAGGTGTCGCCGCTGCCGAGCGAAACCGTTGCGGTCGAACCGCTGCAGGACCCTGCAGCTGCAGCCGCTGCGCCGGCCGTGGCCGAAGCGGCCGCCGCCTATGATCGTGGCGACGTGGCCTGGATGCTCACCTCCACCCTGCTCGTGCTGCTGATGGTGGTACCGGGCCTGGCCCTGTTCTACGGCGGCCTGGTGCGTTCGAAGAACGTGCTGTCGGTGCTCAGCCAGATCCTGGTGGTGTTCTCGCTGGTGCTGCTGCTGTGGGTGGCCTATGGCTACAGCGCGGTATTCAGCGCGGGCAATCCGTTCTTCGGCTCGTTCACCGAATTCGCCTTCCTCAAGGGCTTCACCCCCGAGTCGGTGGGCAACACGCCGATCAAGGGGCTGCCGGACTATCTGTTCGTCGCCTTCCAGTCGACCTTCGCCGGCATCACCACTGCGCTGATCGTCGGTGCCTTCGCCGAACGCATCAAGTTCCGTGCCGTGCTGCTGTTCTCGGCGCTGTGGTTCACCCTCAGCTACATCCCGATGGCGCACATCGTCTGGGGTGGCGGCTACCTGGGTGAGCTGGGCGCGATCGATTTCGCCGGTGGCACGGTGGTGCACATCAACGCCGGTGTGGCCGGTCTGGTCGCTGCCTGGTTCGTCGGCAAGCGTCTGGGCTATGGGCAGACCGCGCTGAAGCCGCACAACGTGCCGTTCACCTACATCGGCGCGATGCTGCTGTGGGTCGGCTGGTTCGGCTTCAATGCTGGTTCTGCCGCTGCAGCTGACACCGTTGCCTCGCTGGCCTTCCTCAATACCGTGCTGGCTACTGCCGCAGCGGTGCTGGGCTGGACGCTGGTGGAAGCGATCAGCAAGGGCAAGCCGTCGGCACTGGGCGCTGCCTCGGGTGCGGTGGCCGGCCTGGTCGGCATCACCCCGGCCTGCGGCACCGTCGGCCCGCTCGGCGCGATCATCATCGGCTTCGTCGCCGGCGTGGTCTGCGTCTGGGGCGTCACCGGCCTCAAGCGCCTGCTGAAGGTGGACGACACCGCCGACGTGTTCGGTGTGCATGGTGTCGGCGGCATCGTCGGCGCGATTCTCACCGGTGTGTTCAGTGCACAGTCGCTGGGTGGTACCAAGGCGGATCTGGATATCGCGCACCAGGTGTGGGTGCAGGTGGTCAGCGTCGGCCTCACCGTGGTGTGGTCGGCGGTGGTGACCACGCTGATCCTGCTGGTGGTGCGCAGTGTGGTCGGCCTGCGCGTGACCGAGGAAGCCGAGCGCACCGGTCTTGATGTGACCTCGCATGGTGAATCGGCCTACGAGGCCTGACCGGTTTCACGGTTTCAAGGGCGTCCCGCCACTGCTGCGCTGCACGCAGTGGCGGGCGTCAGGTACAGGTTTTCCTTGTGCCACCGGCATCAGTCGACGCAATGACGGAGCTCTGCTGGTTCCAGTGTAGATCCAGGGCTCTGCCCGCTGGCGGAATGCCCTCCGTCGGACATCACACTTTGCCTTGAAGCCTTGCGCCAGCGTGGTTCGCTGGTGCTTTTTCCTGCCACACGATTCCCTTACAGTGCTGCCTCTTCCAGCCGCATCTTCGTCGGTCTGGCAGTCATCAGCAGGGAAAAGCATCGTGGAACAGGGACGTAAAGTACGCAGCCGGGTGTTGCCGTGGCGGTTGTCCGTGGGCGTGGCATTGGCCATCACTGGCCTCCAGGCGCCGGCATGGGCACAGACGGTGTCACCGGAGCAGGAACTGCTCCGGCAGCAGGAGCGCGAGCGCGTGCTGCGTGAACAGCAGGAATCCACACCGGATGTGCGCCTGCAGCCAGCCACCGAAGACCTCGGCCGCCTGCCGGTTGATGAGTCGCCCTGTTTCACCATCACCACCATCGCGCTGCAGGGCGAGCTTGCCGACCGCTTCCGCTGGGCGCTGGCGGCAGCCGATCCCCGCAGCAACCCCGCCACCGGGCGCTGCCTGGGTACGGCGGGCGTGGACATCGTGATGAAGCGCGTGCAGAACGCGATCATCGAGCGCGGCTACGTCACCACCCGCATCCTTGCCGCACCGCAGGACCTGAAGACTGGCGTGCTGACGCTCACGGTCGTGCCAGGGCGCGTCAACGCCATCCGCTTCGCTGACGGAGAAGGTCGTACCCCCGCCCTCTGGAATGCGATGCCGGTGACGCGTGGCGAGGTGCTGAACCTGCGTGACATCGAGCAGGCGCTGGAGAACCTGCAGCGCGTGCCGACCGCCTCGGTGGACATACAGATCGCGCCACCGGCCGATGGCGCGGCCGCCAAACCCGGCGAAAGCGACCTGGTGATCAGCTGGAAGCAGGCGCGTCCGGTACGCGTCAACCTGACCCTGGACGATGCCGGCAGCCAGAGCACGGGCAAGATGCAGGCCGGTGCCACGGTGTCGGTGGACAACCCTGCGGGCCTGAGCGATCTGTTCTACGTCAACGTGGGCAGATCGGTGTTCAACGGCAGCGAACGTGGCACCGAAAGCTGGGCGGCGCACTACAGCGTACCGCTGGGCGGTTGGCTGCTGGGTGCCAACGCCAGCAAGTACGACTATGAGCAGACCGTTGCCGGTGCGTTCGAGAACTACGTCTACAGCGGCTCCAGCCGCAATGCGGAACTGCGGCTGACCCGCATGCTGTTCCGCAACGCGCATGCCAAGACCAGCATGTACGCGCGTGGCTGGTACCGCGAATCGGACAACTTCATCAACGATACCGAGATCGAAGTGCAGCGCCGGCGCATGGCCGGCTGGGAGCTGGGCCTGGGCCACCGTCACTTCATCGGCAAGGCGACACTGGATGTGAACCTGGCGTACCGCAAGGGTACCGGTGCCTTCAACGCGTTGCGTGCGCCGGAAGAGGCGTTTGGCGAAGGCACGGCGCATGGCCGCATCTATACCGCGGACGCGCAGCTGGTCCTGCCGCTGCAGTGGGGCAAGCAGAGCCTGCGCTACATCGGCAGCTGGCGTGCGCAGTGGAACCGCTCGCCATTGGTGCCGCAGGACCGGTTCTCCATTGGTGGCCGCTACACCGTGCGTGGCTTTGATGGCGAAATGTCGCTGACCGGTGAGCGTGGCTGGTTGCTGCGCAATGAAGTGGGCGTGCCCCTGGGCGGCGGCCTGGAGGCCTACGTCGCCGTTGATCACGGGCGTGTCGCCGGCCCGTCCACGGCCCGATTGCTGGGCGACCGGCTCACCGGTACGGCCCTCGGGCTTCGCGGTGGCACCCGCCACATCAACTGGGATGCGTTCGTCGGCAGCCCGCTGTCCAAGCCGCGCGGCTTCCAGACCGCCTACACCACCTTCGGAATGAACCTGGGCGTCTCGTTCTGACGCCTGCACATGACCGGCCTGCGCAGTCCCCTGCGCGGCCAACACGATGCGGTACCGCGCAGCCTGCTGCGCATACAACCCAACAGCACCGAAAGGAATCAGCGCCGTGAACAAAGTCTACCGTCTGGTCTTCAACCGTACGCTCGGCGTCATGCAGGTCGCCTCCGAGCTGGTCAACGCTGCGCACGGCGGGGTAGACCACCGCGGCGGCAATACCGTCGGCACCCTGCGGCCGATCAGTTTCGCGCTCTGGCTGGTGCTGGGCTGGGTGGGATTGGTGCAGCCGCTGTCCGCGCAGCAGGCGCCGGCCGATCCCGGCCGTATTGCCGCCGACCCCGGCGCACCGGCAAACCAGCGCCCGACGGTGATCACCTCGGCCAACGGCACGCCGCAGGTGAACATCACCACGCCCAGCGCCGGCGGTGTGTCGCGCAACACCTACCAGCAGTTCGACGTCGGCCAGCAGGGTGTCATCCTCAACAACTCGCGCGGCGACGTGCAGACCCAGCTGGGTGGCTGGGTGCAGGGCAATCCGTGGCTGGCCACCGGTACCGCGCGTGTCATCCTCAACGAGGTCAACAGCAGCAACCCCAGCCACCTCAATGGCTACGTGGAGGTCGCGGGCGCGCGGGCGCAGGTGGTCATCGCCAACCCGGCCGGCATCCAGGTCAATGGCGCGGGCTTCCTCAACGCCAGCCGGGTGACCCTCACCACCGGCACGCCGATCGTCACCAATGGCGTGCTGGACGGGTATCGCGTGGAAGGCGGCAGCATCGGAGTCGGTGGTGCAGGCCTGGATACCAGTCGCGCCGACTACACCGACATCATCACCCGTTCGTTGCAGGTCAACGCCGGCATCTGGGCCAACCAGCTGCAGGCCAGCCTGGGAAGCAACGTGGTCAGTGCCGATCACAGCAGTGTCCAGGCGCAGAAGCCGACTTCGGCGGCGCCCGTCTTCGCGCTGGACGTGGGCGCACTGGGCGGCATGTACGCCAATCGGATCTGGCTGGTCGGCAACGAACACGGCGTGGGCGTGCGCAACGCCGGCAAGATCGGCGCGCAGGCCGGTGAACTGGTGGTCACCGCCGATGGCCGGCTGGAGAATGTTGGCGCGCTGCATGCGCAGCAGGACACCCGCATCGACGCCAGCGGCGGGATTGCCAATGCCGGCACGCTCAGTGCCGAGCGCGAGCTGCGCGTGCATACCCCGGTAGACGTCGACAATAGTGGTGGCACGCTCAATGCGCGCCGCATCGAAGTGAACGCCGATGCGCTGCGCAATCGTGGCGGCAGCATTGAACAGCTCGGAACGCAGGCGCTGCAGCTGCAGGCGGCCGATGTAAGCAATCTGCAGGGCCGCATCGGCAACGTGGCCAGCGTCTCGCCGGGTACCGGCACCGGTACCCCGCCTGGCACCGGTACGCCCGGAACCGGGACGCCGGGTACGGGCAATCCGGGCACCGGCACGCCCGGCACGGGTACCCCGGGCACCGGCTCTCCGGGCACCGGCACCCCGCCGGTCACGCCGCTCCCGCCCCTGGCAACCGGCATGCTCAACATCGCCGGAACCCTGAGCAACGACGGTGGCCGCATTGAAGCCAGCGGTGACCTGCAGCTCAGCGCCCGCAACAGCCTCGACAACAGCGACGGTACGCTGGGCGCCAGTACCCTGCAGGTACAGGGACAGGCGCTGCGCAACATGCGCGGCACCCTGCAGGTCCAGGGTGCGGCCAGCGCGCAGGTGCAGCAGCTGGACAACAGCGCCGGTCGCATGACCTTCGCCCGTGGCTTCGAGTTGAAGGCGCAGTCGGCGATCAATCGTGGCGGCAGCCTTGCCCACGGTGGCAGCGCCGCGACGACCTGGACGATCGGCCAGCTCGACAACAGCGAGGGCAGCATCTCCAGCAATGCCACGCGCCTGGGTCTGGACATCGGCACCCTGGTCAACACGCGCGGCAGCATCAGCCACGCCGGCAGCGAGGGGCTGCTGCTGCGTGCGGAGGTACTGGAGGGTGTACAGGGCAGCATCGCTACCGCAGGCGCGGCAGACCTGCTGCTGGGCCGTGCCGACCACCGTGGCGCGCAGCTGGTCGCCCGCCAGCTCGAGCTGACGGCACAGGACTTCGACAACCGTGGCGGCCGCTTGCTGTCCACCGGCCAGCAGGCCAGCACGCTCAGCGTGCGTAATCATCTGGACAACAGCGACGGTGGCCTGCTGGCCAGCAATGCCGACCTGCAGATCGACGCAGCATCCTTTGGCAATGCCGCAGGTACCGTGCAGCAGGCGGGTACCGGCAACCTGCGCATCACTACCGCCAACCTGCAGGGCCAGGGCGGCACCGTCCTCAGCAACGGTACCCTGCAGCTGCACGGCGATACCCTCAACCTGCGCAATGGCACCACCGCTGCACAGCGCATCGATGTGCGTGCCGGCGACCTGACCACCGCTGGCGGCACGCTGACCTCGACTGGCAGTGATGCGTTGCGCCTGCAGGTAGCGCGCACCATGGACAACAGTGGCGGCACCGTGGGCGCCAATGGTGCGCTGGACATCAACGGCGGCACCGTCATCAACGATGGCGGCAAACTGATCGCCGCAGGCACCGACACCAGCCGCATCCATGCCAGCCAGCGGCTGCAGAACCAGCGCGGCCTGCTGTCCGGCAATGGCGACCTGGACATCACGGCCGATGGCCTGCTGAACGAGGGCGGCAGCATCGACCACGCCGGCACCGGCACGCTGAAGATCGACGCGACCTCCGTGCATGGGACCGGTGGCAGCATCGCCAGCAACGGTCAGCTGCAGTTGAGCGGGCAGCAGCTGGACCTGCAGAAGGGCAGCACCCGCGCCCGTGACGTAAAGATCGACGCTGCCGGGCTGGACACCAGTGGCGGCAGCCTGCTGTCACTGGGCGAAAATGCGATGCAGCTGCAGGTGCAGGGCCTGCTGCGTAACGACGGCGGCAGCATCAGTGCCAACGGCGCCCAGCAGATCCATGCGGGTGCGCTGTCCAACCGCGGTGGCGCGCTCAACTCGGCCGGTACCGCGGCGTCGCAGATCCGGGTCGACGGCACGCTCGACAACAGCGGCGGCAGCATTGCCAGCAATGCTGGCAACCTGCAGCTGCAGAGCGGCACCCTGATCAACGCAGGTGGCACGCTCAGCCATGCAGGTACCGCCGGCCTGGTCATCGACACCGGGCGCCTGGACGGGGCGAAGGGACAGATCGCCACCGCCAGCGCACTGCAGCTCACCGCGGCCGAGGTCGATCATCAGGGCGCGTCGCTGACCGCCACGCAACTGGACATCACTGCAGCCGGGTGGAACAACCGGGGCGGACGCATCGTCGCCACTGGCACCGGCAGCAATACGCTGCGCGTGCAGGGCACGCTGGACAATGGCAATGGCGGAACCCTCGCCAGCAACGGCAACCTGGACATCCATGCGCGCACCTTCGGCAATGCCGGGGGAACCGTGCAGCAGGCCGGCTCCGGCAGCCTGGCCATCACCACGCAGGACCTGACCGGTGCCGGTGGCACCCTGCTCAGCAATGGTTCGCTGGACCTGCAGGGCGACAGCATCGATCTGCGCGACGGCACCACGACGGCGCAACGCATCAGTATCGATGGTGACAGCGTGATCACGGCAGGTGGTCAGTTGAGCGCGCTGGGCGCCCAGCCCCTTCAGCTGCAGGCCCGCAGCCTGCTCGATAACACCGGCGGAACGCTGGGCAGCAATGGCGCCATCGACGTGCGCGCGGGGCGCTTCGTCAACGACCATGGCAAGCTGATTGCAGCCGGTGAAGCGGCCTCTGCGATCCGGGCTGCACAGCTGGAGAACCGCAGCGGCTCGATCTCTGCCAACGGCAACCTGCACATCGAGGCGGAAACATTGTCAGGGCAGGGCGGCACCATCGGTGCCGCCCGCGCGCTGTCTCTGCAGGGCGGGTCGTTGGACCTGCGCGGCGGTACCGTGGCGGCCGAGCAGCTCGACATCGTGGCCGGCAGCCTGGACAACAGTGCGGGTGCGCTGCGCGCCACCGGCAGCGGGACGCTGGCGCTGCAGGTCAGCGGCCGGTTGGCCAACGACGCCGGCACCATTGCCAGCAACGGTGCCCAGCACATCGAAGCCGGTGAGCTCTCCAACCGTGGCGGCACGCTCAGTTCGGCCGGCAGCGCCTCCACTGAGCTGCGCATCGACGGCCTGTTCGACAACAGCAACGGCGTGCTGGCCAGCAATGGTGCGGCGCTGAAGATCGACGCCGGCAGCATGGCCAACGTCAAGGGCACGCTCAGCCATGCCGGCAGCCAGGGCCTGCTGCTGCGCACCGGGCAACTGGATGGCCAGGGCGGCACCATCGCCAGCGCGGGCGCCATCACCCTGCAGGCGGGCAACGTGGACCATCGCGGCGCCACCCTGCAGGCCGAGCGCATCGCGCTGGACGCAAAGTCATTCGACAACCGCGCCGGCAAGGTCATGGCGACGGGTGCGGAGGGCAGCCGGATCGACGTGGTCGGCAGCCTGGACAACGGTGAGGGTGGCCTGCTGGCCAGCAATGGCGACCTGGACATCCAGGCGGCGGTGTTCGGCAATGCCGGCGGTACCGTGCAGCACGCTGGCGAAGGCGTGCTGTCGATCAATGCTGGAACGCTCAACGGTACGGGCGGCACGCTGGTCAGCAATGGCAGCCTGCTGCTCAAGGGCACCACCACCGACCTGCGCGCAGGTGTGACCTCGGCCAAGCGGATCGAGGTGGATACCGGCACCCTGATCACCGCCGGCGGCACGCTTACCGCGACCAGCAGCGACATGCTGCGGCTGAGCGCGCGCGAACGCATCGACAACAGCGGCGGCACCGTATCCAGCAACGGTGGGCTGGACCTGCGCAGCGCCGTGCTGGTCAATGCTGGCGGTACGCTGCAGTCCGCCGGCACCGCAGCGAGCCAGCTGAGCATCGGCCAGGACCTCAACAACCGTGGCGGCCGCATTCTGGCCAACGGTGGGCTCGGCATCACCTCAGGCAGCATCGACAACCAGGGCGGCACGCTGCACAGCGCAGCACGCCTGGTGGTAAAGGCCGATGGCCTGCTGGACAACAGCAACAAGGGCGTGATTGCCAGCGGCGCGGGCATGCAGCTGGCAGCGGCTTCGCTGGACAACCGCACCGGCAGCATCGAGCAGGCGGGCGACAGCCTGTTGCAGATCGATGCCGACACGCTGCAGGGTCATGCCGGCCGCATCGTCAGCAATGGCGAGCTGCAACTGAAGGGCGAAACCGTCGATCTGAGTGCGGGCACCACGGCCGCGCAGCAGGTCAGCATCGAGGCCGGCCAGCTGGACAACACGGGGGGTACGCTGAATGCTACCGGCAACCAGGCGATGTCGCTGCAGGTACGCGGCGCGCTGGGCAATGACGGCGGCACCATCGCTGCCAACGGTGCGCAGCAGATCAGCGCCGGTTCGCTGTCGAATGCGGGCGGTACCCTGAGCTCGGCAGGTACGTCCGACAGCCGGATCACCGTCACCGGCCGTTTCAACAACGGCGGCGGCACCCTCGCCAGCAATGCAGGCAACCTGCGTGTCGATGCCGGGCAACTGGTCAATGCCGCGGGCCGCATCGTCCATGCGGGGAAGGGCGTATTGACCGTACAGGCCACCCAGCTGGACGGCGCTGGCGGCAGCATCGCCACGGCAGGCGGATTGCAGCTGGATGCGGTGACCGTGGACCATCGCGGCGCCACCCTCACTGCCGATCACTTCGCCCTCAACGCCGACCGCTTCGACAACCAGAACGGCAAGCTGCTGGCGACGGGCACGCAGGCCAGCACCGTGCAGGCCACCACGTCACTGGACAACGGTGGCAACGGCCTGATCGCCAGCAATGGCGACCTGACACTGACCAGTGCAGTGTTCGGCAATGCCGGCGGCACCGTGCAGCAGGCTGGCACCGGCATGCTGGCCATCAACGCGCACACCTTGAATGGCCAGGGCGGCAAGCTGCTCAGCAATGGCGCCCTGCAGTTGACCGGCGAAGCCACTGACCTGCGTGATGGCACGCTGTCCGCGACCCGCATCGCGGTCGATACCGGCACGTTGCTTAACGCGGGCGGTTCGATCATCGCCTCTGGCAGCGATGCATTGAAGGTGTCCGCGCGCGAGAGGCTGGACAACAGCGGTGGCACGCTTGCCGGCAATGGCGCGCTGGATCTGCGCAGCGCGCAGCTGCTCAACAACCGGGGCACGATCCAGGCTGCTGGCGGCGGTAGCAGCACCCTGGCGATCACCCACGCGCTGGAGAATCGCGGTGGCCGCATCCTGACCACAGGAGACGCTACCCTCACAGCAGGCGCGTTCGACAATCGCGGCGGCATCGTACACAGCGATGGCAACAGCGCATTGACCGTGCGCGTCGACGGCCTGCTCGACAACAGCGACAAGGGCACCCTGTCCGCCGGAGGCGCACTGCTGACCGAGGCTCAGTCCATCAACAACGACGGTGGCACCGTGGCTGCTGGTCAGGACATGCAGCTGACCAGCGCCGATGCGCTGCGCAACCAGGGCGGCCTGGTCCAAGCTGGTAAGCACCTGCAGGTCTCGGCCAGCGGCCTGAACAACAACAGCGGCCGGATCATCGCCAACGACCTGCAGCTGGATACCCGCGGCCAGGCGCTGGACAACCGCAGCGGCATCATTGCCAGCCTTTCCGGAAACGCAGAGCTGCGCAGCGGTGCCCTGGACAACACCGGCGGCCTGCTGCAGTCGGCGGCAGCCCTCAGCATCAACACCGCCGGACAGCGGCTGATCAATGCCAGTTCCAATGGCAACGGCATCGTCAGCAGCGGCACGCTGCAGATCCACAGCGGCGATCTCGACAACCGTGGTGGCGCGGTGTCCGCCAAGGCCGGTGCCGACGTGCAGGCCACCAACATCGACAACAGTGGCGGCGGCTCGCTGGTGAGTGCGGCCGACCTGCTGCTGCGCGCGCAGCAGCTGGCCAATACCGGTGGCAGTGTGACCGCCGGCGGCAATGCCGACATCGGCTTGCAGGGTGCGCTGCTCAACAGTGGCGGCCTGGTGGCCGCGACCGGCCGCCTCGACCTGCAGGCCGGCCATGTCGACAACCGCAATACGCTCAGCCCGGGCAATGGTCCTGCACTGGGGCTGCAGGGCAAGACCCTGCAGGTAACCACCGGCAACCTGGACAACCAGAACGGCCAGGTGATTGCCGACAACCTCGTGCTGCAGGTGAACCAGCGCCTGGACAACAGCGGTGGCCTGGTGTCGGCGGCCCTGAGCTCCGACGTCCGCGCCGATACCCTGGTCAACAGCGGCGGCACCCTGGTGGCCGGCAGGCAGCAAACCCTCCGCACCCGCGAGATCATCGGTGACGGCCGGCTGATGTCGCAGGGTGACATGACCCTGGAGCTGGGACAGAGCCACACCAACCGTGGCGAGATGGTGGCCAACGGCACGCTGAGCCTGTCCATCCAGGGCAACCTGGACAACACCGGCAAGCTGGCCGGCGCCAACGTCAACATCAATGCGGGCAACATCACCAACGCCTCCACCGGCGAGATCAGCAGCATCGGCCTGACCCGCCTTGCAGCGGGCGGCGCACTGGTCAACTACGGCCTGCTGGACGGCAACGTCACCCATATCACCGCTGCGACCGTCGACAACATCGGCAGCGGCCGCATCTACGGTGACCGCGTCGCCATCCAGGCGGGCTCGCTCAACAACGTGGCAGCCAACATCGGTGGCGTGGACCGTGCAGGTACCATCGCTGCACGCCAGCGCCTGGACCTCGGCGTCGGCACGCTGACCAACAGCGGCAAGAGCCTGATCTTCAGCGATGGCGACGCCGCCATCGGCGGTGCCCTGAACGGTCTGGGCGCGGTAGGCAGCGCGCAGAAGGTCGACAACATCGGCTCCACCATCGAGGTCAGCGGCAACCTGGACCTGTCCGCGCTGGCGGTGAACAACATCCGCGAGAACGTGGTGGTGGAGAAGGTCACCACCGTGCATGCACCGGTGCGGCTGGAACAACCCGGCTGGTTCAAGAACGCCAACAACAACAACCGGGATTTCCGCGCTACCTCGAATTACCAGCCGTATGAGATCTACTACCTCAATCCGGCGGACATCCTCGAAGACACCCCCTACGTCACTCCGGATGGCCAGCAGATCCGCAAAGCGGTGATCCGGCTGTCCAGCAACACCAGCGCCTATGCGTTCGCCCGCGGTGGCGTGCATGGCGCACGCGCGTCACGTGAACGCCTGAACGTACAGGACGGCACCGTCACGATCTATTACGTCGGCCGTGCCGACAACCGCAACAATCCCGATCAGCTCGGCGCGGGCGCGGAAGATCCCTTCCGCGATCTGGCGACCCGTGGTCCGGGTTCGCCGCCGATCGAGTACGTGACCGATACACTCCGGTACAACAACGCCTACGGCACCTGTACCACCACCTGCGTGCAGCTCATCACCTATCCGGACTATGACAATCCGGACGCGACGCTGATCAACATGCAGCGTCACCCGCAGGAGACCAGCGGCAACGAGAAGACCCGCATTGCCACCCGCACCACCGTGGAAGACGTGGTGGTTTCGGCAGGCAACAACGCCGTGATCAACGCGGGCGGCAACATGCGGATCAGCACCGATCGGCTGGAGAACCGTTTCGCCAACATCGCCGCGGGTCGCGACCTGGCCATCGTCGGCCTGAACCGCGATCAGTCCGAGGTGATCAATGCTGCCGAGCAGCTGACCCGTACCAGCACCTTCGACAACCAGTCCATCACCTACGGTGGCTCCTCCAGCCGCTGGAAGGCGGCACCGATCACCGAGAAGACCGGTGCGCTGGGTTCGTCGATAACCGCCGGTGGCAAGCTCACCATCGATGTCGGCAACCTGCGCAACGACAACAACGGGGGCAGCAACCCCAACGCCGGTGGTGGCAAGGGCACCGCGCAGCTGGATACCAACGGCCGCGGTGCAGGTGCGGTCGGCCCCGGCGCGGGCAGCGTGCAGGGGCCCGGCCAGAGCACAGGCCAGGGTGCGGGCAGCGTGGACGCACAGGGGCCGGGCACCGCTGGCGCGGCGCAGGGAGCCAACGGTGGTCATCAGCAGGCGGTCGCCCAGACCGACGGCGTGCGCGCGGATGCGGCGGGTGCCCAGGGCCCCGGCCAGGCCGGCAACGCCGGGGCTGGTGCTGGCACGGCGCAGGACATCAGTGCCGCCCAGGCCGGGCAGGCCAATGCCAACGGCCCGGCGGCGGTGCGCGCCGGAGAGCATGCCGGCAGCGGTGGCAATGCCGCAGTGGATGGCAAGCAGGCCACGACGACATCCGGTGCTGATCCGCGCGTGGTGGTCACCACCAGCCCGAATGCCAGTGCACCCACCGCCAGCCTGTTCAATGTAGATGCCAACCGTGGCAACCACATCGTGGAAACCGACCCGCGCTTTGCCAGCTATCGCGATTGGCTCAGCTCGGATTACCTGCTGCAGCGGGCAGGCTTTGAGCCCTCGCAGACGCAGAAGCGCCTGGGCGATGGCTTCTACGAGCAGAAGCTGGTGCGCGAGCAGATCGGCGAACTCACCGGCCGCCGCTTCCTTACCGGCCACGCCAGCGACGAAGAGCAGTACCGCGCGCTGCTGGAGGCCGGTGCCACGGTCGCCAGCGAATGGGGCCTGCGCCCCGGCGTGGCGCTGACCGCCGAGCAGATGGCACGCCTGACCAGCGACATCGTCTGGCTGGTGGAAAAGGACGTCACCCTGGCCGATGGCTCGGTGGTGCGCGCACTGGTGCCGCAGGTCTACCTGCGGGTGATGCCGGGCGACCTCGGCAACGACGGTGCATTGCTGGCCGGCGCGGAGGTGGACGTCAAGCTGCGCGGCGACCTGGTCAACAGCGGCACGATTGCGGGCCGGCAGCTGGTCAGCATCGACGCCGGCAACATCCGCAACCTGTCCGGTGGCCAGATCAGTGGTGCCCAGGTGGGCCTGTCGGCGCGGCAGGACATCGACATCATCGGCAGTACCGTCAAGGCCACCGATGCGCTCGCACTGAAGGCCGGCGGCAACATCACCGTGGCCTCGACCACCACGGAATGGAAGGACCAGGGCGATCGCCTGTCGCAGCAGAAGACCACGCTGGATCGCGTAGCCGGCCTGTATGTCACCAATCCCGGTGGCGAAGGCGTGCTGTCGGTGGTGGCTGGCGGTGACATCGGCCTCAAGGCGGCGGAGATCCGCAATGCCGGCACGCATGGCATCACCCAGCTGGCTGCTGGTGGCAACCTGGACCTGGGCGCGCAGACGCTGGGCCAGAGCAGTGCGCTGAACCACAACAACCGCAATCACACCAGCAACAGCCAGACCACGCATGCGGTGACGTCGATTGAGGGCGCTGGCGATGTGGTGCTGGCCGCGGGCAAGGACATCAACCTGGCCGCAACCCGCATCAAGGCAGATGGCGGCATGGCCCTGCAGGCCGGTGGTGACATCAACAGCCAGGTGCTGGTGGACAGCCGCAGCAGTGATTTCAGTGCCGGTGGCAAGCGCAGCTCGCTGCAGATCAGCCAGAGCGACGAGGCCGTGCGTGGCAGCCAGTTGCAGGCTGGCGACAATGTAGTGCTGAGGGCGAACCGCGATATCAACCTGACTGCAACCCAGGTCGCCAGCTCGGATGGCACGCTGAGCGTGGCGGCCGGTCGCGACGTCAACCTGCTTTCGGCCAACGAAACGCATGACTTCAGCCTGGACAGCTACGACAAGAAAAAGAAAACCCTGTCGAGCACCACCACCACCCGCCATGCCGAGAGCAGCGACAGCTATGCCATCGGCACCGCGCTGCAGGGCAAGGCGGTCAACGTCAACGCGGGCCATGATCTGACCGCGGTCGGTGCGGTCATCGATGCCACCGGCAATGTGACTCTGGCTGCCGGCAACAATGTGCTGATCGCTTCCGCAGAGGATCAGCACAGCAGCGAGTCCAGCCAGAGCAGGAAGAAGTCCGGCTTCACTGGCGGCTTCTCCAACGGCACCGCGTCCATTGGCTACGGCAGCTCGAAGAACAGCAACAGCATGGCCGAGCAGTCGACCACCCAGGTCGGCTCTGCGATTGCTTCGCGCGACGGCAACGTGCTGATCAATGCCGGCAACCAGCTGACGATCGCCGCGTCCGACGTGGCCGCAGGCAAGGACCTGACCCTGGTCGGCAAGGACATCAACCTGCTTGCCCGCCAGGACACGGTGGACACCCAGGCCAGCCAGTCGAGCAAGTCCAGCGGGTTCTCGGTGGGCGTCACCTACGACCCGGCCAAGGCGTATCGCACCGCACGCGACAACGCCACCGACGGCATGGCCGACAGTGGCACGATGATGGGCCGGATCACGCGTACCGCTGAAGGCGTGGCGGCCGGCGTGTCGGCGGCGGTGCTGCCGGCGATCACGGCCGGCAGCCAGCGCTCGAACAGCAACCAGAGCCACTCCACCAGTGAGGCCCGGGTCAGCAACCTCAATGCGGGAGGCAATCTCACGTTGATCGCCAATGGCGGCTCGATCACCAGCCAGGGTGCGCAGATGTCGGCCGAGGGTGACGCCGCGCTGTTGGCCACCAAGGACATCGTGTTCGACGTGGCGCACAACACCGAGCGCAGCGGCAGCGACAGTCGTGGCAAGGGTTGGGGTATCGCCACCAACTCGGCAGGCCTGCCGTTCGGCACCAACAACTCACGCAGCGATGGCGCCGGACAGAGCGACACCATCACCGGTACCCAGCTGTCGGTGGGTGGAGGCGTGCGCATGGCCACCACCGAGGGTGATATCCGCCTGACCGCCGCCAACATCGCCGCCGAGAAGGACGTCAATATCCGCGCTGCGGGCGACCTGACGATCCGTAGCGGGCAGGACACGGTCAGCAATGCCAACCGCTCGGACAGCAAGGCGATCGGCACCGTGCAGATCTCCGATACCGAGAAGTTCTCGGGCTGGCATCGCGAGCAGCATCGCGATGACAGCGCGCAGGTCTCGCAGGTGGCCAGCACCGTTGGCAGTCTCGGCGGCAACGTCAACCTCACCGCGGGTGGAAAGTACACGCAGACTGCCAGCAACGTGATCGCGGCCAAGGATGTGAACATCACTGCCGCCGAGATCGAACTGCTGACCGCCGACGAGAGTGGCCACTACTCGCAGAGCGACAAGGACCTGAAGATCGGTGCCTTCGCGCGGGTCAGATCGCCGTTGATCGATCTGCTCAACAATGTCGATGCCGCGCGCAAGTCCGACGGTCGCTTGCAGCAGATGCAGGGCCTGGCCGCTGGCGCCAATGCCTACCAGTCGGCCAGTGCGATCGCAGGCATGGCCAAGGGCGCTGGTGGTGGCACGCTGCTCAGTGCGGAGGCGGGAGTGGGCTTCAAGACCTCCAGCAGCAGTGCCGATGGCAGCAGCCAGGTCTCGCGCGGCTCCACCATCCAGGGCGGCGGCAACGTCAACCTGACCAGTACCGGTGGCGACATCCACGTGGTGCAGGGCAATCTTAGTGCAGGTAACACGCTCAGTCTGGATTCGGCCGGCGATATCCTGCTGGAAGCGGGCAAGGCGCATGTGGCCGACCGCAGCAAGAGCAGCAATGCCGGCGCCGAAGTCGGCGTGGGTGTTGCGGTGGGTGCGCAGACCGGCGTGTACGTCTATGCCGAAGCGAGTGTGGGCAGCAGCAAGTCCAATGCCGAGAGCAGCACCTGGCAGAACACCACGCTGACCGGCAAGAACATCTCGATGAAGGCCGAGGGCGATACCACCCTTCGCGGCGCGACCGCCACCGCCGACCGCATCGACGTCAAGACCGGTGGCACGCTGACCATCGAATCGCTGCAGGACGTCGCCGAGAGCATGTCCAAGAACAGCCAGGTAGGTGGCCGCGTGCAGGTGTCGTTCGGCACCGCGTGGAATGCCGACGGCAACGTCAGTTCCGGCAAGGCCAGCGGCAGCTATCAGGGCGTCGGCCAGCAGAGCGGCCTGTTTGCCGGCAATGGCGGCTACCACGTCGATGCCGGCCACGTGAACCTGGTGGGTGGCGCGATCGCCAGCACCAGCGCGGCCAACAGTCAGTTGACCGCACAGACCCTGACCTTCACCGATTTGAAGAACGAAATGGACTACAAGGCCAGTTCGGGAAGCATCAGTGGCGGCGCTGGCGGGGCGGTCAACAACTGGACCCCGATACCGGGTACCACGACACCGCACGGCTCACCGGGCGTACCGATGAGCGAAAAGGGTAGTGACAGCAGCACCACCCATGCCACGTTGACCGAGGGCAACATCACGATCGGCGGTTCCCGGACCACGGCAGCTGAGCTGGGTATCAATATCGACGCCAGTGCGGCGCACCGCGCGCTGGATGCCCTGCCTGACACCAACAAGCTGCTGGCGGACCAGCAGGCGATGGCATCTGCGATGGGGACGGTGGCCGCGACCGCGCAGCGGATCCGTGCCGACATGGATGCCGCCATCGACGTGATGAAGCAGCAGAAGGAGGACGCGAAAGCGACCTTGGACAATCCTGAGCTCAGCTCGCGCCTGAGTCCCGAGGAACGTGACATCCTGATCATGACGGTTGTCCAATCCCAGCAGGAGATCGAGCGCCTGAAGAAGGCCGGCGTGATGGTGAGTGCAATCAGCGGCGGCCTGACCGGAAGCGCAGGTGGGGCTGGCAGCATCGCAGCCGGCACTCTGGCTCCTGTGCTGTCCTACCAGATCGGGCAGTACTTCAAGGAGAACGCCATACGCAACATGGTGGATGGTGGCAATCGAGGCGAAGAAGGAAGCGCCACCCATCTGCTGACGCACGCCCTATTGGGCGCGGCGGTTGCCTCTGCGGGAGACAAGAACGCACTCGTAGGTGCAATCGCGGCCGGGGGGGCAGAGGCCATTGCGCCCGCGCTCTCCAAGCTGATGTACGGCAAGGACAGCAAGGATCTGACCGCCGCAGAGAAGGATGTCGTCAGTACGATTGTCGGAGCGGGTGGAGCGATCATCGGGTCCCTCAAGGGGGGCCTGGCAGGCAGTGCCGCCGGTAGCGAAGCTGCGAAGAATGCACTGGAAAACAACTGGGAGGAGGTGGGCCACTATTCGACGATGGCGGTCGTCCTCTATCTCGCCGGCGTCAAGGAGCAGGATGCGCGCGCATTGGCACTGGCAGCATGGGCTCCAGACACCGATTCGCGCAATGCAATCACCGATGAAAACATCAGGGGTGGCAAGGATCCGAGCATGCCGCAGCAGTACAACCACCTGCTTACTGGACTGAGTGATCCCGAGAAGGTCAAGGTCGTACAGGCGTACTGGACCGCCAAGGTTGGCGAGATCGTGGCTGCGATCAAGAAGAACGAAAACAACCCGGAGGAGAAGAAGCGGATCCTCCGCGATCCGGAAACACAGCGTGCCCTGCACGCGATGGGGGATTCGTTTGCACATGTCACGACGGAAGGAAAGCACTTCAATCCGGTGTACGGTCATCTTGTCCCCTCTCTCTTCGGCCCGAATCCGGACAGCCCGAAAGCCCATCCCGAGGCGTATGTGAATTACAGCCTGGCGATCTACGAAGCCGCGACCGGATCCTACAAGTCCACGTCGCTGCGTGACTCGTCGTACGTGCAGGATCTGGCACGCAGGGTGACGCTGGAGGCCGAGCCGGAGCGGCAGAAGGCCATCCTTGATACGGCGGCGGCCTTCTACACCACTGCCAGGACATCCGGGCTGGTGAATGCGCCGATCGGCGACTGCGGGATCCTCTGCCAATGGACGCCTGCCACAAAGGCAGTCAACTCCAAATTGGGGGACATCTACAATGAGGGGCGGCCGCAGGGGCCATTTGCACCCATCATTGATTGGAACAGGTTCAATCAACTCGGTAGGTAATGAACATGCGCGGCGCAATCAAGGTAACGAAGTGGTGGGTCAAGCTTCTGTCGAGCGTCAGTGCATTGACCTGGCTTTTCCTGCTCGTCCTTTGGGGAGCGGTCACCTTCAATCGGAACACTGACAATTCCCTCGGAATCTACGAGCTATCCGCTTTGCCGGGCGTAGAAGTGCTCTTCTGGGTCTGCTTCTTCGGGCAGCCCCTGTTGACCGTGGTGATGTTCATCCGGATGGCGTTGCGGCACCGTTTCGCGTTTTTCGAGCTCCCACTCGCGATCGTGGTCTGGGGCCTGTTCCTGTACAACCTGTCGTTCTTCCGAGGTTGAGCGGCACGCCGGCTGGCCGGGCGCTGGCCTGATCCGTCCCCGCTGTTCCCATGCGGACAGCGGGGCCATCGGTGGTGTCGTTCGGCGCGTGGGGTCGAACGACGGCCGCAGTCCATGGTTACAATCTGCCCATGATCAGCCCCCGCCTTCTGGTTTCCGCACTGCTGGCGCTGGCCTTGGCGGCCTGCACCGCTACTGCGCCCGTGCAGCACAACCCGCTCGCCACCTGGGTGCCGTCACCCAACCAGAACGCGCGCACGCCGGTCATCATCGTCATCCACCACACCGAGCAGAAGTCGGTGCAGCAGAGCCTGCATACGCTGCGTACCGCCAACAGCGGTGGGCCGGTCAGTGCGCACTATCTGATCGGTGCTGATGGCCATCGTTACCAGCTGGTCGCCGATGAGCGCCGTGCCTGGCACGCCGGTGCCGGGCGCTGGGGCACCATCACCGATCTCAACTCGGCCTCGATCGGCATCGAGCTCGACAACGATGGCCGCAGCCCGTTCACCCCGGCGCAGATCGAGTCGCTGGTCGTGCTGCTGCGCGATCTCACCACCCGCCTGAACATCCCGCCGCGCCAGGTCATCGCCCACGCCGACCTGGCGCCGACGCGCAAGCAGGATCCGAGCCGCTTCTTCCCTTGGCAGCAGCTGGCCGAGGCCGGCTTCGGGGTGTGGCCGCGCGCCGCCGACGGCGCGGCACCGGAAGGCTTCGACGCGTGGAATGCGCTGGCCCGCTTCGGCTATCCACTGGACAACCGCGAAGCCACCGTCGCCGCCTTCCACCGCCGTTTCCGTGGCCGCGACGACCTGCCGAAGACGCTGGATGCCGAGGACGCCCGCATCCTGCATTCGCTGCTGCTGCAGACGCCGTGACTCCGCGCATGAACGCTTGACCAGGCGCTGGGTTGCCGCCCAGCGGCCGGCACTCCACCATGGCGGCATGATCGATTCCGCCACCTTCTTCAAGCGCAAGCACTGGACTCTGTTGGCAGCGGCCGTGCTCGCCGGCTGCTCCACCACCGCCCCCCGCACCGGATCCGAAGGGTCGACGGCCGTCACACCGCCTGCGGCCACCTACGCCAAGGCCACATGGAGCGCATTGCCCCCGGTCTCCGATACCGATCTGCAGGCCGGTTTCGTTGCCTGGCGCAGCAGCTGCACCCGCCTGAAGAACGATGCCGTCTGGGCCAAACCCTGCGCCACGGCCGCTGCGGTTTCAGACAAGGATCCGGCCGCGATCCGCCAGTTCCTGCAGCGCGACCTCGATGTCTACGCGCTGCGTGCCGGTGGCCACCAGGCCGACGGATTGATCACCGGCTACTACGAGCCGATCTACCCCGGCAGCCTCACCCGCACCGACAAGGCGACGGTGCCGGTCTACGGCACGCCCGACGATCTGATCGTGGTGCAGCTGGACAGCCTCTACCCGGAACTGAAGGGTAAGCGCCTGCGTGGTCGCGTTGAGGGCAAGGTGCTCAAGCCCTACGACGACGCCGGTACCATCGCGGCCAAGGGCGCCAAGGCGCCAGTGCTGGCCTGGCTGACCGACCCGATGGACCTGCAGCTGCTGCAGATCCAGGGCTCCGGCCGGGTGCGCCTTGCCGATGGCAAGCAGGTGCGGCTGGCCTACGCCGAACAGAACGGCCACCCCTACCGCGCCATCGGCCGCTGGTTGGTGGACCAGGGCCAGCTGAAGAAGGAAGACGTCACCATGGACGCGATCCGCGCCTGGGCCCGGGCCAATCCCGCGCGCGTTCCGGAACTGCTGCGCAGCAATCCCAGCTACGTGTTCTTCGTGCGCAACCCGGACAGCCCGGAAGGCCCGCGCGGTTCGCTGAACGTGCCGCTCACTGCCGGCTACAGCGTGGCGGTGGACCGTACCGTGGTGCCGCTGGGCAGCCTGCTGTGGCTGTCTACCACGCGCCCGGATGGCACCCCGGTGGTGCGCCCGGTGGCCGCGCAGGACACCGGCGGCGCCATCGCCGGTGAAGTGCGCGCCGACCTGTACTGGGGCAGCGGCGATGCCGCCGGCAAGCTGGCCGGTGACATGAAGCAGAAGGGCAATATCTGGATGCTGTGGCCGAAGGGCGTGCCTCTGCCGAACTGATCCAGCAGGGGTCGGATCTCTTTCCAAAGGAAAGGGCTCTGACCCCCGGATGCCTGATAATGGCGTCATTCCGAACTTTCCGGCCGCGCCTGCGGCCAGGACCCCTGCAATGACCTACGCAAAGCACAACGCAAAATCCGGCGCGAAGTCCGCCGCAAAGAAGTACTACAAGCACTGGGCCGAATCGGGCCTGGGCAAGGGCAACGTGCTGATGGAAGCCCGCGGCGAGAAGATCGTCCGTCAGGTGGAGATCTACGGCACGACGGCTGTGTGGGCCGATGAACACGCGCACAGCGATGACCGCTTCCCGCTGGCCGACCAGCCGGTGTCCTTCCTCGATTTCGACGAGGACGACGAGATCTCCCCGCGCGAGTTCGAAAGCGCCTGGAAGAAGGCGCGGCTGGCGACCGGTTACCCGGTGTAACGCTGCCCCAGCCGGGGTCGGATCCCTTTCCGAACGGAAAGGGCTCTGACCCCGGATCATGGCTCACGCAGCTGCGTCGTACGGCTGGATCCGAGCTAGCACGTCGGCCAGCTTTTCCTTGGTCATCGCGGCATCGAAGTCGGCCTGCAGGCCGATCCAGAACTTGTCGGAAACGCCGAAGTAGCGGGACAGGCGCAGCCCGGTGTCCGCAGTGACTGCGCGATCGCCGGAGACGATCTCGCCGATACGGCGTTGTGAGACGCCAATTGCCTTGGCCAGCCGGTATTGGGTGATGCCCAGAGGCTCCAGGAATTCATGCAACAGGATCTCGCCGGGAGCAGGGTAGGGGGCGGTTCGCACTCGCGCGACTCCTTCAGTGGTAATCGACAATTTCGACCTCGGCAGGTCCTTCCCGAGACCAGACAAAGCACAGCCGGAACTGGTCATTGATGCGGATGCTGTACTGGCCGCGCCGGTCCCCATGCAGCGATTCCAGTCTGTTCGCTGGCGGCAGACGCAGATCCCGCAGATCAGCTGCCACGTTGAGCATGGCCAGCTTTCGCAGCGCGGCAGCTTCAATGTGGCGCCATCTCTGCACGCGATGACCTTCAAACAGTGCCTGCGTACGTTTGCAGGCAAATGATTGGATCGGCATGTTGATAACGTATGACGATAGTATCGTAAGGCGTTAGTATCCTTCAGGCAAGCATGGCGCGTAATTCCCGGGCGCGACGACTGGCGACGCATTCGATGCGATCTGATGCTGGACCCCCGTTTTGCACTACATTGGTGCAATGTCCGACCCCGCACCCCCGCCTTCCCTCGATGCCCTTGGCACGCCGCTGGCCTGGGCCGGGGCCGACGGCCGCATCATCGGCTGCAACCCGGCCTTTGGCCGCTGGCTGGGCGTCAGCGGGCGCCGCCTGCTGGGCCAGCCGCTCGCCGCGCTGGAAGTGCAGGGCGAGGCCTTGGCCCATTTCCTGGCCCGCGACGAGCGCGACAGCCTGCGCCTGAACCGGCTGGCGCTGGCGGTGCCCGGCGAGGCGCCACGCTTCGCCGAGGGCTGGATGAGCCGCCGCGACGACGGAGGCTGGCTGCTGGAGGCACACCCGGTCGATGAATTCCCCGGGCTCGACCCTACCCAGGCCCTGCCCAGCGCGCTCAGCGCGGCACTGAAGGGCCTGGCCCACGAGCTGCGCAATCCGCTGGCGGGGCTGAAGGGGGCCGCCCAGCTGCTGGCCCGGCGCGCGGCCCAGCGTGATGCCAGCGAACGCGAGCTGATCGAGCTGATCGGCTCGGAGATCGAACGCCTCAACGGCCTGCTCGACCAGCTGTTGTCGCCAGCCCCGGCGGCCCCGCACGCCGAACTGAACATCCATGCCGCGCTGGAACGCGTGCTGCGCCTGGCCGAGAGTGAAGCCGGTTGGGCGGTACGCCTGCAGCGCGACTACGACCCCAGCATTCCTGAATTCCACGGCGACGCCGACCGCCTCACCCAGGCGGTGTGGAACCTGGTGCGCAACGCGATCCAGGCCGGCGCCGGCAACATCACCCTGCGCACCCGCGTGGAGCATGGCGTGCGCATCGCCGAACAGCTGCATACGCTGGCGCTGCGCCTGGAGATCGCCGACGATGGCCGTGGCGTGCCGGAGGAACTGGCCGAACACCTTTTCCTGCCGCTGGTCAGTGGTCGCGCCGAAGGCACCGGTCTGGGACTGGCGCTGGCCCAGCAGGTGGCGCGCGAACACCGCGGCACGCTCACCTACCGCTCGCGCCCGGGCCATACCGTGTTCACCTTGCTGCTGCCGATCGCCAACGGCACCGCCCCTGCCGAAGAGGCCCCGCGCGATGCCTGATGCTTCCACCCCCGTACAGCGTATCTGGGTGGTCGACGACGACCGCGCTGTTCGCTTCGTGCTGTGCACCGCGCTGCGCGAGGCAGGCTACCAGGTCGTTGATTTCGACAGCGCCGCGCCCGCCCTCCAGGCGTTGAGCGAAGGCCCACCGCCGGCGCTGCTGTTCACCGATGTGCGCATGCCCGGCGACGACGGCCTGGTGCTGCTGGACAAGCTCAAGGCCGCATTGCCGCAGCTGCCGGTGGTGGTGATGTCGGCCTATACCGATGTGGCCAGCACCGCCGGTGCGTTCCGTGGCGGCGCGCATGAGTTCCTGTCCAAGCCATTCGACCTGGACGATGCGGTGGCGCTGGCGCAGCGCGTGCTGCCGGCAGTGGCACCGGCGCTGGCCGCGCCCACGCCTGCGGCGGAAACGCACAGCGACCAGCCGCCGCAGCTGGTCGGCGATACGCCGCCGATGCGCGCGCTGTTCCGCGCCATCGGTCGCCTCGCACAGGCGCCGCTGGCGGTGCTGATCACCGGCGAGACCGGCACCGGCAAGGAACTGGTGGCGAATGCGCTACATCGCGAATCACCACGCGCGCACGGTCCGTTCGTTGCACTCAACACTGCCGCGATCCCGGCCGAGTTGCTGGAAAGCGAGCTGTTCGGCCACGAGGCCGGTGCGTTCACCGGGGCGCAGCGTCGCCATATCGGTCGTTTCGAGCAGGCCGACGGCGGCACGCTGTTCCTCGACGAGATCGGCGACATGCCGCTGCCGCTGCAGACCCGCCTGTTGCGCGTGCTGGCGCAGGGCGAGTTCTTCCGCGTCGGTGGCCGAGAGCTGATCCGCGTCGATGTGCGCGTGGTTGCCGCCACCCACCAGGATCTGGAAGGGCTGGTCGCGCAGGGCAAGTTCCGCGCCGACCTGCTGCACCGTTTGGATGTAGTGCGCCTGCAGCTGCCGCCGCTGCGCGAGCGCCGCGAGGACATCGCGCAACTGGCCAGCACCTTCCTGGCCGCCGCCGCACGCAAGCTGGACACGCCACCGAAGCGCCTGACCGCCGCCGCCCTGCAGGCGCTGCGCGAACACGACTGGCCGGGCAACGTGCGCGAGCTGGAGAACGTGTGCTGGCGGATGGCCGCGCTGGCCGCCGCCGACACCATCGGCGTGGCCGACGTCGATACCGCGCTCAATCGCGCGCGTGGCCGCCGCAGCCCTGCGCACGGCGCCGATCCGGGGCAGTGGGAAGCGCTGCTGGCCGAGTGGGCACGCCGGCAGCTGGCCGAAGGCGTGGAGGGCCTGCATGCGCAGGTGCGCGAGCGGGTCGACCATGCGCTGCTGGAGGCCGCGCTGCAGATCACCCATGGGCGCCGCGCGGAAGCCGCTGCCCGCCTCGGCCTCGGCCGCAATACCCTTACCCGCAAGCTGGGCGCCGGGCGCCGCCGCGGGGGCCATTGAACGGCCCCTGCACGCGATCCTCGCGCCCGCTTGCCGAACCGTTGATCGTTCATGGACGATGCCGTCCGTAGTGTCACCTGCAAGGAGTCTTCGATGCGTCTGTCCTTTGCCATCCTGCCGTTGTCCGCCGCCGTGCTGCTGTCTGCCTGTGGCAGTGCGCCGAAGAAGGCCGAGCCCACCCCGCCACCGCCGACTGTGGTCAGCGCCGCGAAACAGGCCGAGGCCAATCTGTCGCCGGCCTCAGCCAGCATCGTCAGTGGCCGCCTGGCATTGATGGTGGAGCCTGGTGGCCTGCACATCACCGGCCTGATTGGTGGCCTGCAGCCCCTGCAGCAGGCCGGCTTCCACATCCATGAGCGCGGCGACTGCAGCGCGGTGGATGCCAGCAGTGCCGGCAACCACTTCAACCCCGGTGGCGCCGCGCATGGCCGCGCCGGCACCGGCAAGCACCACCTGGGCGACATGGACAATCTGCGTGCCGACGCCCAGGGCCGCGCCAACGTCGATATCCACCTCAAGGGCGTTACCCTTGGCGGAGGCGCCGCCACCGATATCGCCGGACGTGCACTGGTCGTGCACGCCAACGCCGACGACTATCGCAGCCAGCCCGCCGGCAATGCCGGCGTCCGCATCGCCTGTGGCGTGATCCGGGTTGTCCGCTGATCACTGCAGGCATCATCCAGGGAGAGATTCCATGCGTTTGATCCACACTTCGCTGTTTGCCGCCATCACCGCGCTGGGCCTGGCGGCCTGCGGCCAGCAGCCCGCCGCGCCGCAGGCGGAAACCCCGCCGGCGGCGCCGGCTGCCACCACTGAACCGGCTGCCGCACCGGCACCGGCCGCCGCACCGGCTGCCGATGCTTCGGCCACCGCCGAGCTGGCACCGACCCAGGGCAACGAGGCCAAGGGCAGCGTCACCTTCAAGGTGGTCGACGGCAAGGTCCACGTGACCGGCCAGATCAGCGGCCTGAAGCCGGGCAGCGAGCACGGCTTCCACATCCACGAGAAGGGTGACTGCAGCGCGCCGGATGGCATGAGCGCCGGCGGCCACTTCAACCCGGGCCACCAGGATCACGGCAACGTTGCCACCGATCCGCACCACGGCGGCGACATGCCCAACATCAAGGCCGACGACAAGGGCGTGGCCACCATCGACGGCCCGGTGTCGAGCAACGTGAACATCGGCAAGGGTGATGACTTCGACATCATCGGCCGCGGCCTGATCGTCCATGCCGATGCGGATGACTACAAGACCCAGCCGACCGGCAATGCCGGCGCGCGCCTGGCGTGTGCAGTGATCCAGAAGGCCCCGTAAAGGCGCACGTGCCGCCTGTAGAGCCGAGCCCACGCTCGGCTGCTCTGCAGGCGGCCTGAACCGAGCATGGGCTCGGCTCTACAACACAACGTACAGGTAGCGCCGGGCCATGCCCGGCGGAATACGTCCGTCGATCAGCGCGCCAGCAGCTCGCGCGCGTCCTGCCCGGCTTCGCAGTGCACGAACAGCACCGGCACGCCGTGCGCTTCCAGCACCGCAGCCATCTGCCGCTGGCGCATCAGGAACTGCTCGTAGATGCCTTTCAGGCGATCGCAGTCGTTGTTGCCGTGGTTGTAGTGCGCGCACCAGCCGGCCGGGTCGAACAGTGCCATGCGTGCCTCGCCGTGGGTGTAACGCAGCAGGGGCTCGGGCGCGGCGTTGAGCCACTCGTCCTCGCCCGGCGCCATGATCGCGGTCTCGATCAGCGGCCACAGCGCGGCCAGGCCCTGGTTGTCGTACTGCATCGACATCATCGCGGCCAGGTCGTTCACGGTGAAGTAGCGTGCGTGCTCGATGCGGGCGCCGAACGTGTTCTGCGCCATCAGCGCGGTATCGGCATGCGCCATGCCGTTGGCCAGCAGCGTTTCTTCCAGCGCGTTGGCAACAGCATTGGTGGTGGCCACGTCGCTGCCGGTCAGCAGGAACGGCACCACGCGCAGGCCACCGCCCACCAGGCTGGCATCGGCCTGGAAGGGCAGCGGCACGTCACCCTGGGCGTCGGTGCCGAAGGCCAGCAGGCGCGGGCCCTGGTTGCGGCCCGGGGCGCGCATCTGCAGTTCTTCCAGGCGGCGATGGATCGGCCAGCCCGGGCGCAGCACTTCGGCCGGGTCGAAATGGGCGGCGGCGAACACCAGGTCCAGCTCGGCCACCTGCGGCACCAGCTTGGACAGGTCGCGGCCGACGCGATCGGCCAGTTCACCGGCCTGTTCGGCGCTGAGTACCGCCTGGCGGGGGATTTCGCCGCCGGCCAGTTCCAGGGCCAGCACGCCAAGGGCATTCATCGCGGGGTCGGGTTTGCTCATGGTTCCACGGTTGGCCCATCACAGGGCGGCAGCTACACTTGGCTCCATTATGCCTGCTCCGTCGTGCAGGCCATGTTGCAGACACCCTCATCCATGCCAGGTATCTCCATGCCCAACGCTCGTCCCGTCGCCATCCTCGGTGGCGTCCGCATTCCGTTCTGCCGCCAGAACACCGCGTATTCGGATGTCGGCAACCTCGGCATGTCGGTCCGTACGCTGGGCGCGCTGGTCGAACGGTTCGGCCTGCACGGCCAGCAGCTCGGTGAAGTGGCGATGGGGGCGGTGATCAAGCACTCCAGCGACTGGAACCTGGGCCGCGAAGCCACGCTGTCCTCCGGCCTGTCGCCGCTGACCCCGGGCATCACCCTGCAGCGCGCCTGTGGTACTTCGCTGGACAGCATCATCACCGTTGCCAACAAGATCGCGCTGGGCCAGATCGAATCGGGCATCGGCGGCGGTTCCGATACCACGTCCGACGTGCCGATCGTCTACGGCAAGAAGCTGCGTGCGCGCCTGCTGGCTGCCAACCGTGCCAAGAGCACCGGCGACAAGATCCGTGCGCTCACCGCCGGCTTCAAGTTCTCCGAACTGAAGCCCGAGTTCCCGGGCGTGGCCGAGCCGCGCACCGGCAAGAGCATGGGCGACCACTGCGAGGACATGGCCAAGGAGTGGAACATCTCGCGCGACTCGCAGGACGAGTGGGCGGTGTCCTCGCACAAGAAGCTGGCTGCCGCTTACGAGCGCGGCTTCTTCAACGACCTGATCGCACCGTTCCGTGGCGTCGAGCGCGACAACATCCTGCGCCCGGATACCTCGCTGGAAAAGCTGGCCACACTGAAGCCGGCCTTCGACAAGGTCTCCGGCCGTGGCACGCTCACCGCCGCCAACTCCACCCCGCTGACCGACGGTGCCGCTGCGGTGCTGCTGGCCAGCGAGGAATGGGCGCGCGCACACGGCCACGAACCGCAGGCCTACCTGCGCGACGCGCATGTGTCGGCGGTCGATTTCGTGCATGGCGAAGGCCTGCTGATGGCGCCGACCGTGGCCGTGCCGGAGATGCTCAAGCGCAATGGCCTGACGTTGCAGGACTTCGACATCTACGAGATCCACGAAGCCTTCGCTGCGCAGGTGCTGTGCACCCTGCGTGCGTGGGAGAGCGAGGATTACTGCCGCAACCGCCTGGGCCTGGACGCACCGCTGGGCCGCATCGACCCGGACAAGATCAATCTGCTGGGTTCGTCGCTGGCCACTGGCCACCCGTTCGCCGCCACCGGCGCACGCGTGATCGCCACCGCGGCCAAGCAGCTGGCCGAACGTGGCGGTGGCCGCGCGCTGGTGTCGATCTGCACCGCTGGCGGCATGGGCGTAGTGGCGATCGTCGAACGCTGATCGCATCCATCGAACAACAAAAAACGCCGCCCATCGGGCGGCGTTTTTTTCTCCGGTGGGTGCCGACCGTTGGTCGGCACACCTCAGCCTTGCTTAAGGCAACCGCGGGTTGCCGAATTCGTCGCGCTCTTCGTGGGCGTCATACACCGGCGGCTGCACCGCGATCGGCTGCTCCTCCACCGTGGCCCGCGACGGCGCTTCAATGCCGCGCACCAGCTCCAGGCTGTCCTCGCCGCGCTGCAGGCGCAGCGCATTGGCCAGGCACTGCGCGGCCAGTGCGTGCTCGCCACGCTGCGCGAACAGTTCTCCCAGTGCTTCCCATGCCGGTGCACCGGCGCCCGCGGCGATGGCTTCGTGCAGGAACGCATCGGCGGCATCCCACTGCTGCTGGCCCAGTGCCACGCGGCCCTGTGCCAGGCGCAGCGCGGCCGAACTGTCGTGCACGTTGCGCCAGCGCGCCAGGTTGGCTTGTCGCGTGGCCAGGCGCTCGGCCGGCAGGCGGCCATACAGCGCCACCAGTTCGTCGTCCCAGCGATGGTCCAGGGCCTGCTCCAGCGCCAGCAGCGCGGGCTCGTCCCAGTTCAGTGCCACCGCGCGGCTGGCATAGGCGCCCACCACGTCCGGAGTGGGGCGCAGCGCCTTCGGCGTGGCTTCCCACTGCGCGGCCAGCGCATTGACGTCGGCCGCTTCCAGCAGCGCCTGTGCCGCCAGTCGTGCCTCCAGTTCGCTGTTCGATTCCGGCGGCAGCACCTTGCTCTGGCGCAGCGCACCCAGCTGGCCATAGGCCTCGTGTGCGCGGCCGGCACGCGCCAGCGCTTCGGTGCGCAGCCACAGGCCACGCGGCGGCAGCGGTTGGATCGCGGCTACGTCCAATGCGTTGATGGCATCCACAGGCAGGTCGCGCGCCAACAGCTGTTCGGCGCGCAGCAGCGCCTGCAGCGTGGCATCGCTTTCGCCCAGGCGCTGCAGCAGTGCTTCACCGGCGGGGCCATCGGCACGCGCCTGCGCGCTGCGCACAGCGTTGGCCAGCGCCACCGCGCTCACTTCCGGATCCTTGGCAGCGCCATCCAGCAGTTTTTCGGCACGCTGCCACTGGCCATGTTCGTAGGCCTGCAGGCCGTCGATCAGGCGCACCCGGCCCTGCTTGCGGCGGTAGCGGCCCCAGGCCCGGAACGGTGCGGCAATCAGGCTCCACAGCAGCCACAGCACCAGCACCGCGATCACCGACAGCAGCGCTACCTTCGGCAGGTTGCTGTGATAGTCGTAGCCGCCGTAGCGCAGGGTCACTTCGCCGAAGCGGTTGAGGTCATCGGCGCCGAGCCATTGCGCGGCGACCACGCCGATGGCCACGGCCAGCAACAGCACGACCAGGGATTGCAGGGGTTTCATGCGGGACTACCTCCGGTCGGTCTGGGTGCGCAGTTGCTGCAGGGTGCTGCCAAGAACGGCGTTGCTGGCCTGCAGCGGAAGCTCGCGCAAGGCCTTCAGTTCAGCACGTTGCGCGCGCAGGGCCGGTGAATCCGGCCAGCGTCGCTGTGCCCAGTGCTCCACGCGTGCCAATGCGGTATCGCGGCCGGCGCGGTCGCCACGTTCGATCGCAGCGCGCGCCAAGGTCAGTTCCAGTTGCAGTGCATCGTCGGCATTGCGGCGTTCGGCAGCGGTCAGCGGGCCGTTCTGGCGGCTCGGTGTGATGTCCACGAACGGGGCCAGCGTCGATTGCCACCACGGTTTTGCGGTGTCGGTCGCAGCGTTGCCGGGTACCTGCGAGGGCAGCCCCTGCAGTGCCCTGGCCAAGGCATCCAACCGCTGCAGCGACTGCACGCGCGGGCCGGCGCCCAGCGCATCGAGCGCGTCGCGCTCCTGCACCAGCGCCTGGCGCAGGTTCAGGCCCTCGCTGTCGGGCAGATCGGCCAGCGCGGTGGCCGCCTGCGCGTACAGACGGCGCGCGCCGTCCACGTCGTCGGCGTAGTTGAGGCGCTGCGCGGCCTGGGTCAGCAGCAGCTCGGCCTCATCGCGCTGTACCGCCTGCCGGCCCTGGTTGGCGCTGTCGGCCAGCTTGGCCAGGTTCTCTTCCAGCAGTGCACTGCGCTGCGAGAGGCCCAGCATCTCGTCGCGCAGCACGCGGTTGGTGGCCGCCGCATCCTGCAGGCGCTGGCTGGTCGCGCGCTGGTCACGGCGCAGCGCGTCCAGCGTGGCTTCCAGGCCCTGCAGCTGCACGGCGGTGGTCTGCGCCTGCGCGTGCTGTTCTTCCTGTTGCTGCTGCCAGAAGTACCAGCCGGCATAGCCGCCCGCACCGAGCACGACCACCCCGGCCAGCGGAAGCAGCCAGCGCACGGGTCGATGGGGTGGAGCAGCGGGCGGAGTGTCGTTCATCGGGCTTCCTTGTCGGCTGTGTTGCCAGTCGGTTCCGGCAGGCCGCGTTGTGCACAGCATCACTGTTGCCGACGGCAGCGGCAAGCGTGACGCACGTCCCTGTTCAGGTCGCTGCCGGGCCGGTGAGCGTGGCGTGTGCAGCGGCGACCAATTGTTCAGTAGTCGGCCCGGCACTGCGCACGACCCGGTGCAGGCCAAGGCTGCGAGCCTGTTCACCCAGCCGGTCACTGGCGACCACGATGCTGGCGTGTGCCCGCAGACGCCGCTGCAGGGCGGCCGGAATCTGCCGCCAGAAATGCTGAAGCGCTTCCCCACTGCTGACCGCAAGCACCCAGGGGGACGCTGAACGCGCCAGCCGGGCCAGCGCACGGGGCGGCAGGCGCAGCAGACGGCGCTGATAGACGTCGGCGCGTTCGAGGGTAGCGCCCGCCGCCTGCAGCTGCGCAGCAATCAGGCCGCGTCCACCGGGGGCGGTGACCAGGCCGATGCGCAGGCCCTGCACCTGCGCCAGAACCGGCAGGGCGAGCAGGCCTTCGCTGTCCATCCGCTGCGGTGCATGCACCTCGGCAACGCCCTCTGCCCGCAGTGCGCGCGCGGTGCCTTCGCCCACCGTCAGCCAGGGGCTGCGCTGCGCGTCGGCCAAGGGCAGCAGCGCGGCGGCTGCGGCCACCGCAGCCGGGCTGGTGAACACCACCCGATCGCAGTTCAGCGCGCGTTGCAGCTGGCGCACCACTGGCGTGCCCTGCAGGCGTTGCAAGCGCCAGGGCGGCAGGGCCACTAGATGCCCGCCCAGCCCAGCAACGGCGCGGCGCAGCGACGCATTCTGGCCCCGCGGGCGCAGCGAAATGAAGGTCCAGCCCGCCTCGGAACCGGCAGCGCCAGTGGGTATCGTATGGTCGGCCATTGCCTGCATTATGCGGGCCCTTCGTTGTCGTGGTCGCTGCTCCGATGTCCGTTGATGCCCTGACTTCCTCGTTGGCCGCCCTGCAGGACGTGCTGGACTGCATGCCGGCGGTCCGCGCCATGCAGATCCAGCTCGACGGCTATGCCGACGGCGTGCTGCGCATCACCGCGCCGCTGGCCGCCAACGTCAACGACAAGGGCAACGCCTTCGGTGGCAGCCTGGCCTCGGTGCTGACCCTGTCGGGCTGGGCACTGGTCAGCCTGCGCCTGCGCCTGGCCGGCCACGATGCCGAGGTCTACGTGGCCGACAGCAACCTGCGCTACCTGGCCCCGGTCTACGAAGACCTGCATGCCCATGCCGAAGCGGCCGAAGCCAGCGGCTGGGATGCCTTCCTGAATACCTTCCGCCAGCGCCGCAAGGCCCGCATCAGCATCATCGCCACCCAGCCCGGCGCCGATGGCAAGCCGGCCGCCGAGTTCAGCGGTCGCTTTGTTGCCTTCGCCAAAGGGTAGGATGGCAGGCTGACGTTCTGGGGAAACCACCGATGCGCCGCCTCATCCAGCTCCTGATCTGCTCCCTGCTGCTGGCCAGCGCCGCAGCCTCGGCCGACGACCTCAGCCGCAAGCAGCGCAAGCTGCTGGAAGAGACCCAGATCGCTTACGGGGCGACCATCCGCTGGGGCAGCATGGACGATGCCATCGGCTACCTCGACCCCAAGCAGCGCAAGGAAAAGCCGCCCACCGAGTTCGAGCTCAACCGCTACGCGCAGCTGCGCGTGTCGTCCTACCGCGAGCGCAGCAGCGCGGCGCTGGAAGGCGGCCTGGTCGAGCGCCGGGTCGAAATCGGGGTGATCAACCAGAACACCCAGGCCGAACGCACCGTGATGGTGGTCGAGCGCTGGCGCTGGGATCCGGAGGCCAAGCGCTGGTGGCAGACCGCCGGCCTGCCGGACCTGTGGAAGGGGCAGTGACGGGCCGCGTCCGGCTTGTGCGACAATCGGCGCCCGCTTAATCGACCCGTGACCTGAGTGAATTACGAAGAGTTGCTGGCCTTTGCAGGCCGAAACCCGATGCTGTCCGCGGCCCTGGTCGGCCTGACCGTGGCCATCATCGTCACCGAGATCCGCCGCCTGTTCCGGGGCTTCAAGGGCATCAAGCCCGCCGAACTGACCCAGCTGATGAACGCGGGCGGCACGGTGGTGGTCGACCTGTCGGCCAGCGGTGACTTCGAGAAGGGCCACATTGCCGGCAGCCGCAACGCCCAGGCCAGCGCGTTTGGCCCGGACAACAAGCTGGTGGCCAACGCCAAGCAGTCGCCGGTGGTGCTGGTGTGCCGCAGCGGCAACGCCTCGGAAACCGCCGCCAAGGCACTGAAGAAGGCCGGCTTCGAGAAGGTCTACGTGCTCGACGGCGGCATTCCCGCCTGGCAGCAGGCCGAGCTGCCGCTGGTCAAGGGCCGCAACTGATTGCCGCAGGTGGCGGATCCGGCCTTGTATGGGCCTGATGCCGCCCCCATCGCAGTAATTCGACCATCGTTTTCATTGCATTCATTGGAGTTACTGGAAATGTCCGAAGAGATCACCAACGGCGCCGCTGCGCCGGTCGATGCCGCCACCGGCCCCGCTTTCACCGTCGAGAAGATCTACGTCAAGGACGTCTCCTTCGAGTCGCCGAACGCTCCGACCATCTTCAATGACCAGGTGCAGCCGGAGCTGCAGCTGAACCTGAACCAGCAGGTGCAGCGCCTGGGTGAGAACGCCTTCGAAGTCGTACTGGCCGTCACCCTGACCTGCCAGGCCGGTGAGCGCACCGCCTACGTGGCCGAAGTGAAGCAGGCCGGCGTGTTCGGCCTGGTCGGCCTGGACCCGCAGTCGATCGACGTGCTGCTCGGCACCCAGTGCCCGAACATCCTGTTCCCGTACGTGCGCCAGCTGGTCAGCGACCTGATCCAGGCCGGCGGCTTCCCGCCGTTCTTCCTGCAGCCGATCAACTTCGAAGGCCTGTACGCAGAAACCCTGCGCCAGCGCCAGGAGCAGGGCGACGCACCGTCGCTGGCTGACTCCGAGCCGGCCGGCAACGCCTGATCCCTGCTGCGACGTCACGGATGAGCACTACCGCTGACAAGATCGCCGTGCTGGGCGCCGGTTCCTGGGGAACCGCGCTGGCCAGCCTGCTCGCACGGCATGGTCACCCGACCGTGCTGTGGGGGCGCGACGCTGCCGTGGTCGAAGCCATCGACCAGCGCCACGAGAACCCGCGTTACCTGCCGGGCATCCCGCTGCCGGACAGCCTGCGTGCCACCACCGACCTGGCGTCGGCGGTGGAGGGCGCGGCCTGGATCCTGGTGGTGACGCCGTCGCACGCCTTCGGTGAAACCGTGCGTGCGCTGGCGCCGCTGCGTCCGGCCGGTGCCGGCGTGGCCTGGGCCACCAAGGGCTTCGAACCCGGTTCGGGCCGCTTCCTGCATGAAGTAGCGCGCGAAGTGCTGGGTGAGGACGTGCCGCTGGCCGTCGTCACCGGCCCGTCGTTCGCCAAGGAAGTCACCCAGGGCCTGCCGACTGCGATCACCGTGCACGGCGACGTGCCGGAGTTCGCGCAGACGGTGGCCGAGGCGATGCACGGCCCGGCGTTCCGCGCTTACACCGGCGACGACATGGTCGGTGCCGAGCTGGGCGGTGCGATGAAGAACGTGCTGGCCGTGGCCACCGGCGTGGCCGATGGCATGCAGCTGGGCCTCAACGCCCGTGCCGGCCTGATCACCCGTGGCCTCAACGAGATGCTGCGCCTGGCCGCTGCGATCGGCGCCAAGCCGGAAACGCTGATGGGCCTGGCCGGCCTCGGCGATCTGGTGCTGACCTGCACCGGCGACCTGTCGCGCAACCGCCGCCTGGGCCTGGCCCTGGGCCGTGGCCAGACGCTGCAGGATGCTGTGCGCGAAATCGGCCAAGTGGTCGAGTCGGTGCAGACCGCCGACGAAGTGATGCGACAGGCACGCCGCCATGGCATCGACCTGCCGATCTCCGACCGCGTGCGCGCCGTGCTGCACGGCGAGCAGACGCCGGAAGAAGGCCTGCGCGCATTGCTGGCGCGGGAACAGAAACCGGAATACCCGGACACGCTGTTCAAGTGAATCGAAAAACCCCGGCCACGCGCCGGGGTTTTTTGTGCACGCCCCATCCACGCATGGCGTGGATCTACGACGGAAACCGCTTGTGGTAGCCGCCAACCTTGGTTGGCGCCAGGTAGCGCCGGGCCATGCCCGGCGGAAACCATCACCGCGCGCGCGGCGGTGCGTTGCCGTTGTCCATGTCCGAGAAGATCAACCACGGCCCTTCGCCCACGCGCTTCAGCGTCAGCGTGAACTTGCCGGTGTCCCCCACGTTGTTGCCGTAGCTGTACGCACCGATGATGTAACCCGTGTTCCCTTCCACCGCATACGCCAAGGCACGCAACCGCAACGGGCTGCTGCCCTGGCCGGCATACGCGGCCTCGATCGCGCTGCGCCCGCGCACCGGTGGCTGGTTGCTCTGCAGCACAAAGCCATCCTCGGCGAACAGCGCGGCCAGTGCCTTGGCATCACCCGTGCGCCACGCCTGCTCGTAGTCGCGCAGCACGCGCTCCAGCGGTGCGGGCAGGGCTGCATCGGGCAGGCGCGGCGCAGGCGTCGTGCCTTCAGCTCCGAACGTCATTGCCGGCGTTGCCAGCAGCAGGGCACTGCAGAAGATCATGGCGAGTCGAGTGCGGCGCATGCGTCCGGCTCCAGGCGATGACGGGAAGCTACGGACGCATCCTAGCGCGGTGCTGGTTAGAATCACGCGGCCGCCGATTCGGCGGATGCAGCGCAGATCAGACAAGGACATGCGATGAAGATGCGAATCACAGGGATGGCGATGATGGCCGCGCTGCTGGCAGCCTGCGGGCAGGCACCGGAGAAGACTGGCGAGACTGCACCTGCTGCGGCGCCAGTGCCGACCACCGAAGCACCCGCGGCCACGGTGGACGAGAAGGAACCGTCCGTCGAAGACGGCGTGGACCCCTCGGTGTGGGACAACGAAGGCGAACCGGAAGACCCGAGCGCCGGCGGCGAACTCACCTGCGCGGACAACCCGCTGGCGACCCACTTCTTTACTCTGGTGGGCGGCAACACCGTGGATGACTGCGGCCGCAAGGACCCGAAGGTGCTGGAGGCCTTCAACGCGCTGATGAAGGGCACCGCAGCTGCCGAATCCAGCGACAAGGAGATTCCCTCGCTGCGCGAACGCCTGTTGAGCGGCCCCAGCGGCCCTGGCGAGCTGGTCGTGCTGCAGGGCGAGCCGTGGTGGTTCTACACCGCCTGCCAGGCCCACGACTGCCCCGGCACCGCGTTGGCGATGTTGTATTCGCCCGACCAGTCGAAGATGGTCGGCCGTCTTACCGCGCGCTGCCGTGTCTGGTGGCTGGGCGAGCCGGATGCCGAACAACGCGCGCTGATTGAACGCGAGCGCCCGCTGGACGAAGCGCTGCTGAAGAACGAGGGCGATGCCTGCGAGTAATGCAGAGCCCGCGGTAGCGCCGGGCCATGCCCGGCGGAACAGCAGGCGACACTACCCGTATCACTCCTCCGGCCGCATGCGCATGCCGATCTGCGCGTTCAGCGCCAGCGAGGCCATGGCCAGCCCCTCCAGCACGCGATCACCCACATACTCGGCGTCTGCGCCGTTCTGACGCACGCGCTCAGCGGCCAGCAGCAGTTCCAGCGTCACGCGCTGGCCTGCCAGCGCGCAGTCCGCATCGGCCAAGGCCATGCGGCGTCCGGGCATCTGGTGACGCTCCGGCCAAGGCTGCCCATCGGCAGCGGCGCCCTTGCAGATGCGGTCGAGCGTGGCGATGAAACCGTGCGGATCGTCCGGGTGGGGTGCTTCCGAGGACGCGTCCGCGCTGGCGGGCACGTACTGCGTGCGCAGGCGGGAGGAGTCGGGTGTGCTCTTGGCAGGTGCTCCGTGCAGGACAGACGGCAGCCGCCACGCAAAGGTGGCGGGCGGAGACGTGGTTCGAAAACCGGGCGCTTGTTGAAACCGGCAGGCACAAGGCCTCCACGCTCCGCCCGCCATAACCGGCAGACGGATTGCCCGCCGACGCCACGAGGAGTGACGCCGACGGGCAAGCGTTGTCAAACAAGCGCACGGGTTTTCGAAGCCCGGCCACCCTTTTCCGGTGGCCCGCCATCTGTACCGCCGCCGCTGCGCAACGCCAATCAGAAGTGGTGCAAACAGCGTTTGATCGAAGACGCTTTCAGCATTCTTGCATGCTGTTAAGTGGCCGCAGACCGGGGCGCCGCAATGGCCGCAGCCGCTTGGGCAATATGCGACACGGATCGAACTTGGCTTCCTGGCGTGCGGTGCACGCAGCGGGATGAATGCGACAAGGCGCGCCCATCGAAGGCACGGCCTATGCCGTTTGTCCTGTTCTTCCCCCCCGAAATGGACTGCTAAGCTGCGGCCCATCCCACCGCCAACCGCCCCCTTACATGGCTTTCTGGATCGTCGTCTTCGCCATTGGCGCCGCACAGGCCGCGCTGCTGGCGTTGGCCCTGTGGCGCCGCCCGGTCAACGCCGGGGCGAACCGGGTGCTGGCGGTGTGGATCGCACTGATCGGCATCGATCTGGCGGTGAAGGCGGTTTACTGGAACCCGTCCTACCCCACGGCCGGCAAGGCGCTGCGCTTCGTCGGCCTGTTCCCGTTCCTGTACGGCAGCCTGTTCTATGTCTACGTCAGGGTCCTCACCGAAGCGCGGGCCGCGCGCTGGCGCGACAGTGTGCATTTGTCCGGGTTCATCATCGTGCTGGCCCTGCATGCAGGTTTCTTCCTGCGTGGGTGGGTACCGCCCCAAGGTATCCACGCGCGTCTGCTGACGGGCATTGATGAACTGGAATGGATGCGGTTGAACATCGTGCTGTACGCGTACAGCCTCAGCTATGTGATCGCTGGTCTGCTACGGGTCTGGCGTTACCGGCGCGGGCTGCTGCAACGACGTTCGGATGCCGATCGGATGTCGTTGCACTGGATCGATGCGATGGCGATCTCGCAGATTGCCATCTGGTTCGTTGCCACCCTGCAGTGGCTGGTCCGGATTCCCTGGATCGACTATCCGTTGATCTACGGCCTGGTCGCGGCCTGGGTTTTCCTGATGGGCTATTTCAGCCTCACCCAGGTGGCCGTGGTGGTGGAACCGGCCATTGAACCCCCGCCAGCCGAGCCCGACACGGCGTCGAGCGCTGAGGACCCGCGCTTTGCCGATGTCGAGACACGTCTGTCGCAACTGATGACCGATCAGCAGCTGTACCGCGAACCGGCGCTCACCATCGGCCAGCTGGCCAAACGTTCCCGCTACCCCGAATACCTGGTGTCGGCGGTGATCAACCGCCGCTTCGGCGAGAACTTCTGGGACTACATCAACCGCCAGCGGATCGAAGCCGCCGCTGCCCATCTGGCCGACGGTGCCGACACCCGGACCATTCTCGATATCGCCTATGCCTGCGGCTTCACGTCGAAATCGACGTTCAACGCGGCGTTCAAGCGCCAGCTGGGTGAAACGCCCAGCGTCTTCCGCAAGCGCCATGCGATGTCTGGCGCCCCGGAATCACCGAGCCGCTGACAACGCCGTGGCCGATGAGCGCCGCGGCCATCGCAATACCAGTTCGCAGACCGCCAGGTTGAACAACCAGCATCCCCAGGCGGCGGCCAGATACACCGGGGCGAAGGGTAGATGCAGTACGCCCAGCCCGATGCCCAGGATCAACCGGAACGATACTGCCGAGGCGGTGAGGGCAATGCTGCGCCACATCCACTGCCGGTGCCTGGCGAGGCTACCGGCCAGCGCGTGGCCGATGCCGATACCGGTTGTGGTCAGCCATGCCACGGCGAGCAGGCCAAAGGCGATGCCGGTGGGTGCGCCGCCTTCGGCATGTAGTGCCAGCGAGAATCCGGCCAGCCCGGCGATCAGTACCCCGCCTGTGTACAACCCGCCACTCAGCCGGTGCAGGCTGGGGGCGTGCCGCTGGATCCATCCGTTCATCTGCAATGGCGCCAGCAACAAGGCCAGCCCGCCGCCGAAGAGGTGGGCGGGAACATCCAGGCCGGATGCTGCGAACTTCATCTGCAGGGGATTGCCCGCGTGCGGCTGGCCGTACAGCACGGTGAAGGCGTAGGCCGCCACGGCGGCGCAGAGCAGGGTGAAGACCAGCCCGGCCGTCCAGCGGGCGGCCTTCGGAAAGCGGTGTGTCATCTCGGAACCTCGGTGTTGGCGGAGGTTCGAGCGTGCGTGCGGCATGCTGAAAAAGCGTCCGGATCGGCGGAGTCGTACCTGGACGCCGCGAAGAGACAGGACCAGGACCGCCGATGAACGGTGCCGGCGATGGCTGCCAGGTTCGCACGCTGTGTCAACAGACGGTCGGGATCCTTGCCTGTCCCGACAATACAAACCGGGTGGCGGCGGCAACCTGGGAGCCTGGCACGCAGCCCTGAGTCTGGCCGGACGCTATCATCGACCAGCACCTGGGCATGAAAGGGGTCCCAAGCCTATGAAGATCGAGTCCATCTCTCCGATCCTTTCAGTAGAACACCTTGCAGAATCGATGGACTTCTACCGCAACGTACTGGGGTTCGATCTGGCATGGTCGTGGGGCGATCCGGCCGACATGGCCGCGGTTTGCCGGGATGGTGTGGAGATCGCCCTCACGCAGCGGGCCGGCAGCAAGCCTGCAGGTGCTGCACATATCCATCTGCGCGTATCAGGCATAGACGACTATTACGAAACCCTTGTGGGCCTGGGAGTCACGATCATCGTCCCCATAGGAGACAGACCCTACGGCATGCGTGATTTCCGGATAGCAGACCCAAGCGGCAACGAACTCAGCATTGGCCAGGACATCTGCAACAGGGACAGCGCCTGACAGCTATCAGGTGATGACCGCTTCGCGGATATGCTGTCAGCCTTGCTGCCAACTCCCGAAGGACGACCTGTCATGGAGCGGGTTCCCACCCGAAAGGTCTGCATGCTTGCCTACGCCGGTGCCCAGTCACTGGATATCAGTGGGCCGATGGAGGTGTTCGCGCTGGCAAGTCGCCAGGCCCAGGAGGACGGTCCTGGCAGTGGTCCGATCTACGCGGTAAAGCTGCTTGCCATGGACGCACAGCCCATCGTGATGTCTTCCGGCATTCGCCTGCTGCCCGATATGGTATATGCGGATATGCCTGATGACACCGATACCCTGCTGGTCTGTGGAGGCATGGGGAACTCGCTGGATATCGTCAGGGCTGATCGGATGCTGGTTGCATGGCTGGGCTCGGTTGCATCACGTGTGCGGCGGGTTGCATCGGTGTGCAGTGGTGCGCTCCTGCTGGCAGAAGCAGGCGTGCTTGATGGACGCCAGGCCACCACACACTGGAGCGATGCAAGCGAATTGCGTGAGCGTTACCCGAAGGTAAGGGTGCAGGCCGACGCGATCTATACCAGGGACGGCCCCGTGTGGGCGTCGGCCGGAATCACTGCAGGAATGGACATGGCCCTGGCCATGGTCGCGGAGGACCATGGCCCCTCGCTTGCGCTCAAAGTGGCAAAGCGCATGGTCATGGCCAGCAGGCGCTCAGGCGGGCACAGCCAGATCAGCCGCCAGTTGCAGTCCCTGGACCTGCCCGACGCGTTCCAGAAACTGGAGCAGTGGATGCGGGAGAACCTGCATCTTCGTTTGGGCGTGGACGAGCTCGCGCAGCGTTCCCACATGAGCCCCAGGCAGTTCAATCGCCGGTTCGTTGCTGCGTTCCGTCTCACTCCCCGGAAGTATGTCGAGCAGCTGCGCGTCGATGCAGCCAGACTGTTGCTGGAGGCTACCCGGAAGGACGTGGGGTGGATTGCCACTGAATGCGGATATGGATCGGCCGATGCACTGCGGAGGGCCTTCCTCCGCCAGATGGGCCAAACACCCAGCGCGTACAGGACAGGGTTTGGTTCCCGGTGATATGTCTCGATTCGTCGGGTTCATGTCCGCATCTGCCCGTGGACATCCGCTACGTTACCGGCCTTGCATCACGGAGGCACGTTCCAGCATGAAGAGGCGCGTTGGGTCCACTTCTGATGTGAGCCGTTCCCACAGTGTTTCTGTGCTCATTCCCCTCCAGGACAACATGTGATGAGCTCCACGTTGCGTTGCCTCGGTCTTCTTGCGGGTCTCAGCCTCGCCATGCCCGCCCGTGCATCATCCGTCGAGCAGCTTCCGCTTCCGGTGGGGTGCCAGGTCGTCCAGCGAACCGATGCGGCGGGCCGAGCGGTAGATGTGGCCGAGCCCGCATTTCCTCCGGTCCAGCTCGAGGTCCGTACGCCTTTCGCACCCAGCGCCTTCAGTGCGGGCGGCTATCGCTATCTTGTCTACGAACTGCAGCTGCAGAACCGATCCGAAGACGCGTTGCACATCAACGCGCTGGATATTCTGGCGTCCGCGCCAGACGGCGCTGATCGCCTGCTCACTGTTTCCGGAAACACCCTGCGTGACCAGATGACCCTTGTCGGCGGCGGCGCCATCGATGCCGCGCATACGTTGCAGGCGGGGCGAGCCGCCACGGTTTTCCTCTGCATCGCCTTCAATGATGCATCGTCGGTGCCGGAGCGGCTTGTGCATCGCATTGCCCTGGATGGCGCGGTAGCCGAAGGCCCCGAGCTGGGGACACGACATGGCGTCGTGAAGGTGTTGTCCAGTCCCGTCCGCGGCAGTCACTGGCTGGCCGACAACGGTCTGGCACTGGACCGCCACCATCGGCCGGGCGTGTTCGTCGCCGGTGGCGTCGCGCAGATCTCGCGCCGATATGCCATTGACTGGAAGCGCCGTATCGATGGCGATCTTCTGAACGGTGATCCGCGGGATGTGCGGAGCTACCACGCCTACGGGCAGCCGGTGTTCGCAGTCGCCGACGCCACGGTCGTCGAAGCCAGGGGCGGGTTCCCAGACAACATACCCAGGACATCGGCAGGATTCACTCCTGCAGTGCCGTTGAGCATGGAGTCGTTGGCAGGCAACTCGGTGGTGCTTGACCTGGGTGAAGGCCAGTTTGCGCACTATGCACACCTTCAACCTGGAAGTGTCACCGTCAAGGCCGGCCAGCGCGTTCGGCGCGGAGAACCATTGGCAAACATCGGCAATTCGGGTGATGCACGCTGGCCTCACCTGCATTTCCAGGTGACCACCGGGCCCGGAATCATGAGCAGCGAAGGGATTCCCTTCGTGCTTGATCACTTCCGCATCAAGGAGCCCTCTGGCAAGTGGGACGCGAGGCGCAGCGAGTTTCCGCTGCCCGAGCATGAGCTGGATTTCTGATACCGAAGGCGAGCAAAGGCACCGCCGTCTGGCGGCTCACAACCGTGGCCAGATGGTCCGGGGAGAAGATCTGCTGCCGGCCAGCAGCAGACCTGCCTGGCAGCGTCCTGCGCTGTCAGCGCTCCGCACGCTTTTCATACCAGCCCTGGGTACGATTCACGATCCGCACCACGGACAGCATCACCGGTACTTCGATCAGCACGCCGACGACCGTGGCCAGCGCCGCCCCCGACTGCACGCCGAACAGCCCCACCGCTGTCGCCACCGCCAGTTCGAAGAAATTGCTGGCGCCAATCAGTGCTGAAGGGCCGGCCACGCAATGGGCCACGCCCAGGCGACGATTGAGCAGGTAAGCCAGGCCGGAAGTGAAATAGACCTGGATCAGGATCGGCACGGCAATCAGCGCGATCACCAGCGGTTGCTCCACGATCTGCCGGCCCTGGAAGCCGAACAGCAGTACCAGTGTGAGCAGCAGGGCGCACAGCGAGATGGGCCCCAGCTTGCGAAGCACCCGCTGCAACGCTGCCTCGCCACTACGCATCAGGATCCAGCGCCGCAGCAACGCAGCCACCAGCACGGGCACTACAATGTAGAGGCCCACCGACAGCAGCAGCGTATCCCACGGCACGGTGATCGCCGACAGGCCCAGCAGCAGTGCAACCACCGGTGCGTAGGCAACCACCATGATCGCGTCGTTCAATGCCACCTGGCTCAGGGTGAAGTTGGCATCACCGCGGCACAGGTTGCTCCACACGAACACCATCGCGGTGCAGGGCGCGGCTGCCAGCAGGATCAGCCCGGCGATGTAGCTGTCGATCTGTGCTGCCGGCAACCAGTCGGCGAAGGCATGGCGCAGGAACAGCCAGCCCAGCAGCGCCATCGAGAATGGCTTCACCGCCCAGTTGATGAACAGCGTTGCGCCGATGCCCTTCCAGTGCTGCTGCAGCTGGCGCATCGCAGTGAAGTCGACCTTCAGCAACATCGGGATGATCATCAGCCAGATCAGCGCGGCAACCGGCAGGTTGACCTTGGCGATCTCTGCGGATGCCAGCGCGGCAAAAGCGCCGGGCAGGAAGTGACCCAGCAGGGTGCCAGCCGCAATGCACAGCACCACCCACAGGGTCAGGTGTCGCTCGAACAGGCTCATGGCAGTGGCGCCGTCACGGCGTACCGTCGGTCGGCAGCAGCTGGCCGATCCGGTCCAGTGCGTGCTGCACTGCCTCGCGGTCGGACCACACCGATTCGGGCAGCGCGAGCAATGCACGCAGGCGCAGCTTCACGATGGCATGGGCCAGCGCGAAGGCTGCGGCCTTGTCGGCATCGCTGCCCGCTACGGCCGCCGGATCGGGCAGGCCCCAGTGGCTGCGGATGAAGTCACCGAACACCACCGGGCAGGCTTCGGTGGCCGCCGAATCGCACACGGTGATCACCAGGTCCATCGGGGCCGCGTCCACGAACACATCCCACGATTTGCTGTGCAGGCCATCGATCGGCATGCCTTCGGCCTGCAGCTGCGCCAGCGCGAACGGGTTGACCTGGCCGGTGGGCTGGCTGCCGGCGCTGAAGGCGGCGAAGCGATCGCCGCCCCAGGCGCGCAGGGTGGCTTCGGCAAGCACGCTGCGGGCGCTGTTGCCGGTACAGAGGAAGAGGACAGAACGGGTCATGGGGCAATCGCCTCGATGGGGCAGGTCGTGTGCGGTGTCAGCACTTGCACGCGGGAGCTGCGGGCACGCACTCCTCGCTGGGTGAACCCGCGCAGCAGTTGTGCGTGAGGTACTCGATCAAGCCGTTCATGGCATCGAAGTTGGCCCGATAGCAGACATGGCGGCCCTGGCTTTCGCTCTCCACCAGCCCGGCCTGCACCAGCTCCTTCAGGTGGAAGCTGAGCGTGGCTGGGGGCACCTGCAGGGCGGTGGCGATGTCGCCTGCCATGCGTCCTGCCGGGCCGGCCTCCACCAGCAGGCGGAAAGCGGCCAGGCGGGTGGCGTGACCCAGGGCAGTCAAGGCGGCGATTGCATTCAATGTTTCCATATTTCTAGAATAGTCGAATGAATAAGCCAGTCACAAGTGCCCATCTGCCGAACCTGGTGGACGGCTCGCTGCCCCAGCCCGATCACCACCAGCTCGCCGCGGCAGATCCGGGGCCGCCACGCATCCTCCTGCTCTACGGCTCGCTGCGGCCGCAGTCGTTCAGCCGCAAGCTGGCGCTGGAAGCCGAGCGATTGCTGCGCCATCTGGGGTGCGAAACCCGCGTGTTCGATCCGCATGCGCTGCCCATGCTGGACAGCGTGGAAACGAGCCACCCCGAAGTGCAGCGCTTGCGTGCGTGGTCGCAGTGGTCGGAGGGCCAGGTCTGGGTCAGCCCCGAGCGGCATGGCACGGTCACCGGCGTATTCAAGAACCAGATCGACTGGTTGCCGCTGGAAGATGGCAGCGTGCGACCCACGCAGGGCAGGACGCTGGCGGTGATGCAGGTGAGCGGTGGCTCGCAGTCGTTCAACACGGTCAACACGTTGCGCGTACTTGGACGTTGGATGCGCATGCTGACCATCCCCAACCAGTCATCGGTGGCCAAGGCCTGGCAGGAATTCGATGACGATGGGCGCATGAAACCCTCGCCGTACTACGACCGCGTGGTGGATGTGATGGAGGAACTGGTGAAGTTCACGCTGCTGACGCGAGGGCGGTCGGACTACCTGGTGGACCGCTACAGCGAGCGCAAGGGCGACGCGCACGCCGCAGCATTGGCGCGGGCCGCAGGGGCTGCGGCTTCCTGATGCTCAAGGGGGCCGACCGGGGCACGATCACCCGCGCAGCTTCTTCACCCTTGAAGCGGCAAGGCGGATGATCACCACGTAGGCAAGCAGCATGCCGGTGCCGATGCCCAACACCTCGATTTCCCAGTTGCGGCGGTAGGGAGAAGGGCCCATGAAGGCCCACGCCAGCAGCAGCACTGCAATCAGCAAGGCGTTGCGGTTGGCCTTCGAAATGAGTTCATCTTCCGTCGCGCACCCCATGTTCGGATCCCAGGAACCGAGCAGCCATCCCAGGCCACGCAGGTACTCACGTCCAACGAAGAACAGGAACACGAATACGCCTGCCATCGTGCTCAGTAGAAACTGGAAGACTGGGTCCACCGGCAGCCTCATGAACGAGGCAGACGTGGCCTCGCAGGATCGTCAATGGGCGCAGTATGCCAGCGTGCCGGCCTTCGGAGACGGCACATCTGGCCAGCGAAGGCTACTGGTTCCCGATACAGAGGTACGAAATCAGATGCGATCGCAATGGTGTCGCAATTCGCACTTTAGCGCTGCTAGGCCTGATTGAAGCGGAACGCGTTCAGACCTTCAGATACATTGCGCAGAAATTCACTGCATACATGGAAGCGGAAGGAGGGCCAGACAATATTGTCAATGAGCCCGCAAACCTGCACATGCCCATCGGTCATCTGATCGAGTACTGGCTGCACCGTGGAGAGGGCCCAGATCTAAGAGACTATCTGAGAAAAATCCGCATGCCCGGCGGCACTGCCTATGCCAAGGAGACGGCAGTGATGTTCCGGACTGCCCGAGCGGCCGCATTCAGTCAGTAGATCCGGGCCGTGGAATCCACGACCAACGCCGCCTGATGGGTCACGCACCACAGTTCAAGTTCTTCTCTGAGTTGAGGCCAGAGATCGGACGCCCACGAGGGGGCGTTGCTTCGGAATACCTCTTCGGAAGGCAGGTAGGCCGTCAACCTGCCCATTGGCAGCTCAAGAACGAACGAGCCATGCGGGCCTGTGCAGACCAGCTCTTCCTTCCACCGTGCTTTGAATTCGAAAACGGACATGCGGACGTGACACCTGAACCAAGCCGGCCCGCGAAGCGGGTTCCCCCGGCGTGGAGTATACGCCGGCGCTGCTACTTGCTTGCGCGCCGCGCGCCCTTCTCGTCTTCGTCCTTCGCATCCCCGCGGCTCTGCGCGAACTCCGGGAACGTCTTCGCGATCGAATCCTTGTCCGGCAGGATGTAGAACACGCCGCCCTTCTCGAACATGGGTTGCACGATCTGCCCATAGAACGCGGGCGAGACGTTGATGCAGCCGTGGGTGACGCGGTTGTCGTCCGGCGTGGGCGATGCCAAGCGCTCGGCGCGCTTTTCCTTCGGGCTGCCCGGCGGCAGCGGATGCATTGAAACGGCGGAATCGTAGTCCACCCACAGCACGCGCCCGGCATCGTCGGAGGGGCCGTAGCCACCAATGAAGCGGCCGGCCGGCGTGGTGCGGTCGTGGCCGGGAATCGCGCTCAGTGCGAGCTTGGCGACGCCGGGTGCGGAATGATCGCCGATGGCCGAACCGAACAGCGCCGGTGCCGCGCCACGCAGCTTGCCGTCGCCGCTGAAGATCAGAACCTGCGCCGCCGCCTTGTCCATGACCGCAAACGGATAGCCCTGGTTGTCCTTGCTGGCGACCACCCAGCCGGCCAGTTCGATCACCGTTTCGGACACGCTCTGGTCAGGCGGAAGTTCATCAACGGCGGCCACCGGTGGTGCAGGTGCGTCCTTGTCCCTGGCGTTGGCTACGCCGCTGCACGCAACGACCAGTGCCATGGACAGTGCGGCATGCAGGGCGAGGCGTGCAGGGGAGGAGTAGGTACGAATGGGACGGCTCCTTGCAATGCAATCTCGGGTGGAAGGACGCCAGTGGCCGGCGAAGGCCACTGGTTCCCGATACAGAGATACGAAATCAGATGCGATTCAAACAGTGAGGGAGCGATTACCCGCGCGGCTTGCGGCCCGCAGGTGCCCTTTCAAGCTGCTGCACGCGACCTTCGATCTGGTCCAGGCGCTGGTTGGCCTGCTGCGCGGACTGGTTGGCGGACTCCGCACTCTGCGCAGCACCCTGCACCTTTACGTCGAGCTGATCGAGACGCGAGTTGATGGTTGCAAACTCGTTCTTGTAAGAGGCGCAGGCGCCAAGGCTGACGGTGGCGATGAGCGCTACAGCAAGTGCGCGGGCCGTCTTCATGTGTTGCGGGTTCAGGTTCATTGCACTCCCTCCTTCGTCTGGGGAAGCTGGAATATAGCGGCGTTTGTTCCCGTCGCTGACAAGCGCTTTCAGCTGGAATTTGAATACGTGGATGAGCTGTGAAGCCTGCCTGTGACCCCACATTAACAAGCGGGATCAGGCGAGCTGATGCACGTCGGCCGATCGCCTTGCGCCTGTTCAGAACAGCCAATTCATCTGTATGAAGCCGATGTCTGTCTGAGAGGCGTGCGCGTGTTCATAAAGGCTGCAAACGCCGATTGCCTGTTGCCTGTTGCCCGTTGCAGCGGCGCGTACGGCTACTTCAACGCAGGCAGCGTGAAGCCACTGCCATAGACAATGCCCACGAGGGTCCGCAGGAAATCAGCGGTTGGAATGCGCTCGCCGTTGGTGGAGTACGCGATCGACACATCATCGGCAGGGTTGTAGATGACGCGCGAATGAGAGCCCAGTACATCGCCGCCGTGGCCGAGGAAGCGCCGCTCGCCGAACGGGAACTCGGCCAGTCCTTTTCCCCAGCCGGCACCGACAGCCGGCGTCATCTGGTCGAGGCTTTCCCCGCGCAGCAGCCGGTAGTGGAACAGCGCATTGATCAGCACGTTCAGTTCGCGCGTGGTGCTGGCGATGTCGCCCACGCCGATCACGTTGGTGTACGCGATGTCCTTGATCTCGTTCCACTGCCCTGCATATGCATAGGACTTGAAGGTGTTGGCGTCGTGCGACGGTGCTGCGGCGAAGTGCTGCAACGCCAGCGGTTGTGCAATCTGCTGTTCGACGATGTGCTGGTAGTCGGTGCCATGGCGCTGCTCCAGGATCATCCGCAGCAGCAGGTAGGCAGAGTTGGAGTAGGCCACGCGCGTCCCCGGCGCGAACGCAGTGCCCTGCCTTCGTACTTCGTCGAGAATCCGGGCCTGGCTCACCTCGTCCACCACCCAGACCGCGCCGTCCTGTATCGCGAAGTTGCCCAGGCCACTGGAATGCGCCAGCAGATGACCAATGGTGATCTGCGGCGCCGACGGCATGTCGGGGAAGAAGTCCGACAGGTGGTCGTCCAGGCTCAACCGGCCTTCTTCGATCAGCTTGAACGCCAGGATGGCGGTAACCATCTTGGTCACCGAGGCGATCTGGTAGCGGGTGCTGCCGTCGTGCGCGACAGGTGGCAGGTTCTTCTGCCCGAAACTCCTGTTGTAGACCTCCTGCCCGTTCCGGAAGACGGACACACTGCCGACGCCGGCGTTGTTCTTCTCGACCTGATCGAGGAAGTCATCCAGCGTGCCTGCATTGACCCACGCCGCAGAAGCGGCTGCATTCGCGCCGTGAGCAAGCATCGACATCGTGAGCAGCAGAAGCAGGCAAGCCAGTCTCTTCATCGTGCAACCCTGGGTTGGAATGATGCGTACGCCACGCATGCAGAGTTCCCTGAACGGGAGCCTTATTTATACACCAGTCAGTTCAATATTCAGGGTCGATTAGACCCCCTAACGGATAATTCACACCTGTCGACCGCCTCCTCTCTCTCCCCCTCCCCGGAGGCGGTCGACGAAACCAAAATAATTAAAGGTGTGTCCCGATGAACAAGAATTCGCTGCTTGCCCTGGGTCTTCTGGCTGCCCTGCCGTTCGCTGCATCGGCAACCGACGGCCTGTCGTACAACTTCGTTGAAGGCGGCTACGTGAACACCGATGCCAAGGGCGGCGACGCCGACGGCTGGAAGGTGAAGGGTTCCGTGGCGGTGCACCCGAACTTCCACATCTTCGGCGACTACAGCGCGCAGGAGACCGACAAGTTCAAGAATGACGTCGACCAGTGGCGCATCGGCGCCGGCTACAACTACGGCATCGCACCGAACACCGACCTGGTGGCTCGCGTTGCGTACCAGAAGTACGACATGAAGCATGGCCTGGACTTCAACGGCTACTCCACCGAGGTTGGCGTGCGCACCGCGTTCAACCCGTACGTGGAAGGCTACGTGATGGCCGGCTACGAGGACTACACCAAGAAGCACGGCATCAACCCGGACGGCGAGTTCTACGGCCGTGTCGGCGCCACCGCCAAGTTCAACCAGAACTGGGGCCTGAGTGGCGAAGTGAAGCTGGCCAAGGCCGGCGACCGCGAGTGGTTCGTGGGCCCGCGCTTCACCTGGTAACAAACGCCTGTCGTTAGTGCGTGTTGTGCTGGCGTGTGACTCTCTCTCTCTCCCACACGCCAACCGAAGCCCGGCCTCGCGCCGGGCTTCACTTTTTCCGGGACCTCTGAGGCATCGGTAATGCGCGGGCATACTGTCAGCCCACCGGATGGCGGATTCCGCATGCAGACCTCCCTTTGCGCATACGTGCAGCAGGCCGATGGCAACACCGTGCAGGTGGTGCTTGTGGATGCCACCGCGCAGCCGGCGCTGGGTGCGCTTGGTTTTCAGGGCGTGCCGCCGATCCTGCATGCCTCTGTCGCCGACGATGCCGCCAAGACCCGCATGTTCGTCGCATTGCGCGATCTGGGCGTGGCCTTCTCGGCGGGGCGCGAGTGGTGCCCGGCCGAGGTGTTCGCCTGGCTGCGCGAGCGCGGCCTGCTGGAAGGCGCGTACCTGCGCATCGCTTGGATTGGCACGCAGCAGTTCCAGTTGACCCGGGCGTAGTGCGGCGCTGCTGGCAGCGGAACGAGAACCGCTCCGGCCGCGCGCGGGTGGTTCGGCTATGATCGCCGGCACATCGCCACGCGATGCGCCCGCCTCAAGCCAGCAGGAACCGCCGTGAACTCCCAGCCCGCACCGATCACCGCCCTCAATCACACGCTCGACAACGAGCCGCAGCAGATCACTGCGCCGCTGACCCATTCGGCGGCGTTCCTGGTGCTGAAGGTGAAGGATGACGAAGCGTCGATCGCCAAGGCGCGCGAGGTGCTGGCCAGTACCGACGATCTGATCAAGAACACCGCCATCCGCGAGATCGAGCGCACCTTTACCTGCAACGTCGCCATCGGCCACCGCGTGTGGCAGCCGCTGGTGGGCACCACGCCGCCGCGTGAGCTCAAGCCCTTCCGCGAGATCAAGGGCGCGGCCCACACCGCCGTGTCTACACCCGGTGACCTGCTGTACCACATCCGTGCACGAACCATGGACCTGATCGTGGCGTTCGAGCGCAACCTGCTGATGGCCTTCGGTGATGCGGTGGAAACGGTCGATGATGTGGCCGGTTTCCGCTACTTCGATGGCCGCGACCTGCTCGATTTCGTCGATGGCACCGCCAACCCGGAAGGACTGTCGTTGCCGGAAGCCACGATCGTGGGTGGCGAAGACCCGGAGCATGCCGGCGGCAGTTACGTGGTGGTGCAGAAGTACCTGCACAATCTCGATGCGTGGCGCGCACAGAAGACCGAGGCGCAGGAAGCGATCATCGGCCGCACCAAGCACGACAACATCGAGCTGGATGACGCACCGGCGGATGCGCAGAAGTCGCACAAGACTCTGTGCACCATTGAAGACGCCGACGGCGAGCACGAGATCCTGCGCGACAACATGCCGTTCGCCAACCCGGGCCGTGGCGAGTACGGCACCTATTTCATTGGTTACACGCGCCGCCTGTGGGTGATCGAGAAGATGCTCGAGCGCATGTTCATTGGCAATCCCGCGCCGCTGCACGACCGCATCCTCGATTTTTCCACCGCCACCACCGGCGTGACCTTCTTCGCGCCCTCGCGCAAGGTACTGGCCGACCTGGCGGAGTGATCAACGTATGCGTATGCATCTGGAGGACGTATGTCTGTCTTGAGAGGCCCCTTCCTGGCGACATTGTTCATGGGTATCGCCGGCTGCTCGACAGCACCGGGTCTGCTTGAACAGGCACCCGAGTCATTTGATTCTTCGAAATCGGTGCAGCAGGTGACCGTGTGCCTGTCCCAGACGTGGACCCAGCGCAACAAGGTTGTGCGCGTGCTGCCCACCGAATCCGGGCAGCGTATTGTCATCGACAACCCTGTGAACCATGGGGTGATTGCCATTGTCGAGCTTGCCTCTGCCCCGGCCGGTACGTCTGCACGCTACTGGAAGGGCGCAGGCCTCACTGGTTGGACGCGCGATGATCTGAAGGCCTGCCTGGACTGATCGAAGGCAATCCTTCTCAGTTGGGTAAGCTCGACGCGCCGCGCCATCACGGCCCGCCATCTGCCTGTCATCTATCGCGCCGACCATGTCGTGCTGGATGGGAGTGCAGGAGGCCGGCGATGGTCAAGACCAGGAACAGGACCGACGCGCGGCGTTGGTGGCGGCCGTTGGCCGCGTTGTTCGGCGCGTTGGCACTGGGGAGTGCCAGTGTTTCCGCGCAGGAGGCCCCTGCGCACTGGATGGCCTATGCCGCTGCGGTGGGTGGCCAGCTGCAGCAGCGCCTGCAGCAGGAACAGGATCCGCAGGCGCAGCGCGTGGTGGAGTGGCTGCGGGCACACACGGATACACCCACGCCGTTACCGGTGAGCCTGTGGATTGCGGCGGACGGCCGCATCTCGAAACTGGAGTTCGACAGCCTGGGTGACCGCCAGGTGGATGCAGATCTGCGCGCGACCCTGCAAGCGGCGCCGCTGCAGGCCGCACCGCCTGCTGACATGCGCCAGCCGCTGCGGTTGGGTCTGGTGCTTGACCGGTAGATCCACGCCATGCGTGGATGGGCCTACCGGTGACCCCTCAGCCACGCATGGCGTGGCTCTACTGTGGATGGCCAGCGCACAGCCCGGCCATCCGTATCAACGAACCGGCGCCACCTGCCGACATGCGCCAACCGCTGCGATTGGGTCTGGTGCTTGACCGGTAGATCCACGCCATGCGTGGATGGGCCTACCGGTGACCCCTCAGCCACGCATGGCGTGGCTCTACTGTGGATGGCCAGTGCACAGCCCGGCCATCCGCATCAACGAACCCGCACCGCCGGCCGACATGCGCCAACCGCTGCGGTTGGGTCTGGTGCTTGACCGGTAGATCCACGCCATGCGTGGATGGGCCTACCGGTGACCCCTCAGCCACGCATGGCGTGGCTCTACTGTGGATGGCCAGCGCACAGCCCGGCCATCCGTATCAACGAACCGGCGCCGCCTGCGGTTCGCGTGCGGCCGCACTCCATGCACGCAGGCCGAACGCGGCCAGGCCCAGGAAGAACACGTACAGCGCGGCAGTCACGTGCAGCGACTTGAACAGGTACGCGCCCACGTAGACCACGTCCACCACGATCCATACCCACCAGCAGGCCACATGGCGGCGCGCCTGCCACCACTGGCCAACCAGGCTCAGTGCGGTCAGCATCGCGTCCAGCCACGGCAGCGCGGCGTCGGTGAAGGTGTGCATGCCGGCTCCCAACGCCACGCCACCGCACAGGCCGATGGCCAGGTCGCGCAGCAGCTTGCCGCGCGCCAGCGGCACGATGCGGATGCTGCCTTCATCGGCAGCATGCTGGCGCCAGTTGAGCCAGCCATAGACCAGGAAACCACCAAAGGCGACCTGCAGCAGTGTGTCCGAGTACAGCTTGGCCTCGGCGAACACCAGCCCGTACAGCGTCACCGACAGCAGGCCCACCGGCCATGCCGACAGCCGGCGCCTGGCCATCAGCCAGACGCCGAGGATGCTGCAAAGGGCGGCGGTCCACTCGAGCATGACGCCGCTCACAGCGCGAACGTCACCGACAGGCGCGCCTGTCGCGGTGCGCCGGGGAACAGGTAGTAGTCACCGCCGCTGCTGCCGGTATCGCGCCAGTAGAAGCGGTTGAACACGTTGTCCACCGACAGGTTCCAGGTCACCGCACGTTCGTGCAGGCGGTGCTGGAAACGCAGGCCGGCGTCGAACACCGAGTAGTCCGGTGCACGCACGCCGCCATCGGCACGGGCCACGTTGGCACCGGCATAGCGCCAGCCGCCGGTCACATCCAGGCCCTGCACGAACGGCAGCGCATAGGCCACGTGCACGCTGGCCCGCACCTTCGGCACGTTCACCAGCTGATGGCCTTCATAGGTGGGCGTGCCGGTATCGCGAGCACGCGCCTGCAACACGCTGGCGCTGGCCACGATCTGCAGTGCATCGGTCAGCTGGCCGTTGGCGGTCAGCTCCAGGCCGGTGTGGGTCTGCGTGCCTTCCTCGACGAAGGTGTAGCCGACGTCGCTGTTGTCCGGCTTGGCGTATTGGTACGGCTGCGAAATGCGGAATACCGCCGCACCCAGGGTCAGCGCCTCGACCGGCACGTACTTCACGCCCACTTCCAGCTGCCGCGACTGCACCGACGGCAGGAAGGTGTCGGCATTGCTGGTCCAGAACGGCGCTTCCTGGCCCAGCGAAATGCCGCGCACGTAACTGGCATAGGCGTTGAGCTGGTCGGTGGCCTTCCACACCAGTGCGGTCTGCGGCAGGAAGCGCGACAGGCGGCTGTGGCGCTGCGGGGTGCCGCGCTTGTCGTAGGCGCGCTCATCGAGGCGCACGAAGCGGCCACCGGCCAGCCACTGCCAGTCGTCACCGAAGCTCATCCGGTCCAGCGCGAAGAACGCGGTCTGGCGGCTGTCCAGGCGGCGTGCGGACGGGCCGGGCATCTTCGGCGACGGCTCAAACACCGGCACCGGTGTTTCGTGGATGTTGCTGGTGCCGACGTACTCGTTGACGCTCGGGCGCTTGTCCACGGTGCGGCGGAAGTAGTCGGCGCCGATGGTCAGCTGGTGGCCGATGCTGCCGGTCTCGAAGCGGCCACGCAGTTCGGCGCGCGCCTGCTGGTTGCGGCGGGTATCGTCCGGGCTGCGGTAGTCGTAGATGTCGTAGTCGCCGTTGGGCGCGAAGTAGTTGCCCGGCACGCTGCCGTCGGCGCACTGCACGGCGTAGTAGCAGCCGTAGGCGAAGGCGACGTTGTCGTCGATCACCGACCGGCTGTGGCCTACCGACACGCGCGACTGCCAGGCGTCGTTGAAGTCGTAGGTGTGCAGTGCGGTGATGTTGGTGCTGGCGATATCCACCGGGCGCTGCCACGGCTGGTAGCCGAGCAGATGCTCGCGGTCGACGCCGCGCGGCAGGTCACGCGCGCCCAGCAGCTGGTAGCCGGACACCGAACGCTGCGAGCTGGTCTGGTAGTTGGCATCCACTTCCAGCTTGCCGCGTTCGCCGATCAGCCAATCGGCCGCCAGCGAGTAGAAGTTGCGGCGGCCATCGGCGTGCTCGACATAGGAGTTGCTGGAATCCCACGCGGCATTTAGGCGAAGGCCGAAGCGCGGGGTGATCCAGTGGCCGACATCGACGGCGACGTAGCGCGAGCCTTCCGAATCGGTGCCGAGCGTGGCGGTGCGCACCTCGGCCGGACGCTTGCCGATGTAGTTGATGATGCCGCCCGGCGCCATCACGCCTGCGGCCAGGCCGGCTTCGCCCTTGAGGATTTCCACCGACTGCACGTTCTCCAGCGCCAGGCGCTGTTCGCCGGCGATGGACAGGCCGTTGAAGCGGTAGCCGGTGGCGGCGTCCAGCGCGAAGCCGCGGATGGCGATGTTCTGGTAGTAGCCCACCGGCGCATAGGCATCGCCCAGTGAGGCATCGTTGCTGGCCAGCTCGGACAGTGAACGCACCTGGCGGCGGTCGAGGTAATCGCGCTCGAGCACGTTCACCGACGCCGGCGTGTCCTTCCAGGAACCACCACCGAAGGTGTTCACGCGCGAGGTATCGGCCTTCGGCTTGCCGGCCTGCACGCGCACGGCCGCCAGTTCGGTCGGCGAGCGTTCGGCGCCGCTGGCAGCCGCATCGGGGGACGCATCGGGGGACGCATCGGCTTCGCTGGCATGCAGCGGCAAGGCGGCGCAGAGGGCGAGGGAGAGCAGGGTGGGGCGCAGGCAGCGGTTCATTCGGTTCGTCTTCGGACAACAAGGGAGACGAAGCGACGGCGCGCAGGTGCACCGGCCCATGATGGGGGTGTGGCTGCGGCTCAAAGCTCCCTACGCCGGTGCAAACCGGATCAGGTTCCAAGGGACTCTCTCAGCCTGGCAGATCCAGGCACCCCCGCTTCAGGTGACCATTTCACTACAAATGGTACGGATTTGCGAGCCGGTGCCCTTCAGGCTGCGGGGTCAGATCCCTTTCCGCAGGAAGGGGATCTGACCCCAACGGTGTACCAACCGGGTCATGCCGCGGTGTGCAGCGCCTGCAGCAGTGCCTGCCCCGGCGCGCTGCGGAACCATGCCGGATGCCCCAGCATGAACGGCTGCCAGGCCACGTCCGCATTTGCGGTCGAGCCGGTGATGCCTTCGAAGTACTCCACTTCGGACAGTGCGAAGTCGAAATGGACCATCGGCAGCAGGTCGGCCAACAGATGCACGCGCGTACCCGACAGCGGCAGCACTTCGCGGTAGCCGTCAAGCAACGCCAGCGCAATGTCGATGCGCACTGCATCCATGCCGCGCTCGAGTTCCAGCCACGCCACCGCGTTGCGCTCGATCGCGGTGGCGAGGTCGAACAGCGCGCTGGTGGGCGAGGCCAGGCCGAAATCCAGCACGGTACTGACCTGCCCGTCGCGCCACAGCAGGTTGGACACATGCCAGTCGTTGTGCGCCCACAACTGGGGTTCGTCGCGCAGGCGCGCGGCCAGGCCGGCGTGCCACGGCAGCACGTCGCGCTGCAGCTGCGCTTCCCATGGGATGCGTGCGAGGTAACGTGCCAGACCCGGGCGTGCAGTCAGGTCGGCCTCGATTGCTTCGATCGGATCGTCGGCACGGATCAGATCATCGCGCGCGACCAGCAGGTGGGTACTGCGCTGTGGCGCGTGGTAGCTGGCGGAGGCACGGTGCAGCCGCGCTAGCATGCGGCCGGCTTCGCGTGCCTGTGCGACATCGGTCAGCAGCGACCACGACACGGCGTCGCGGTAGACGTCTTCGCCCACGCCGACGGCATGCAATTCAAAGGTCCATTCGCCGTGTTCGACGGCAGTGCGGCCATCGGTCGCCGCCAGCACCTGCACCACCGGTACGCCCTCTGCGGCGAGATGAGCGATGAAGCGATGCTCCTCTTCCAGGCAGGCCGCGCTGCGCACACTGTGGTGATGGCGCTTGACGAACACCGCGCCGTCCACGCCGTCCACGCCGTCGACGATGGCGGCGGCTGACAGCGGCCGCGGGCTGTGCCAGCGGGGCTGGCTGTGCTCGCCCAGCTGCAGGTAACGCGCGCTCAGCCACGCGATGTCCGCGGCGCTGATGGGTGGCCAGTCGGCAGCGACCTCGTCGTTGTTGAGGCCCTGCACGCGGTGGGAGGAAGACGTCATGCAGCAGCCCGAGTGGGAAAAGTCACATCCAAGGCTGCGCATTCAACGCCATGACCGCGGCCAACGCAAACGGGCGGGTCATCGACCCGCCCGTCCCTGCATCAGCATGGGTGATGCCGACGCGCTTACCAGCCGCGATGGCGGCCGCGGTCGTTGTAGTAGCGGTTGTCGTAGTAGCGCTCGCGCTGCCAGCGGCGATCGTCACCACGGTCGTAGTAGCCGCTGCGGTAATAGCCACGATCGTAGCGCCGGTCGTAGCGGTTGTCGTAGTAGCGATTGTCGTAATAGCGACGGTCGCGGCGGTCGGAGGTGGTCAGGTTGCCGATCGCGCCGCCGGCCACGGCACCACCGACGGTGGCCGCAGGATCGCCGTTGGAGAGCAGATTGCCGGCCACGCCACCGACCACGGCGCCGACCAGGGTGCGCTTGTCCTTCCTCGACATCGCGCTGGCATCGCTGACCACGGCGACACCGGCACCCAGTGCCAGGGCCATCGCCAGACCACGGAAGCTGAGTGTGGAAGTACTGAGCATGTTCGTTCTCCTGTGAGGTGCATGCCACGCTGGGCAGGGAGGGCGCGGGCGCCCCGGCTGCCGTGGAGACCACGCTGACGTTCCAACATTGCCGGAACATTGCCTGGCCCACCGTGCGGCTTGCGCATTCATCTAGCGGCAGGTGGCATGAAGCAAGGCTGAAAGCGGCCGCGGCCGCTCAGCTGGCAGAAAGGGAAAGGGCCGCGCATGGCGCGGCCCCTCCCCGGTCTGCAAGGCGCTGCGGGCTCAGACGCCCATGGCCTTCTGCGCCTGGCGGGCCTGTTCCTGCTGCGCGTCCTGCTGCTGGTGCAGCACGTTCGGCGCGCCCTGCACCGCACCGCTGCTGAGCGCGATGCTCTGCTCGCTGGCGGCGCGGGTCTCCACCGCGACACGGCTGGCCGCCGGGTCACCGATCGTGCCCTGCACGGCAAACAGGCGTTCACCATTCGGGCTGGGCACCACCGAGTCGATGCGCTGCAGGCCGGCGGCGTGGGCTTCCCTGGTCAATGCCGCTGCGGTGCTTTCCAGCGCGTGGCGATCCTTGAAGGTGCCTGCCGGCATCAGCTCCAGCCCCTTGCTGGCCTGGATGAACAATGGATTGCGCGGGTGCCGCTCGTCGTTCAGCAGCGGGCGCTCGCGAGCGTCCCTGATCGCCTCCAGGGTCTTCGCGCCGACGACGCCGTCAGCGACCAGCCCGTTGTCCTTCTGCAGCTGGCGTACCGCCGCGTCGGTGTTGCGGCCAAAGCGACCGTCTTCGACCAGCGGCTTGCCATCGGCACCGACATAGCCCAGGTGGCCCAGCTGTTCCTGCACCGTGCGCACGCCGTCGCTGTGCGCGCCCTGCTTGTACAGTTCGGCCTGCGGCGTGGCAGCGGCCTTGTGCTCGGCCGCCGGCTTGCCCTGGGTCTGCTCGTGCGACTGGGTGCGGTTTTCCAGCAGGTCGCGCGCCTTGGACAGCGGGTCGGTGGCGTACAGCTTCCAGTTCGGGTGGTCCTTCACCTGCTTGAGGTAGTCCTCGATGGGCATGGTGTGCACGCCCTTGCTGCCGGTGGACTGGCTGATCAGCAGCTTGTCGGTGTTGGGGTCGCGCACCACCATCACGATGTGGTCGATGCCGTTCCAATGCTCGTGGCGGGTCCTGGCCGTATCCAGGCCGATGATCATGCCTTCCTTCAGCGCATCGGGCTTCAGGATCGCGTCGCGGTCAAGCAGCACGCCGGACTGGTCGAACGCCTTGCGCACGATGCCGCCGGAACCCAGGTTGCCCAGGTCGATGCGATCGGCCTTGCTGAAGACCGCATGCCCGGCCTTCTGGTTGATCTCATCCATGGTCCGGTTCTGCAGCGTGCCGACCCAACCGGAACAGTCGATGTAACCCTGTTCCACGTTCTTGCCGCTCTTGCCCGGCACATGCAGCGCGTGGCCCGGGATATTGATGGCGTACTTGACGTGGTCGTACTTCACGCCGGCCTCGTAGGCGGCCTGCAGCTCGATGCCCGGCTTCGGCGCGGCAGCGGCCGAAGCGGTCGCCGCCAGCGCGGCTGCACCGGCCGCCACGGCGGCGCTGGTCTGCACCGGCGCTGCCGGGGTCTGGCCCTGGCTCTGGCCTGGGGCAACCGTCTGCGGGGCGATGTTCTTTTCCGGAATGCTGATCGCCGCGTACTTGTGGATGTAGTAGCTGGAGAAGGTGCGCGCCAGGTCGCCATCGTTCATGCCGCGCATCTCGGCCAGGGTGTGGCCGGTGAGCGCCTTGGCATCGGAGCCGATCTGGTTGAGCACGTTGCGGCGCATGTTGATCTCTTCACCATGGCCGTTGCGCACCACGCCGAAGGTGCCGGTGGCGATCGCGGTCTGCACCGAGCCATAGCCGGCGCTGCCCTGCTGGTGGGCCAGGTACAGGTCCAGCCCGGTCGGCGTACTGCCACCGGACAGGTACGGGTGGCCGGTGCGTTCGTTGCGGCGTGCCATCGAGTCCAGGTTGTCCTGGTACATCTGTGCGGCCGCTTCGGTGTTGCGGGTCGGGTCGAACTCGTGGCCGGTCAGGTGATACTGGCGCGCGGAGCCGGGCACGAACTGGAACAGGCCCTTGGCGCCGGACGAGGTGTTGTGGGCGCGCTCGTTGAAGGTGCCGCCGGTCTCGATGTGCGCGAAGCGCATGAAGTCATCGACGGGAATGCCCTTGTGCCGGGCGACCTGCTCGACGATGTCCAGGACTTCCTTTCTGCTGTAGTCATGCTGTGCCATGACGTCTTCCTCGGGGTTGATGGAGCGGCGCGTGCCGCGAATCGCCAACCGGACTCATCCATGAGTCAAGAACATGTCGGTCAACAGGTAACCCGCACGTGCGGGTGGCAATCAGGGCGCGACGTACTGCTGGGTCGCGCTGTCGAAGGTGTAGTGCACGGCGTCGCCGGCAGCCAGCGCACGGGTCTTGCCCGGGGCGTCGATGGTGGTGCCCTTGAAGGTCACGGTCAGTCGCGGCAGGCCATTGCCGTCGGCAGCGAACGCCAGTTCGCCATCGCTGTCGGTGCAGGGCATCACGTTGCCCTCGTCGCAGGCGGCGCTGTTGTCCTCGCCGGTGCGCACCGAACCGACATAGCGCCAGACCTTGTTGTCCACGTCGTCTCCGCTGCGCTTGGGGTTGAACAGCAGCAGTGCATAGCCGGTGCTGCTGATGCCGCGGTCGAAGCTGCTGGTCGGCACCGCCAGCAGCAGGCGGCCGTCGGCGGTGCGGTGTTCAAGCGGCTTGCGCCGGGTATCGACATCGTCGGCCTTGTCATAGGCGCCCAGTGCGCCGATGGTCCATTCCTGGCCACGGAACTTCCAGGGCTTGTTCGCGTCGCTGCCGGCCAGCACGAAGGTGGCCTCGGCGAGGTTGGCGCGGTCATCCGGGCCGGCCGGCGACTGCTCGCCCGGCTTGCCGTAGTGCTCGCGGGTATCCCAGGAGAAACCCGTGTAATACGTGGTGCCGTCGAGGGTGAAGGTATGGCCGAACCAGAAGGTCGCCACGCTGCCGTTCTGGACCTCGTAGGAGGTCGCGCCATCACCGTCCACCTGGTAGGTGAAATACATCACGGTCGGCGCGTCGGGCGGGGTGACGGCGGTGTCGGGAGAGGTGTTCTGCATCGGGGCAACATCCTGTCGGGGCGCATCGGCAGCCTGCACGGGGGCACCAGGCTGGGAGGACGAGGGGGCCGGATCGGCGGCGCTGCAGGCCGCAGCGGAAAGAGAGACGAGCAGGCACGCCGCGAATGCGCGCAGGGGCCGCAACGGCAGGGTCCAACGTAGCTCGGGGGGGGGATGCATGCGCCTCTCCATGGTCAGCGTTGCCGGGCCAGACGGCCGGCAGGAAACCGCACCCCATCCACCAGGGACGGGAGCGAGGACATGAGCCGGTCGATTCCTTCGACCTCGCATTGAGAACCCATGCAGGATCATCTTGGCACAGAACGGCGGCCGGTCAAAGAGGGCGGTAACAGATGCCCCCGCAGTGTGATCTGGTTCTCAGATTTTGCCGTCGCGCAGGTAGTCGAACAGTTCGGCGTCGCCCTTCAGGCCCAGCTTGAGCATGGCGTCGCCCTTCTGCCGGCTGATGGTGCTGACGCTCTTGTGCAGCTGCAGCGAGATCTCCTTCACCGTCATGCCGGTGCCGAGCAGCCGCAGCACTTCCACCTCGCGTGGCGACAACGGCTTGCCGTCGCCCTCGCGCATGCGCCAGCTGCCCGCAGCCTCGACCCGCTCACGCAGGCTCCGGCTGATGTAGAGCTGGCCCCGATAGACCGCCTGGATGGCCTGCGGCAGTTCGTCCATCGACGAGCTTTTGTCGACCAGGCCGAGCACGCCGCTGTCGAGCACCATGCGCAGGATCGCCAGGTTGTTGGAGACGCTGAGCATCAGCACCGGCAGGTCGGGGAAGCGGCGGCGGATCATGCCGATCATGGCGAAGCCATCGGCCTGTGGGCTGCCCGGCATGGAATAGTCGGTCACCAGCAGGTCGCAGGGCTGGCTGCCGAGCAGGGCCATCAGCGCCTGCGCGCTGTCGGCCTCGCCGACCACGCGGCCGACCCCGCTCGATTCGATGACGGCACGGGTACCGATACGGACCACGGGGTGGTCGTCTGCGATGATGATGCGCAAGCTCATGCTCTAGTATGGCCACCGGGCAAGCCGGACCGCGACCATCGCGGCCCTGTCAGGATTCTAGGAGATCGACGCCGATGCGTAGCTGGGCTGTTCGCGGGCTGGTCCTGCTGCTGGCCGTGCTGGTGCTGCCCGTGGCGCTGGCACAGGCGGTGCCTGGGCTGTTGCCGCTCAGCCCCCTGCAGCGCGAGTACCTCGCCGCCCATCCAAGCATCGTCGTGGGCCAGTATGACAGCGGCTGGCCGCCGTTCGAGTCCCTCCGTGATGGCCAGCAGGTTGGCCTGGGGCCGGATTATCTGTCGCTTCTTGCCCGTCAGTTGGGCGTGAAGGTTGAGGCCCGGCGTTATACCGACTGGACTTCCGTACTGGATGCGGCCTGTCGTGGCGAGATCGACGTGGTGATGAATGTCGGTCTCAGCGCCGACCGCACCCGGTGCATGGTCTACACCGCTGCCTATGGCGAGGCGCCGTTGGCGCTGGTGGGGAGACCAGGCGATCTGCGTGCTTCGAACATGCCCGACCTGGACGGATTGCGGGTGGTCATCGAGCAGGATTTCCTGACCGGCCCGCAGGTGCGGGCACGATTCCCACGTGCGGTGCAGCTTGTCGCAAACAGCTCGTTGACTGCGCTGCAGATGGTCAGAGACGACAAAGCTGATGTCTACATAGGCAATGCCTACGTTGCCACCGAACTGATCGCACGCGAGCGCCTGCAGGGTGTCGTGCTGCTGCGTCCGAGCGACCTGCCCCCCGAACGGCTGCACTTCGGCGTTCCCAACAGCAAGCAACCGCTGGCCGAAGCGCTGGACCTGGCGCTGGCCGCGACCAGCGAGGCCCAGCGCGATGCACTGGCACAACGCTGGCTGCCCCCGCCGCAGTGGTCGGCATCGGCACAGCTGGCGCTGAGCCAGGCCGAGAAGCGGGTTCTGGAACAGCCGTTGAAGATCGGTTTCGCGCCGAACGCCGCCCCACTGTCGTTCGCCGACGAGGATGGCAAGCCCAGCGGCCTGGCCAGCGAGTACCTGGGGCGGCTGATGCAGGCCGGTGCGAACCTGCAGGCACAGAACAGCCATGACTGGTACGAGGTGCGCGAGAAGGCGCGCCGCGGCGAGCTGCAGGCGGTGATGGGCATTCCGGTCGATTCGCGCTACCTGGGCCCGGACTGGGTGTTCAGCCAACCCTTCATCAGCGTGCCGAACGTGATCGTCAGCCGCCACGACAGCCCGGCCCTGCTGGGCCTGTCCGACCTCCAGGACAGGCGTGTGCTGCTGTCCGATCCGGAGCGCGTACGTGGCTATGTGCTGCAGCAGGCGCCGCAGGCCAGGATCGTCGCCGCGCGCAGCGCCGAACAGGCCATGCAACGCCTGATCGATGGCGAGGCCGACGCTTACGTGGGTAATCTGGCCCTGGTCGACCACCTGCTGCGCACGCGTTTCCCGGGTCGCCTGCAGGTTGCCGCGCCCGCGGGCTTCAACGACCAGCTGGCACTGGCCGTGGAGCGCCGGCATGCGGCTCTGGCCACGACCTTCGATCGCCTGCTGCTGCAGATGACGCCACGCGAGCGCGAAGCGCTGCGCGGCGACTGGCTGGCGGTGGAGTACCGCAACGGCATCGACTGGCGAAGCACGCTGCGCTGGGGTGTACCGCTGCTGCTGGTGCTGCTGACCGCGCTGCTGGTGCATGGCATCGGCTACTGGCGCCTGCGCCGTGAGGTGGCCGGGCGCCGCCAGCTGGAGCAGCGCCTGGCCGAAGTGACCGACAACCTGCCTGCCGTGGTCTACCAGGCCCGTCGCGAGGTTGATGGCACGCTCAGCTTCCCGTTCATTGCCGGCGACCTGCAGGCGCTGTTCGGGATCACCCGGCAGCAGGCTGAGCAGGACGCCAGGACGTTGCTGGAACGCGTCGAAGAGGAGGATCGCGCGCGCATCCTGCAGGCGGTCGAACAGGCCGCGCACCAGTTCGCACCGCTCATGCTGGAATTCCGCCTGCGTGGCAATGGAGCAGGCCCGCGCTGGGTGCGCACCCAGGCGCAACCCTATGCCGCCGAAGCCGGTGTGGTGACCTGGAGTGGCTACTGGGTGGATGCCAGCGAGGCCCGTGCACAGGCGGATGCGCTGACCGCTGCCAAGGCCGAGGCCGAGCAGGCGGCCGAGGCGAAATCCCGCTTCCTGGCCACCATGAGCCATGAGATCCGCACGCCGATGAGTGGCGTGCTGGGCATGCTGGAAGTGCTGGCGCACTCACCGCTGGATGCAGAGCAGAAACGCATCCTTGGCGTGATCGAGGATTCGGCACAGATGCTCCGGCAGATCCTTGACGACATCCTTGACTACTCGCGGCTGGAGGCCAACGCACTGCGGCTGGAGCCGGTACCGCAGCCGCTGCGGCCGTTGCTGGAAAGCGTGTGCCGCCTGCTCTCCGCACAGGCCAGCGCGCGCGGCCTGGCGCTGCAGGTACAGATCGATCCGCAATTGGCACCGGCCCATGAAGTGGATGGCGTTCGTCTGCGCCAGATCGTGTTCAATCTTCTCAGCAACGCCATCAAGTTCACCCCGCGCGGCGAAGTGCGGCTGCAGGTGGAAGTGATGGGCCCGACCTCCGAAGATGGCCGCCAACCGCTCCGCCTGAGCGTCACCGACACCGGCATGGGCATCGCGCCCGAACAGCTGCAGCACCTGTTCGCGCCGTTCACCCAGGCCGGCGCCTACATCCAGCGTGACCACGGTGGTACCGGCCTCGGCCTGAGCATCTGCCATCGGCTGGTGCAGATGATGGAGGGCGGGCTGGAGCTGCACAGTACGCTCGGCGAGGGTACCTGCGCCGAGGTACGGCTGTCGCTGGTGGAAGCGGGCATTGCCGATGCTGAAGCGCTGGCTGCCGAACAGGAACAGGCTGCCCTGCTGCCGCCGGCACTGCGCCAGGCACGCGTTCTGGTGATCGAGGATCATCCGACCAACCAGGCGATGATGGCCTGGCGGCTGCAGCAGCTGGGCGTGCCACACGTGCTGGTCGGTGATGGCCAGCAGGGGCTGGATCGCCTGGCATCGGAGCACTTCGATCTGGTCATTACCGATTGCCGGATGCCGGTGCTGGATGGGTTCGCCTTCACCCGGCTTCTGCGCGAGCGCGAGGGACGCACCGGGCAACCCCGGCTGGCCGTGCTGGCGCTGACCGCCAGCGTGCTGGACGACGATGCGCGTCGTTGCCGTGAAGCCGGGATGGATGAGGTGCTGGCCAAGCCATTGTCATTGGCGACGCTGCGCGCGGCCCTGTTGCGCTGGTTGCCGCAGGCGCAGGGGCAACGGTTCGAGGAGCCGGTGCTGGAGTCCGCCACCGACGGCGTGATGCTGCCTGACCTCGCCACGCTGCGACAGCGTTTCGGTTCACAGGCCGTGGCCGAGCAGTTGCGCGACAGCCTGCTGCAGGCCAGTGCAGGTGACCTGGCCGCTGTGCAGCGCGCGCTGGAGGCCGGCGACCGTGAGGCAGCCGCGCTGCACCTGCATCGCCAGGCGGGTGGATTGGGTGCGGTGGGGGCGACGGCACTGGCCGGGCAGGCCAATGCACTGGTCGAGCGCCTGCAGGATGCGGCCGAGACCGATCCGGTGCCGTTGTTCGCCGCGGTGGCGGCATTCGTGGCGCGGCTGCAACAGCAGCTGCAGCGCCTGGCTCACTGAGCCGACTGCTGCTGCAGGTAGGCGATCACCAGCGCACGGCGTTCGGCGCTGGGGAAGGCGTTGTACATGCGTGTGCCCGGTACAACATGGGTGGGTGACTGCAGGAACGCATCCAGGGTCTGTGCGGACCAGGTGATGTCGGCGCGGCGCATGCCGTCGGAATAGCCGTAGTCGGGCAGGCTGCCGGCGCGACGGCCGATCACGCCGTGCAGGTTCGGGCCGAAGCGGTGGATGCCGCCAGGCTGCACGGTGTGGCAGCCGGCACACAACTCGAACGCGCGTTGCATGGCCTGCTGGTGCGCCTGTTCCGGCGTGGCGGGCGCTGCAGGCGGGCGCTGGCAGGCCGTGGCGACCAGGGCCACGGCAACAGCGATGAGCGGGAGTGACGCACGCATGGGCGGGCAGGATAGCGGTGCGCGGCAAGCGATGGGCTGCGACGCTCGGTCGCAGCCCGTGGCGATCACATGCCCGAATAGTTCGGGCCGCCGCCGCCCTGCGGGGTCACCCACACGATGTTCTGGGTGGGGTCCTTGATGTCGCAGGTCTTGCAGTGCACGCAGTTCTGCGCGTTGATCTGCAATCGCGCGTTGTCCGCCTCGCCGACGAACTCGTATACACCGGCCGGGCAGTAGCGGGCTTCCGGGCCGGCGTACTCGGCCAGGTTCACCTTCACCGGAATGCTCGGATCCTTCAGCGTCAGGTGGCTGGGCTGGTTTTCGTCGTGGTTGGTGCTGCTCAGGAACACCGAACTGAGGCGATCGAAGGTCAGCACGCCATCGGGCTTGGGGTAGGCGATGCGGGTGTGCTTGGACGCCGGTTCCAGGCAGACGTGGTCCGGCTGGGTGCGGTGCAGGGTCCACGGCGGGTTGCGCACACCCAGCTTGGGCAGCAGCCACTGCTCCACGCCGGTCATCAGGGTGGCCACGGTCTGGCCCTTCTTGAACCACTGCTTGAAGTTCTTGGCCTGCTGCAGTTCGGTGAACAGCCAGCTGGCTTCGAAGGCCTTCGGGTAGGCGCTCAGCTCATCGTGCTGGCGGTCAGCAGCCAGCGCGTCGAACGCGGCGTCGGCGCACAGCATGCCGGTCTTGATAGCCGCATGGCTGCCCTTGATGCGGCTGGCGTTGAGGTAGCCGGCTTCGCAGCCGACCAGTGCGCCACCCGGGAACACGGTTTTCGGCAGCGACAGCAGGCCACCGGCGGTGATCGCGCGTGCGCCGTAGCCGATGCGGGTGCCGCCTTCCAGGTGCTTGCGGATGTCCGGGTGGGTCTTGAAGCGCTGGAATTCCTCGAACGGGCTCAGCCACGGATTCTTGTAGTCCAGGCCGACCACGTAGCCGATGGCGACCTTGCCGCCGTCGGCGTGGTACAGGAACGCGCCGCCGTAGGTGTCGCTGTCCAACGGCCAGCCGGCGGCGTGCACCACCAGGCCCGGCTCATGCTTGGCCGGGTCGATCTGCCACAGTTCCTTGATGCCGATGCCGTAGGCCTGCGGGTCCTTGCCTTCGTCCAGCGTGTAGCGGGCGATCAGCTGGCGGCCCAGGTGGCCGCGCGCGCCTTCGGCGAAGATCGTGTACTTCGCCTGCAGCGCCATGCCGCGCTCGAAGGCCGGGCCGATGCTGCCGTCCTTCTCGATGCCCATGTCGCCGGTGGCCACGCCGATCACTTCGCCGTTGTCGCCGTACAGCACCTCGGCGGCGGCGAAGCCCGGGAAGATCGCCACTTCCAGCGCCTCGGCCTGCTGCGCCAGCCAGCGCGTCACTTCGCCCAGGCTGATGATGTAGTTGCCTTCGTTGTGGAAGCACTCCGGCAGCAGCGCGTTGGGCGTGCTGCGTGCGCCGGTTTCGCTGAGGAACAGGAATTCGTCGCGGGTGACCTTCTGCTTCAGCGGTGCGCCGCGCTCGGCCCAGTCCGGGAACAGTTCGGTCAGCGCGCGCGGGTCCATCACCGCACCGGACAGCACGTGAGCGCCCGGCTCGGACCCCTTCTCCAGCACGCACACCGACAATTCGCGGCCGGCTTTGATCGCGCGCTGGCGCAGGCGGATCGCGGTGGCCAGGCCGGCGGGGCCGGCACCGACGATCACCACGTCGAATTCCATTACTTCACGCGGGGGCAGGGCGTTGGCTTCAGCGCTCATCGATTGCATGACTCGTGGGTAGGGCCGGCATCGGGGCCACCGGCGGTGCCTGGGAATCGCGCGTGCGGCCACGGGCGAAACGGTTGTTTGAATGTGTCAGGGTACCGGGACGCGCCGGATCCAGCTAGATCGGCGCCGTTCACGCCGCGATTGCTGCATTGCAGCGTAGTGCTGCAGCTCTGGTGGGTGCCGACCTTGGTCGGCACGCTCTGCCCGGATGACCGACAATGGCCGGGTCCTGACTGCGTGTGAGTGCCATGGCTTTGCATCCGTACGATCTGTTCGATGTCCGTTCCCTGCTCAACGAGGAAGAGCGCGCCGTACAGGAGAGCGTGGCCCGCTTCACCAACGAACGCGTGCTGCCGATCATCGGCGATGCGTTCGACCAGGCCCGTTTCCCCGACGAACTGGTGCCGGAGATCGCGTCACTGGGCCTGCTCGGTGCGACCCTGCCGGCCGAGTACGGCGGCGGTGGCCTCGGCGCGGTCAGCTACGGCCTGATCTGCCAGGAGCTTGAGCGCGGCGATTCCGGCCTGCGCAGTTTCGTCTCGGTGCAGAGCTCGCTGTGCATGTACCCGATCTACGCCTATGGCAGCGAGGAACAGCGCCAGCAGTGGCTGCCGGCGATGGCGCGCGGCGAGCTGATCGGCTGCTTCGGCCTGACCGAGGCGCATGGCGGTTCCGATCCGGCCAGCATGAAGACCCGCGCGGTGCGCGATGGCAGTGACTGGCGCATCAGCGGCAGCAAGATGTGGATCACCAGCGGCCCGGTGGCCGACCTGGCCATCGTCTGGGCGCAGACCGAGGACGGCATCCAGGGCTTCGTGCTGGAAAAGGGCATGGCCGGTTTCACCACGCAGGAGATCAAGCACAAGATGAGCCTGCGCGCGTCGCTGACTGGCGCCCTGTTCTTCGACGACGTGCGCGTGCCCGACAGCCACCGCCTGCCGAACGTAAAGGGCCTGAAGGGTCCGCTGGGCTGCCTGACCCAGGCCCGCTACGGCATCAGCTGGGGGCCGATCGGTGCGGCCATTGCCTGCCTGGATGAAGCGCTGGGCTATGCCAAGGAACGCGTGCTGTTCGGTCGCCCGCTGGCGGCCACGCAGAGCGCGCAGATCAAGCTGGCCGAAATGGCCCGCCGCATCACCACCGCGCAGCTGCTGGCGCTGCAGCTGGGCCGCCTGAAGGAAGCCGGCCAGCTGCAACCGCAGCAGGTCAGCCTGGCCAAGTGGAACAACTGCCGCATGGCCATCGACATCGCCCGCGAGTGCCGCGACCTGCTGGGCGGCGCCGGCATCACCACCGAGCATGTGGCGATCCGGCATGCGCTGAACCTGGAATCGGTGATCACCTATGAAGGTACCGAAACCGTGCACCAGCTGGTGATCGGGCGCGAACTGACCGGCATCAACGCGTTCTGAAACCTGGTTCTGGTGGGTGCCAACCTTGGTTGGCACTGCGGCCGCACGCCAAAGGCATCCACGCATGGCGTGGATCTACCGGGTGGGTGATCCGATCTGCCTTTGGTGGGTGCCAACCTTGGTTGGCACATTCCTTCGGCGCGCAACCGGGCATCGGTGCGGACCAAGGTCCGCACCCACCAGAAGCGATCCACAGCCACCAGAAGTTCTCGGCAGTCCCCTGAACCTGCCTTTGGTGGGTGCCGACCTTGGTCGGCACATTCCTTCAGAGCGCGATCGGGCATCGGTGCGGACCAAGGTCCGCACCCACCAGAAGCGATCCACAGCCACCAGAAGTTCTCAGCAGTCCCCTGAACCTGCCTTTGGTGGGTGCCAACCTTGGTTGGCACATTCCCTCAGCGCGCGATCAAACATCTGTGCGGGCCAAGGTCCGCACCCGCCAAGAGCGGTTCACGCGGGGAACACCATCCACGCATGGCGTGGATCTACTGGCCGCCGGCAAACCCGTGCTGCCGCCAGGCCTCGTACATCACCACGGCCACGGTGTTGGACAGATTGAGGCTGCGGTTGTCCGGCCGCATCGGCAGGCGCAGGCGGCGGCCATCGGGCAGGGCATCGAGCACGTCCTGCGGCAGGCCACGGCTTTCCGGGCCGAACAGGAACGCATCACCGTCTTCGAACGCCACGCTGTCATAGCGGACGCTGGCACGCGTACTCAGGGCGAACAAGCGCTTCGGTGCGATCCGCGCCAGCGCAGTGTCCAGGTCGGGATGCACCTGCAGGCGCGAGTACTCGTGGTAGTCCAGCCCGGCGCGCTTGAGCTGCTTGTCTTCCAGTGCGAAGCCGAGCGGCTCGACCAGGTGCAGCTGCGCGCCGGTGTTGGCGCAGAGCCGGATCACATTGCCCGTGTTGGGCGGGATTTCCGGTTGGAACAGGATCACGTGGAACTGGGGCGCGGCATTCATCGGCGCAGTGTACCTGCGACGGCCGCCGCCTTTACGGCGCACGCCCTGCGCGAGGCAGGGCGGCACCGCTTACGGGCGCAGCAGGACCTGGGCGGTTTCGGTGGCCAGGGCCTGCAGGTCGGCAGCGCTCGGACGCACCTGCAGGGCCGGCAGGTTGACGATCACCTGGTTGGCGACGCTGGTGGCGGCTGCAGCCAGGGTGGCGGCGTAGCGCTGGGCTTCCAGTTCGGCGGCCAGGGCGACGCGCTGTTCCAGGCTCGGGCGCACTTCCACCGAGGCCAGGGTGGTGACCGGCATCGCGGCGGCGACCGGGGCGGCGACGTAGCCGCTGCGCTCGGCCAGCTGGTCGGCGCTCGGGCGCACTTCCACGGTGGCCAGGGTCGGAATGCCGCTGGCCTGTTCCCAGGCCTGCTGGGCCAGCTGGTCGGCGGCCGGGCGGACCTGCACCGTGGACAGGGTCTTGATGGATTCGGAGGCCTGCACCGACGAAACAACCGCGGTGCCGGCGATCAGGGCGATGGCGATGGCAATGGTCTTGGCGTTCATGACGGGGCCTGTTTAGTGTTGGTGATCAGTGGTGTGGTAGTAAGGTAGTACACCGATTCTGGGCTTGCAAGGAAAATTTTCGATTTCCTGCATTTGTTCAGTCTTCAGTCAGCTTTCGTCTGAAGCCCTTCCTGGCGCAGGAAGTACCAAGCAATCCCCGTGCCAACTTTTAGTCGTTGATTTACAAGGGTTTTGTTTGGATCGAAAAGTGTCCGGTGGGCGGACACCTGTCCATTCGATGCGCCGCGGACACTGTCCGGACGCCTGCTGCGGGCGCATGTGACTTCCCACGCCGGCGTGGGAGGGCCGGGCGGATGGCGCACAGGGGCAAACACCCCCAGTGACTGGCGACCGATTCCTGCCATTGCGCGCGCACGCTAGGATCGGGGTTCACCTATGTGACCAAGGATCCGGATATGTCTCTCGCCCTTCGCCCGCGCGCTGCGCTGCTGGCCGTCGCCCTCAGCACCGCCCTGGGCACGCTTGTGCCTTCCCATGCGTTGGCGGCAAAGCCGGCCGCACCGGCCAGGGTCGATATCCCGTATGAGCAGTTCACCCTGCCCAACGGCCTGCGCGTGATCGTGCATACCGATCGCAAGGCGCCGATCGTCGCGGTCAACGTCTGGTACCACGTCGGCAGCAAGGACGAACCGGCCGGCCGCACCGGCTTCGCGCACCTGTTCGAGCACCTGATGTTCCAGGGCAGCGAAAACCACAGCGGCGAATTCTTCGAGCCGTTCAAGCAGGTGGGTGCCACCAACCAGAACGGCACCACCAATACCGACCGCACCAACTACTTCGAGAACGTGCCGACCACCGCGCTGGACATGGCGCTGTGGATGGAATCGGACCGCATGGGCCATCTGGTCGGCGCGATCGACCAGGCGGCGCTGGACGAGCAGCGCGGCGTGGTGCAGAACGAGAAGCGCCAGGGCGAAAACCAGCCCTACGGACAGGCCTGGGACCAGCTCAACAAGGCGATGTACCCGGTGGGCCACCCGTACCACCACAGCGTGATCGGTTCGATGAACGATCTGAACGCCGCGTCGCTGGATGATGTGAAAACCTGGTTCCGCACCTGGTACGGCCCGAACAACGCGGTGCTGGTGCTGGCCGGTGACATTGATCTGGCCACCGCCAAGGAAAAGGTCGGCAAGTACTTCGGCAGCATCCCGGCCGGTCCGACCATGGCGCAGCCGGCGGTGAACGTGGCCAAGCGCATTGCCGATACCCGCGAGACGATGACCGACAAGGTGCCGCAGGCGCGCATCTACCGCGCCTGGAACGTGCCGCAGGTCGGCACCACCGAGGTCGATCAGCTGCAGCTGTTCGCGCAGGTACTGGGCGGCGCCAAATCCTCGCGCCTGAGCCAGCGCCTGCAACACCAGGACAAGCTGGTGGACAGCATCGGCTCGGGCCTGTCGACCTCGCAGCTGGGCTCCAACTTCGTGATCATGGCCACGGTCAAGCAGGGCCAGGATCCGGCCAAGGTCGAGAAGATCATCGACGAGGAACTGGACCGCCTGATCAAGCAGGGCCCGACCGCCGCCGAACTGGAACGCGCCAAGACCGGCGCACGCGCCGGCTTCATCCGTGGCATCGAGCGCATCGGCGGCTTCGGCGGCAAGGCCGACGCGCTGGCCGAGTGCGCGGTGTTCACCGGCGACCCGGGCTGCTTCCGTACCTCGCTGGCCAACATCGAGAAGGCCAGTGCCGCCGACCTGAGCCGTCTGGGCACGCAATGGCTGGACAAGGGCAGCCACACCCTGGTGATCGCACCGGGTGAGCGCGTGGCGCTGAAGGAAGACCCGAGCCAGGCGCCGAAACCGTTCAACGTGCCGGCGGTGGACCCGAAGTACAGCACCCTGCCGGAGCAGGTCGACCGCAAGGCCGGCGTGCCGCAGACCCGCGAGTTCCCGCAGCTGAAGTTCCCGGCGCTGCAGCGCGCCACGCTGAAGAACGGCACGCAGGTGATCCTGGCCGAGCGCCATGAGATTCCAGTGGTGCAGTTCAGCTATCAGTTCCCGGGCGGCTTCAGTGCCGACCAGGGCCGCAAGCCGGGCACCGCCAACTTCACCATGAGCCTGATGACGGAGGGTGCGGGCAAGCTCGGTTCGTTGGCCTTTGCCGATGCCGCCGACGCGCTGGGCGCGAGCCTGGACGCCTCGGCCGGCCTGGATTCGATGAGCGTGGACCTGTCGGCGCTGAAGGAAAACCTGGCGCCGTCGCTGGCGCTGTACCGCGATCTGCTGCGCGAACCGCGCTTCGAGCAGGGCGAGATCGACCGGGTCAAGGCGAGCTGGATCGCCGGCATCCAACAGGAGAAGGTCAACCCGGGTGCGGTAGCGATGCGCGTGCTGCCGCCGCTGCTGTACGGCAAGGGCCACCCGTATGCCATTCCGTTCACCGGCAGCGGTGACGAAGCGGCGATCAACGGCCTGGCCCGCGAAGACCTGGTCGACTTCCACCATGACTGGCTGCGCCCGCAGAACGGCACCCTGATCGTGGTCGGTGACACCACCCTGGCCGAGATCGTGCCGCTGCTGGACAAGCAGCTGGGCGACTGGAAGGCCAGTGGCGACGCTCCGCAGGTGAAGGCGGCCACCGACGTCGCGCTGCCGAAGGGCCCGCGCGTGTTCCTGATCGACCAGCCGGGCGCGGTGCAGGCCAACCTGTTCGCCGGCCAGGTGGTGGCGCCCTCCAGCGCTGCCAGCTCGACCCGCTTCGACATCGCCAACGGCGTGATCGGCGGCGACTTCACCTCGCGCCTGAACATGAACCTGCGTGAAGACAAGCACTGGTCGTACGGTGCACGCAGCAGCGCGGTCAACTCGGTGGGCCAGCGTCCGTGGATGGCCAGCGCGCCGGTGCAGATCGACAAGACCGGCCCGGCGATGGCGGAGATGCGCAAGGAAATCGCCGCGTATGCCGATGGCAGCAAGCCGGCCACCGCCGACGAGGTGAACCGCATCCGCAACATCCAGACCCTGAGCCTGCCGGGTGCCTACGAGACCGCCAGCGCGGTGGCATCGACCATCGGCTCGATCGTGCAGTTCAAGCGCCCGGACGATTACGTGCTGCGTCGCAAGGCCGAGATCGAAGCGATGACCCCGGCGCAGGTGCAGCAGGCCGCGGCCGAGATCAAGCCGCAGGCGCTGACCTGGGTGGTGGTGGGTGACCTCAAGCAGACCGAAGCGGCCGTGCGCGCGCTGAACCTGGGCGAGGTGACCGTGATCGATGCCGAAGGCAACCCGGTCAAGAAATAAGGGATGTGCCTGCCCGCCACGGCGGGCAGGCCTCCCGTGGTAGCGCCGGGCCATGCCCGGCGGCTTTCCGGCGGCCAGCCATGCCGCGCTCTGCGCTCGCCGGGCATGGCCCGGCGCTACCGGGACCCCATCCCGGCTACCCCCGATTCAGGCTGTTCAGGCAGAATCCCCCCATACCCTTCCAGGATCTGCCCATGCGCGTTCTGCTGCTTTCCTCCCTGCTGCTCACCGTCACCGCCTGTACCTGGGTGCCGATCGAACCGGCCGGCAAGGCGACCCGCGTGCTGCCGGCAGGTCCGGTTCCGGCCGGCTGCATCGCCAAGGGCGAGGTGGTGGTGACCGTGAAGAGCAAGGTCGGCTTCTACAACCGCAACCCGCTGCGCGTGCAGGAAGAGCTGGAAACCCTGGCCCGCAACGAGGCTCCGAGTGCCGGCGCCAATGCCGTGCAGGCCGCCGCGGCCCCCGCCGATGGCAGCCAGCGCTTCGCCGCGTTCCAGTGCCCGCCGCGCTGAACGCTTCACCATACGGCCAAGGCTGAATTCGTAAAGATGCGGTGAAGGCCCCGGGGGTTATAGAATAGCGCCCCCTTTTGCCTGAGCCTTGGCGCTAACCTCGATGCTCTTCAAGAATGTCTCGATCGCCGGCCTGGCACACGTCGACGCGCCGCACACGCTGACGACCAAGGAAATCAACGAGCGGCTGCAGCCGACGTTGGACCGTCTCGGCATCCGCACCGACGTGCTCGGCGACATCGCCGGCATCCACGCGCGCCGCCTGTGGGACAACGGCGTGCTGGCGTCCGACGCTGCCACCATGGCAGGCCGCAAGGCACTGGAAGACGCAGGCATCAATGCGACGCAGGTCGGCCTGCTGGTCAACACCTCGGTCAGCCGCGACTACCTGGAGCCCTCCACGGCCTCCATCGTCTCGGGCAACCTCGGTGTCAGCGACGAGTGCATGACCTTCGACGTTGCCAATGCCTGCCTGGCCTTCATCAACGGCATGGATATCGCCGCGCGCATGATCGAGCGCGGTGACATCGACTACGCGCTGGTGGTGGACGGTGAGACTGCCAACCTGGTGTACGAGAAGACCCTGGAGCGCATGACCGCGCCGGACGTCACCGCCGACGACTTCCGCAACGAACTGGCGGCGCTGACCACCGGTTCGGGTGCTGCGGCGATGGTGATGGCGCGCTCGGAGCTGGTGCCGGACGCGCCGCGCTACAAGGGCGGCGTGACCCGCTCGGCCACCGAGTGGAACCAGCTGTGCCTGGGCAACCTGGACCGCATGGTCACCGACACCCGCCTGCTGCTGATCGAAGGCATCAAGCTGGCCCAGAAGACCTTCACCGCCGCCAAGATTGCCCTGGGCTGGGCCGTGGAAGAGCTGGACCAGTTCGTGATCCACCAGGTCAGCCAGCCGCACACCGCCGCGTTCATCAAGAACTTCGGCATCGACCCGAAGAAGGTCATGACCATCTTCGGCGAGCACGGCAACATCGGCCCGGCCTCGGTGCCGATCGTGCTGAGCAAGCTCAAGCAGCTGGGCAAGCTGAAGAAGGGCGATCGCATCGCGCTTCTGGGCATCGGCTCGGGCCTGAACTGCTCGATGGCTGAAGTGGTCTGGTAAGAGCTTCCTGCCAGACTCCCTGTAGAGCCGAGCCCATGCTCGGCTCACGCGCACAGCGCGGTCCTTCTGCGGCCTGACCGGAGAGCCGCCGAGCATCGGCTCGGCGCTACACCGCGCCGCGATTCTCCCTAGGTGCTCCGCATGCGCGATCTCCCCGGTTACCCCGCCCACCCGCAGCGCTTCGAGGTACGCCCCGGCCTGTCGATGAACTATCTCGACGAAGGCCCGCGCGACGGCGAAGTGGTGGTGATGGTGCACGGCAACCCGTCGTGGAGCTATTACTGGCGCACGCTGGTGGCCGGCCTGTCGGACACGTACCGCTGCATCGTGCCGGACCACATCGGCATGGGCCTGTCGGACAAGCCGGACGACAGCCGCTATGAGTACACGCTGCAGTCGCGCGTGGACGATCTGGATGCGCTGCTCAAGCACCTGGGCATCACCGGCCCGGTGACCCTGGCCGTGCACGACTGGGGCGGCATGATCGGTTTCGGCTGGGCGCTGTCGCACCACGACCAGGTGAAGCGCCTGGTGGTGCTCAACACCGCCGCCTTCCCGATGCCGGCCGCGAAGAAGATGCCGTGGCAGATCGCGCTGGGACGCCACTGGAAGATCGGCGAGTGGATCATCCGCACCTTCAATGCGTTCTCGTCCGGTGCCTCGTGGCTGGGCGTGGAGCGGAAGATGCCGGCCGACGTGCGCCGCGCCTATGTATCGCCCTACAACAGCTACGCCAACCGCATCAGCACCATCCGCTTCATGCAGGACATCCCGCTGTCGCCGGCCGACAAGGCGTGGTCGCTGCTGGAGCGTGCCGGCAAGGCGCTGCCGTCGTTCGCTGACCGGCCGGCCTTCCTCGGCTGGGGCCTGCGCGACTTCGTGTTCGATCATCATTTCCTGAAGGGCTTCCAGGCCGCGCTGCCGCAGGCCCAGGTGCATGCCTTCGAGGACGCCGGCCACTACGTGCTGGAAGACAAGCACGAAGTGCTGGTGCCGGAGATCCGCGCGTTCCTGGACAAGAACCCGCTGTAACCGGATGCGGGGTCGGATCCCTCTCGCAGAGAGGGCTCTGACCCCATCTGCGACGGAACCCTTCGGTAGCGCCGGGCCATGCCCGGCGTTGTCGTACATGGGGTCAGAGCCGTTTCCGTGCCGGAAACGGATCCGACCCCGCCCGTCACGCGGCGACCGGCGCCTGCGGCGGCGAAGACGGGCTGTTGCCGTTGTCGTCCGGATGGTCGTCGTCGTTGTCGGCGTCATCGCGCCAGCGCCAGTCGGCCAGCGTCAACGGATCCAGGCCATAGGCGATGCGCGCCTTGTCGCACTGCGGGCTGGCCTTGCCGTACTCCCACGATGCATCCACCTCGCGGCACACGCTGGGCCGGTTGGGGTGGATGGTGCAGCGCGAATACACGCCGATCTGCGCATCTAGCGCCACGCAGCGCACCGGCTTGGAGTGGGTGCCGCGCATGCACAGGCGATGCGGGTCGAGCACCTCGGTGAGCTGGTGCGGTACGCCGCCGGGAGTGACCTCGTCCGATTCCATCCAGTGGAAGGCCACGCGGTACTGGGTGCAGCAGGCGCCGCAGGTCATGCAGGGATGTTGCATGGGCAAGCCGCCTCGGGCGGCAGTCGGAATCAGGAACGAGGGTGCGGATTTTCCACGAAGTGGGCCGCCGCGCAAGAAATTCCGTAAGCGGCGACAATGAACGGATGAACCGACCCTGCAATATTGCCGCCCGCCTGCCTGAACTGGCGCGTGAACGGCCTGATCAGATCGCCATCCGCTGCCCTGGCCGGCGTGGCGCCGGCAACGGCATGGCCGCCTACGACGTGACCCTGGATTACCGCCAGCTGGACGCCCGAAGCGACGCCATGGCGGCCGGCCTGGCCGGCTACGGGATCGGTCGTGGGGTGCGCACGGTGGTGATGGTGCGGCCGTCGCCGGAGTTCTTCCTGCTGATGTTTGCCCTGTTCAAGCTGGGCGCGGTGCCGGTGCTGGTCGACCCGGGCATCGACAGGCGCGCGCTGAAGCAGTGCCTGGACGAGGCGCAGCCGGAGGCCTTCATCGGCATTCCGCTGGCGCATGTGGCGCGGCTGGTGCTGCGCTGGGCACCGTCGGCGACCCGCCTGGTGACCGTCGGCCGCCGCCTCGGCTGGGGCGGGACCACGCTGGCCGCGCTGGAGCGCGCCGGTGCCAACGGTGGGCCGATGCTGGCCGCCACTGATGGCGAGGACATGGCCGCGATCCTGTTCACCAGCGGCTCTACCGGCGTGCCCAAGGGCGTGGTCTACCGCCATCGCCACTTCGTCGGCCAGATCCAGCTGCTGGGCAGTGCCTTCGGCATGGAAGCGGGCGGGGTGGACCTGCCGACCTTCCCGCCGTTCGCGCTGTTCGATCCGGCGCTGGGGCTGACCTCGGTGATTCCGGACATGGACCCGACCCGGCCGGCACAGGCCGACCCGGCGCGCCTGCACGACGCCATCCAGCGTTTCGGCGTGACCCAGCTGTTCGGCTCGCCGGCGCTGATGCGGGTGCTGGCCAGGCATGGCCGTCCGCTGCCGACGGTGACCCGGGTGACCTCGGCCGGTGCGCCGGTGCCGCCGGACGTGGTCGCCACCATCCGCAGCCTGCTGCCGGCCGACGCGCAGTTCTGGACGCCGTATGGCGCCACCGAGTGCCTGCCGGTGGCCGTGGTCGAGGGCCGTGAGCTGGAGCGTACGCGCGCCGCCACCGAAGCCGGTGCCGGTACCTGCGTGGGCAGCGTGGTGGCGCCGAACGAAGTGCGCATCATCGCCATCGATGACGCACCGTTGCCGGACTGGTCGCAGGCACGCGTGTTGGCCGTTGGCGAAGTGGGAGAAATCACGGTGGCTGGCCCGACCGCTACCGACACCTACTTCAACCGCCCGCAGGCCACCGCTGCAGCGAAGATCCGCGAGACGCTGGCCGATGGAGGCACCCGCATCGTCCATCGCATGGGCGACGTCGGCTACTTCGATGCACAGGGCCGCTTGTGGTTCTGTGGACGCAAGACGCAGCGCGTGGAGACCGCGCGCGGACCGCTGTACACCGAACAGGTCGAGCCGGTGTTCAACACCGTCGCAGGCGTGGCGCGCACCGCGCTGGTCGGCGTCGGCGTGGCCGGTGCGCAGGTGCCGGTGCTGTGCGTGGAACTGCTGCGCGGCCAGTCCGACAGCCCGGCACTGCAGGAAGCGCTGCGTGCGCATGCCGCAGCGTGCACGCCTGAGGCCGGCCTGCAGCACTTCCTGGTGCATCCGGCCTTCCCCGTCGATATCCGTCACAACGCCAAGATCGGCCGCGAGAAGCTCGCCGTCTGGGCCAGCGCCGAACTGGAGAAGCGCGCATGAAGATCCTGGTCACCGGTGGTGGTGGTTTCCTCGGCCAGGCGCTGTGCCGCGGGCTGGTCGAGCGGGGCCACCAGGTGCTGTCATTCAACCGCAGCCACTACCCGGAACTGCAGGCGTTGGGCGTGGGCCAGATCCGCGGCGACCTGGCCGATCCGCAGGCAGTGCTGCACGCGGTGGCCGGCGTCGACGCGGTATTTCACAACGGTGCCAAGGCCGGCGCCTGGGGCAGCTATGACAGCTACCACCAGGCCAACGTGGTCGGCACCGACAATGTGATCGCCGCCTGCCGTGCGCATGGCATCAGCCGACTGGTCTACACCTCCACGCCCAGCGTGACGCACCGTGCCACCCACCCGGTGGAAGGCCTTGGCGCCGATGAAGTGCCTTATGGCGAGGATTTCCAGGCGCCGTATGCGGCGACCAAGGCGATTGCCGAACAGCGTGTGTTGGCCGCCAACGATGCAACGCTGGCGACGGTAGCGCTGCGCCCGCGCCTGATCTGGGGCCCGGGCGACCAGCAGCTGGTGCCGCGCCTGGCCGAGCGCGCGCGGCAGGGCCGCCTGCGCCTGGTTGGCGATGGCAACAACAAGGTCGATACCACCTACATCGACAACGCCGCGCTCGCGCACTTCCTCGCCTTCGAGGCATTGGCTCCGGGCGCTGCATGTGCAGGCAAGGCCTACTTCATTTCCAACGGCGAACCGTTGCCGATGCGCGAGCTGGTCAACAAGCTGCTGGCCGCTGTGGGTGCACCGACCGTGGACAAGGCGATCAGCTTCAAGACCGCCTACCGCATCGGTGCGATCTGCGAGCGCCTGTGGCCGCTGCTGCGCCTGCGCGGCGAACCGCCGTTGACCCGCTTCCTGGCCGAGCAGCTGTGCACGCCGCACTGGTACAGCATGGAACCGGCGCGCCGCGACTTCGGCTACGTGCCGCAGGTCAGCATCGAGGAAGGCCTGCGCAGGCTGAAGGCTTCATCTGCCGCATAGGTCGCCATCACTGGTTGCACACCGCCAGATCGGGAGGATGGACCCACGCCATCCAACGGCCCGGACATCTGCGAGGAGCGCCATGCTGCATTACGCCGTCATCTTTTTCGTCATCGCCATCATCGCCGCCGTGCTCGGCTTCTCCGGCATCGCCGGTGCCGCCAGCAACATCGCCTGGATCCTGTTCGTGATCTTCCTGGTGCTGGCGGTGATCTCGATGTTCCGCAAGCGCGGATAGAACCTGCAGGGCGTGCCGGTCACCGACCGGCACGCCGCTTCCCGGTGGTTACCGACCTTGGTCGGCATTGTCTTTAACCGGTGGGTGCCGACCGTTGGTCGGCACGCCTCCTGTAGAGCCGAGCCATGCTCGGCTGCATCTCCAGGGTCGAGCATGGCTCGACGCTACAGAAGCGCCCGGTCCGCCGCATGGCGCTCCAGCGCCAGCTCGATCAACCGCGTGATCAGCGTGGTGTAGTCCACGCCGCTGGCGCCCCAGAGCTTCGGATACATGCTGATGCTGGTGAAGCCGGGCAGCGTGTTGATCTCGTTGATGATGATCTCGCCCTCCGCGGTGAGGAATACATCGACCCGCGCCATGCCCGCGCATTCCAGCGCCTGGTAGGCCTGCAGCGCGATCTGCTGGATGCGCGCCTGGGTGGCGGCGTCGATGCCGGCCGGCACCACCACGTCAGCGCCATTGGCATTGATGTACTTGGTGTCGTAGGCGTAGAACTCGTCGTGCACCACCACCTCGCCGCACACGCTGGCCTGCGGCTGCTCGTTGCCCAGCACCGCGCATTCGATCTCGCGGCCGACCACCGCCGATTCCACCAGCACCTTGTGGTCGTAGCGCAGTGCCAGTTCCAGCGCATCGGCGAAACCCGCGGCATCCTTGACCTTGCTCACGCCCACCGACGAACCCTGGTTGGCGGGCTTAACGAACAACGGCAGGCCGAGCTGGGCGATCACCGCATCGACATCGACCGCTGCGGCCTGATGACGGCGGATGCACAGCCACGGCGCCACCTGCAGGCCGGCATCGCGCAGCAGGCGCTTGGTCACGTCCTTGTCCATCGCTGCGGCCGAGCCCAGCACCGGCGAACCGACGAAGGGCAGGTTGACCATGCGCAGCAGGCCCTGCAGCGCACCGTCCTCGCCGAGTGGCCCGTGCACGATCGGCAGCACCACGTCGATCTGGCCGAGCGCGCTGGCCGCATCGCACGGCTGCAGCTGCCCCTGTTCCACACCCGGGCGCACCGCCAGTGACGTGCCGGACCGATGCAGCGCGATGCGCGACGGATCATCGGCATTGAGCAGGAACGTCTCCGGCTGGCTCAGGTGCCACTGGCCCTGCTTGTCGATGCCGACAAGCACCGGCTCGAAGCGCTCGCGGTCGAGCGCGTCGAGGATGTTCTTCGCCGACTGCAGTGAAACTTCGTGCTCGGAAGACTTGCCACCGAAGATGATGCCGACCCGGGTCCGTGCCATGGGGAATGCGATGTCCTGTGCGTTGCGTGGCCGTACAGCATGAACCTTCCGTTGCCGCCCAGGTGAGGCGCGGATGAACCGGCCATCCATCCACGCATGGCGTGGATCTACCGTCCTCATGGCCCATCAACAGGGGTCAGAGCCCGTTGCGCAGCAACGGGATCCGACCCCACAGACGGCAGGAACCTGTCGAAGGCGGGGTGGGTCCGGTCGCGGGGGCGTGAGCCGCATGGATGCGGCGACCGAGCTTACAGGGACGTACTTGCAGCGGCCCCCGCAACCGGACCCACCCCGTCAACCCACGGAATGCCGGTTGTTGCTGTTGCTTCGGCTATTGCTGTTGCCGTTGCCTCTGCCGTTGCCTCTGCGGGTGCCGGGCAGCAGCCCGGCCCAAGCCCCCCACCCACGCAGGTAGAATGCGCACATGGCTCTCTCCCTGCTCAAGTCCCTCAAGCCGGTCGCTGGCCGCGCCCTGCAGATCGCCCTGAACCGCGCACTGGCGCTGGATCCGGATACCCGCCATGCATTGGCCAGCCTCGACGGCCGGCATATCGACCTGACCCTGGAAGCGCCTTCGCTGGCCATGCGCATCAGCGTCGACGGCGATGCACTGCGGGTCGGCCCGGTGGACGCGCAGGAGGCCGACCTGGCCGTGCGCAGCAGCCTGGCCGGCGTACTCGCGCAATTGCCGCTGCTGGCCAACGCACGCCGTGCCGACAACAACGGCAAGGGCCGCGTACGCGTTGCCGGTGACGCCGAGCTGGCGCGCCGCCTGCAGCAGCTGGCCAAGGGCTTCGATCCGGACTGGCAGCAGCCGTTCGTCAGCGTGTTCGGCGAAGTGCTGGGCGTGCAGGTCGCCAACACCCTGCGCAGCGCCCTGCAGCATGCACGCCAGGGTGCCATCGACCTGGCCCACAGCGCTGCCGAGTTCATCACCGAAGAGTCGCGCGACGTGGTGCCACGTGCCGAGCTGGATGCCTTCCACGACGACGTGGATGTGCTGCGCGATGACGTGGAGCGCCTTGGTGCACGCGTACAGCGCCTGCGGGGTGCCGCATGAAGGCCGTGCTGCGGGCAAGCCGCATTGGCCGGGTGATCCTGCGTTACCGTCTCGACGACCTGCTGCAGGGCACGCCGGCCGAGCGCTGGCTGCGCCTGGCCAAGCCGTTCGTGCCGCGCGCCTCGGCCAGCATCGCTTCGCAGTCGCGCGGCGCCCGCCTGCGTCTGGCGCTGCAGGACCTCGGCCCGATCTTCGTCAAGTTCGGCCAGATCCTGTCCACCCGCCGCGACCTGGTGCCGCCGGACGTGGCCAACGAACTGACCCTGCTGCAGGACCGGGTCAAGCCGTTCGATGGCGAGACCGCGCGTCGCATCGTCGAGGACGCGCTCGGACTGCCGGTGAGCGAGGCCTTCGCCAGCTTCGATACCGAACCACTGGCCTCGGCCTCGATCGCGCAGGTCCACGCGGCCACGCTGGCCGATGGCCGCCAGGTGGTGGTCAAGGTGCTGCGTCCGGGCATCGAGAAGCAGATCGACGCTGACATCGCCCTGCTCAACTCGCTGGCCGCGCTGGTCGAGCGCACCCACCCGCGCGCCGACAAGATCCGTCCGCGCGAAGTGGTGGCCGAAGTCGAGAACACCCTGGCCGCCGAACTGGACCTGCAGCGCGAGGGCGCCAATGCCAGCGTGCTGCGTCGTTTCTGGGAGAACAGCGACGACCTGTACGTGCCGGAAGTGATCTGGAGCCACACCGCCGAGCGCGCACTGACCCTGGAGCGCGTGTGGGGTATTCCGTCCGACGACATCGACGCGCTGGACAAGGCCGGCATCGACCGCAAGGCGCTGGCCGCCAAGGGCGTGCGGGTGTTCTACACACAGGTGTTCCGCGACAACTTCTTCCACGCCGATGCGCACGCCGGCAACATCTGGGTCGATACCGATCCGGCGCGCCGAGCCAATCCGCGCTTCATCGCGCTGGACTTCGGCATCATGGGCCAGCTCTCGCAGGAAGATCAGTACTACCTGGCCGAGAACTTCATGGCCATCTTCAACCGCGATTACCGCCGCATCGCCGAACTGCACGTGCAGGCACGCTGGATGCCCGACCACGTCCGCATCGACGATCTGGAAGCGGCCGTGCGTTCGGTGTGCGAGCCGTACTTCACCCGCCCGCTGTCGCAGATCTCGCTGGCCGAAGTGCTGATGAAGCTGTTCCGCGTGGCGCAGCGTTACCAGCTGACGTTGCAGCCACAGCTGATCCTGCTGCAGAAGACCCTGCTGAACATCGAGGGCGTCGGCCGCCAGCTGGACCCGCAGATCGACATCTGGGCGGTGGCCAAGCCGGTACTGGCGAAGATCCTGCGCGAGCGCTACAGCCCGCGCAGGGTGGTTCGCGAGCTCGGCAAGCGCCTGCCGGAAATCATGACCCACGCGCCGGACATGCCACGCCTGGTACACGCTTGGCTGACCCAGCAGGTGGAAGGCCGCCACGAACTGGCGATGCGTTCGCGCGATCTGGTCACGCTCGACGCCAGCCTGCAGCGCCTGCAGAAGCGCGCCGTGGGCGCGATCACCGGTGTGGGCCTGCTCGCCATCGCTGCACTGATGTACGTGGTGCAGCCACCGGGCTGGTACTGGGGCGACCTGCCGATGTGGAGCTGGCTGTCCGGTGTGGTCGGCGTGGTGGCGCTGGCGCGCGCGTGGTGGCGCTGACTCCTGCGGGCTGAAGATCGGCGGCACTGCATGCCGCCGATCGACCACAGGCTTACCAGTGGTAGCCCAGGCCCAGGTGCGACTGCACGCTCTGGAAGCTGTCCAGGCGGGTCTTGTGCCAGGTCTTGCCGATACCCACGTCCAGCACCAGATGTTCACCCAATGGCTGGCTGCGGCGCAGGAAGGCACGCCGTGCGTCGTGCTCGCGCAGCAGCAGCGGATCGGACTCGGCGGTGTAGCCGGACGTGCCGCTGCCCAGCCACAGCTGGGTCGAGCCACGGCCTTGCCCATCCTTCAGCCGCAGCGACAGTGTGGTGCCATGCCCATCCGGTCCATTGGACTGGCGGTGCCGCTCGTGGCGCAGTGAGGTGGTCACGCGCGGGAAGTAATGCGAGGCACCCACCGACCAACCGCTCACATAGGCGCCGGCATGGTACTGGGCGTATTTGCCGCCCACGCTCAGTACGGTCTGCGGTGCCACTTTCCACTGGATGTCCTGGTTCACCTGGCGGTTGACGAACACTGGATCATCGTTGGATGCCGTGACGGCAGTGCGGGTGGACAGGCGCGTGCTCCAGCGATGGTGCAGCGAGCCCTGCACGCGGTTGCCGCTGAATCGCCTGCTGCCGTAGTCGCGCTCGCCATGGGCCAGCCCCAGGTGCCATCGGCTGTCGCCACTGCGGCCGGCCACGTCCACCGTCTGTACGTCGCGCTTGCCGAAGCCATCGCTGTAGTCGGCATGGTCCAGCTGCACCGTGACACGGTCGACGCCGGCGTGGGCGCTGGAAACAGCCAGCAGCAGGGCGCACGGCAGTGCGCCACGGATGATCAATCGCATGGGGTTACTCCAGGGGTTGGGAATGCAGTGACTGCAGCAGGCGATAGCGGCCGGGCGGCAGGTTTCGTTCCACGGTGATGCGTGGGCCGAACTGGCTCCCCGGCGCGACGATGCGGCCGGGCAGGATGATCACGCCGACGCCCAGCGCGGCACCTTCACCGATCCAGGCACCGAGCTTGTCGCGTTGGCTGTCGATGGCGGTGCCTTCGATATGCACGCTGACCGTGGCGCCATCGAGGCGGTGGTTGCTGGTGCGCACCAGGGCGCCGAGATAGACCTGGTCATCGATACGGCTGTCGGCGACGAAGCATTGCGGACCGATGCTGACCTGGTTGCCCAACCGTGCGTTCTTCAGCTCACTGGCAAAGCCGATACGCGTGCCGTCGCCGATGCACAGCGGGCCGCGCAGCAGCGCGTTGTTGCCGATCAGGCAGTCGCGGCCGATCGACACCGGACCCTGGACATGGGCGCCGTCGCAGATGCGACTGCCGGCACCGATCCGTATGGCGCCCTGCAGGGTGGCCCGTGGCGAGACCCGTGCGCTGGGATCGGTGTGGGGCGCCAGTGCCGACAGCGCCTCGGCCATGGCGGCGAGGTCATTCCACCACATGCGGATACCTCGTCGGTTTGTCGCGCACGGGCTCACGGCCGGTGAACAGTCCCGCCAGGCCGTGCAGCAGCCAGATCGCATAGGCGAGCAGCACATACAGCATCGAGAAGGCCGCCGCCGGCACCAGCCACGCGCGTCGGTGGTGGATGGCGCTGATCACTGCCAGCAGCATGACGATGCCGATCCAGAACAGCGGCATCACCGACAGTGCAAGGCCACCGGGTCCGTTCAGCCGGGCCGCGCCAAACCATACCTGCAGCGACAGCGCGATGCCGGCCAGGGCGAGCAGCATCATCGGCAGGATGCTGAAAAGGCCGAAGCGGGTCAGCAGCAGGCGGCGATGCAGGCGCATGCATACCGCATAGCCGACGATCCAGCGTCGCCAGCGGCGCCACTCCTCCACCAGCGTGTTGCATTCCTGCGGGTAGACCACGCAGCGGACGCTCTGGCGAACCCGATAGCCCTGCGCAACCAGCGACCAGGACATGTCCAGGTCTTCCACGCGGGTGCGATCGGAAAACCCGACCTTGCGCAGCACCGAAGTGCGGAACAGGCCACACGAACCGGAGACGATGAACGGTGCGCCGCCCAGCCATTGCTGGAAGCTGCGCTTGATCACGATCATCGGCAGTTTCAGGCTGGCGCGCACATGGGGGAGGAAACCGGCGCCCTGCAGGCTGGAAGAGGGGACGCCGCCAACTGCATCGGCACCGCGTTCGATCTCGTCCAGCAGATGGCCCAGGCCATGGCTGCGCGGATCGATATGGGTATCTGCATCGGTCAGGAACACCTGCTCGGCGGTCGCGTGCTGCAGCCCGTGCATCAGTGCACCGCCCTTGCCGGTGTTGGCCTGGTGCACGGCCACCAGCCGCCCGGGCCAGCGTGCCTGCAGCGCATCAAGCACTTGAGCGGTGTTGTCGGTGGAACCATCGTTGACGCAGATCACCCGCGCCACGTATGGGTTTTCCAGCAGGCTGGCCAGCGAGCGCTCCAGGCACGGGGCTTCGTTGTAGGCCGGCACGATCGCGTCGATGCTGTACAGGCGGGTGCTGGGCCGGCGCGAGGCCTGCACGCAGATACGCACCAGGATGAAGGCGCACATGGCCAGGAACAACAGTGTCTTCATCACAGCACCAACCGGTATGGCAGGAAACCCTCGCTGGGACCGATGCCGATCTGCTGGCCACGGAACTGCGCATGGCAGCGGAGGTGGCTTTCCTGCATGTAGTGGCGATCGCCCTGGCTGGCATGCTCGCGCAGCGCGTGGATCTTCAGCTCCAGCTGCGCGCTGATGTCCTCGAACACCTGCGGCGCGAACTGCGGCAGGGTGCTGGGGCTCTCATAACAGAGGATCTGCGGAATGTGGCGGCAGGCGATGATCGACGCTTCGTGGACGGTGCGATGGTCCTGGTGATGATCCTCGCCACACATCGTGTAGACGCGGCCTGGTTCGATCACGGCGCAGGCCTGTTCGATCGACGCGATGATGTCGTTGCGACAGGCGGGGAATCGCGTGTCCGGGAAATCCTGCTGGATCACCTCGGCCACCCCGAGTCGGCGCAGGGCGCGATGCGATTCATCGCTGCGATCGATGCCGGCGTGGCAGCCGCGGCCGCCGCGGCTGAGTACCAGTGCATGGATGCGTGAGCCGGCGCGGGCGAGCTTTGCCAGGCTGCCACCGCAACCGAGTTCGATGTCATCTGGATGGGCACCGATTGCCAGAATGTTCAATGTCATGGCCGTGTCCTAGCGGAAGCCGGGTGCGCGGCGGCCAGGCATGCTGTCCCCGCGTGAAGGAGGCGGGAACTATCTCAGCGTGAAAATGCAGCGGCTCTAGGATTAATACGAAAATTCGGGATTCGGGTAAGAATGGACGCTGCTTCATGGCGAGCTCAGCGGAAAATGGCCCTGGAACTGTCGGAACTGAAGAATGAACTGGCCCGGCTTGGTGCCGAAAACGACGCCCGTGAAGTCGAACGCGGCCGCCGCATGCTCAACATCACACCGGATACGGGCGAATTCCTGGCGGTGCTGGTGCGTTTCGGCGCAGCGCGGCGGGTGCTGGAGGTCGGCACCTCCAACGGCTATTCCACGCTGTGGCTGGCTGAGGCCGCCGCCGCCATCGACGGCCACGTGACCACGCTGGAGTTCGCCGGGGACAAGGTGGCGATGGCACGTGCGAACTTTGCACGCAGCGGTCTGGGCGAGCACATCACGCTGGTGCACGGCGATGCCGGGCAGTGGTTGGCTCAGGCCGGTGAGGACAGCATCGATCTGCTGTTCCTCGATTCGGACCGCGGGCAGTACGCCGGCTGGTGGCCGCAGCTGCGTCGCGTGCTGCGCCCGGGCGGCCTGCTGGTGGTGGACAACGCCACCTCGCACGCGGAAGAGATGGAACCGCTGCGGGCGCTGCTGGAGGCTGACGCGGACTTCAGCACCAGCCTGGTGCCGATGGGCAACGGTGAGCTGCTGGCCGTGCGCAACGCCTGATTGCGGTGCCGCCCCCGCATGGGGTCAGAACCCTTTTCCTTCGGAAAAGGGTTCTGACCCCGATCTGCGATAATCCCGTGGTGAGCACCGAACCCGATACCCTCGCCGCGGTCGAGACCGACACCGCGCCCCTGCAGCTGCTGCACCTGGATGAACGCCTGGCCGTGGTCAACAAGCCTGCCGGGCTGATGGTCCACGACAGCAAGCTGGCCCGTGGCGAAGACGATTTCCTGGCCGACCGCCTGCGCGGGCAGCTGGGCCGCCCGATCTTCCTGGTCCACCGGCTGGACCGCGCCACCAGTGGCTGCCTGTTGTTGGCCTTCGACCGTGATACCGCCAGTGTGCTGGGCAAGGCGCTGATGGGGGGCGAGGTGCTGAAGGACTACCTGACCGTCTGTCGGGGCTGGCCGGCCGAACTGTCCTGGCGGGTCGACCATGACCTCGACGGTGGCCCGGGCAAGCCGGTGAAGAAGCCGGCGATCACCGACTTCCAGCGCCTGGCGACCGGCGAGCTGTCGGTGCCGGTCGGCGAGTTCACCAGCTCGCGTTACGCACTGCTGCGCTGCCAGCCGCAGACCGGGCGCTTCCGGCAGATCCGCCGGCATCTCAAGCACCTGTCGCATCACATGATCGGCGACACCAGCCACGGTGATGGCCGCCACAACCGCATCTTCCGCATGCAGGGCGTGCACCGCATGCTGCTGCACGCCGAGCGTCTGCGTTTCCCGCATCCCGACGGCGGCATGGTGGATGTACGTGCGCCGCTGGACCGTGAGTTCCAGAAGGCGCTGGACCTGTTCGGCTGGCACCAGGACGTGTAGAGCCGAGCCCACGCTCGGCTGCGCTTCACGGCGCTGCGCGCCGCCGCCCGAGCATGGGCTCGGGCGCTACGGAAATCCCGGTCACTTCTTTTCCGGCTCGTTGACGATCGCTTCCAGGTCCTTCTGCAGGTCTGCGAACAGCGGCTGCATGCGCGCCTGGATCGCTACCATCACGTTCTGCATCAGCGCCGGGGTCTTGTCCAGCAGGCTCTGGCCGGCCGCGCTCTCGTAGAACTCGGCCATCGCCAGCACGTCTTCCTTGCTGAAGGTCTTCTTGTACAGGTCCACGTACATCGGCCGCAGCTGCTGCCACGACAGGGCCTGGCGCAGGGTCTGGCTGGTCCGTGCCTGGATCCGCTTCAGCTGTTCCTGCTGCTGGGCGTTGAGCTGGCGCTGGGCGGCCACCTGCTGGAACTGCTGCTGCTGCATTGCCTCGATCTGCGGCAGCATGGTGTCGATCATGCTCTGCGCGCGCGAGGCCGAGAGCAGGCGGTTGATGTCGCCGTCGGTCGGCGGTGCGGCCAGGGCCGGGACACTGGCCACGGCCAGCGCCAGCAACAGGGCAGCGCGGCGCAGCAGGGATGGCAGGGCGGGTGCGGAGCGGGTCATGCGAAGCTTCCTGCGGTACATGGGATGGCCAGCATACCCGCAGCCAAGGCGAAGGCGGCGTGTTCGGTACCTGATCGGCGGCATACGGCGCGCGATGCGCACTCCGACACGTGGCTGCCGCTACAATGCGCGGATGGGCAGTGGACCGGTCACCATCAGCGCGCAGCTTGAAATCCCCGACGGCGAGATCGTCGAGCGGTTCGTGCGCGCCAGCGGTGCCGGTGGCCAGAACGTCAACAAGGTCTCCACCGCGGTGGAACTGCGTTTCGATGTGGCCAACTCGCCCTCGTTGCCCGACCCGTTGCGCGAGCGCCTGCTGGCGCGGCGTGACCGGCGCATGACCGGCGAAGGCGTGCTGGTCATCGACGCGCAACGTTTCCGCACCCAGGATCGCAATCGCGAGGATGCGCGCGAGCGGCTGGCGGCCTTCATCCAGGCCGGGCTGAGCGTGCCCAAACCGCGCAAGGCCACCAAGCCGACCCTCGGGTCGAAACTGCGTCGTCTGGACGCCAAACGCGGGCGCGCGCAGATCAAGCGCGGGCGCTCATCACGTGACTGGGAGTGATTGCTTGAACAAGCCGACTTCGTTGCTGCCGGCCGTGCCGCCGCAGATGCCGCAGGTCAAACCCAACGCCTTCCTGCGCTGGCTGGCGCGCTGCACCCTGCGCATGGGCGGCTGGAAGGTGACCGGCACCCTGCCTGACATCCCGCGGCTGGTCTTCATCATCGCCCCGCACTCGTCCAACTGGGACGGCCTGTGGGGCATGGCGGCCAAGATCGCGCTGGGCATGAAGGTGAAGGTGCTGGGCAAGGCCTCGCTGTTCTGGTGGCCGCTGGGGCCGCTGCTGCACAAGCTGGGCGTGATCCCGCTGGACCGCAGCTCGCCGCAGGGCACGGTGGGCCAGGCGGTGGACCTGCTGCGCAACAACGAGAAGATGTGGTTCGCCATCACCCCCGAGGGCACCCGCAAGGCGGTGAAGGACTGGAAGGCCGGCTTCCTGAAGATCGCCCGGATGGCCGACGTGCCGATCCTGGCCGCCTATTTCCATTACCCGGAAAAGACCATCGGCATCGGCCCGCTGTTCCAGCCGACCGGCGATGACGCCGCCGACATGGCCGCCATCCGCGAGTTCTACCGCCCGTGGATCGGCAAGACCCGCGGCACGGTCTGAGCCGGTCACAGGCCGCCGCATAGACGCCACGTCCGGCACATGCCGGGCGAGCGCGACAGGAGTAGGGTGGAGGGCTGGTATTCCATACCGTCTGCCCAAGGAGCGTTTTACATGTCGCGTACCGTAGTCCTGGCCGCCGCCATCAGCCTGGCGCTGGCGGCCTGTTCCGGCAAGGAGTCCACCCCCGTGTCCGATGCCCAGAAAGCCCCGGCCCAGCAGCCGGCCGAAGCCTCCACCAATCCGCTGCTGAGCGCCAGCACGCTGCCGTTCCAGGCGCCGCAGTTCGACAAGATCAAGGACAGCGACTACCTGCCGGCGTTCGAAGAAGGCATGCGCCAGCACCTGGCCGACGTGCGCAAGATCGCCGACAGCAGCGAGCCGGCCACCTTCGACAACACCATCGTGGCGATGGAGCGCAGCGGCGAGACCCTGAACCGCGTGTCGCGCATCTTCTTCGGCCTGGTCCAGGCCGATACCAACGACGCGCGCCAGAAGATCCAGGAAGAGGTGGCGCCGAAGCTGGCTGCGCACCAGGACGAGATCAATCTCGATCCGAAGCTGTTCGCGCGCGTGAAGTCGATCTATGACCAGCGCGACACGCTGGAACTGGATCCGGTGCAGAAGCGCCTGGTCGAGCATTACTACGATGGCCTGGTGCGCGCTGGCGCGCAGCTGTCCGACGCCGACAAGGCCTCGCTGCGCAAGCTCAACGTAGAAGAGACCACGCTCTCCACCCAGTTCCATACCCGCCTGGTGGCTGCCACCGCCGCTGCCGCCGTCGTCGTTGACGACAAGGCCAAGCTGGCTGGCCTCGACGAAGACGCGATCAACAACGCGGCGGCCGCCGCCAAGGATCGCAAGCTGGATGGCAAGTTCCTGCTGCCGCTGCAGAACACCACCCAGCAGCCGGTGCTCGGTTCGCTGAGCGATCGCGACCAGCGCGCCGCCGTGCTGAAGGCTTCGGAAACCCGCGCCGAGCGCGGCGATGCCAACGACACCCGGCAGACCGTGCAGCGCCTGGCCCAGCTGCGTGCGCAGAAGGCCAAGCTGCTTGGCTTCGACACCTTCGCCGACTACCAGCTGGGCGACCAGATGGCCAAGACCCCGGCTGCCGCGCTCAAGCTGCTGACCGACACCGTACCGGCTGCCACCGCCAAGGCCCGCGCCGAAGCCGGCGAGATCCAGAAGGTGATCGACGCGCAGAAGGGCGGCTTCCAGGTCGCCGCCTCGGACTGGGACTTCTACGCCGAGCAGGTGCGCAAGGCCAAGTACGATCTGGACGAATCGCAGGTCAAGCCGTACTTCGAACTGGACAACGTGCTGCAGAACGGCGTCTTCTACGCCGCCACCCAGCTGTACGGCATCACCTTCAAGCCGCGTACCGACATTCCGACCTACAACCCGGACATGAAGGTGTACGAAGTGTTCGACAAGGACGGCACCTCGCTGGCCCTGTTCTACACCGACTACTTCAAGCGTGACAGCAAGTCCGGTGGCGCCTGGATGGACGTGTTCGTCGAACAGGACGGCCTGACCGGTGCCAAGCCGGTGGTCTACAACGTCTGCAACTTCACCAAGCCGGCCGCCGGCCAGCCTGCGCTGATCAGCTTCGACGACGTCACCACCATGTTCCATGAGTTCGGCCACGCACTGCATGGCATGTTCTCGAACGTGAAGTACCCGTCGATCGCCGGCACCGCCACCTCGCGCGACTTCGTCGAGTTCCCGTCGCAGTTCAACGAACACTGGGCGCTGGACCCGAAGGTGTTCGCCAACTACGCCAAGCACTACAAGACCGGCGAGGCGATGCCGCAGGAACTGGTCGACAAGATCCTCAAGGCACGCAGCTTCAACCAGGGCTATGCGACCACCGAGTATCTGTCGGCCGCACTGCTGGACCTGGCCTGGCACACGCAGAAGGCCGACGCGCCGCTGCAGGATGTCGGTGCCTTTGAAGCCAGCGCGCTGAAGAAGTTCAAGGTCGACCTGCCGCAGGTGCCGCCGCGTTACCGCACCACCTACTTCGACCACATCTGGGGTGGCGGTTACTCGGCCGGCTACTACGCCTACTTCTGGGCCGAAGTGCTGGATCATGACACCTACCAGTGGTTCACCGAACACGGTGGCCTGACCGCCGCCAACGGCCAGGAATTCCGCGACAAGATCCTCTCGCGCGGCAACAGCGTGGAGCTGTCGACCCTGTACCGCGATTTCCGCGGCAAGGACCCGTCGGTGGAACCGCTGCTGAAGTTCCGCGGGCTGAAGTAAGAAACAGGAAACGGCGGGGGAAACCCCGCCGTTCTTCTTTGTGTAGAGCCGAGATCCTATGTTCGCGGTCAAGCCTGCTGGAAGCAGGCTTGACCCACTTTCAGCATGGCTGGGTCAAAGTCCCGACCGCTTTTGAAGACGCCCCAGGCGATCCTGGCCAGCTTTCTGGCCAGGATGTTAAAGCTGGCGGTACTGCTGTGGCCACGTTCGCGGATGGCCGTATAAAGGGGTTTGCCGCCTTTGGATCGAGTCAGGCCCATGGCCGCCATGTAGAGGATCTGGCGCAGGCTGGCGTTGCCACGCTTGGACAGGCGCCGTCTGCCGATCCGCGCACCGGATTCGTTGGGTCGCGGATCCAGACCGCTGCAGGCGATCCAAGCGTCTGAGCTGGTCAAGGGCCAGCGCGTGATGTGATGGGTGATGAAGGCCGCAACCGTCGGTCCGATCCCCGGGATGGTCATGATCCGCCGATACAGGTCGCGCTGTTCACCGCTGCGGCACAGTTGCTGAATCTGTTGGTCGAGCATGGCAATGGCCTCTTTCAGGCCACCGAAGATGCGCCCAAAGATGGCCGACTCCGACGCTCCCGCGCCTAGCGAGAGATTCAACTTCGCCTTGCTCCGGACCAGGCTGTCACGTTGCTGGAGTAGCACATGCAGCTGCTCCTGCGCAGGCGAACGGGCGACATGCTCATGCAGATTGTCGGCCTCCTTGGCGATGTAACGCGCGATAACCTGCGCGTCACCTGAGTCGGTTTTGCCGCGGCAGGCCACGCCCTTGGCGTAATGTTTGATGTCGCGCGGATTGAGCACAAAGACGGCGTGACCGCCCTTCTGGGCAGCTTGAACCACAAGCTCGTGGTAGCGATTGGTTGCCTCCACTCCAATGCGAGACCTGGCCGGCAGGCCGGACAGCCACTTAGTGATGGCCGATGCTGAATTGGTGATGCGGGCGCTGCCCTTGGTGCCGTGACAGGCCACCACAAGGGTCTTTGAATCGGCATCGATGCCGATGGCCAAACGATCTGACATCTGCGCAACTCCCAGCTATTGTTGAGGGGCTGGGGTGGTACCGCACCACGTTGGCTTGCCTACATCGGCGGTCCTCAAAGGCCGCTAGATCCTTTATCGACGTTAAGGTGCGGGATGGGGATCGCTCGGCTCGTCTGTCGGCTGGTACCCGCAGATATCATGTTGACGGTCCCTCCACCCTGGTTCCTACATACCTCGTAGGAGCCGGGAGGAACATACAAGCCATGCTCGGCTGGTTTTTCCTGGGAATGCAGCCGAGCATGGGCTCGGCTCCACACCAGCGGTTTACGTCCCCACGTGCACCCGGTTGGCCTGCTCGGCCAGCCCCAGGTGATCCAGCGCGATGTCCAGCGCCAGCACATAGCTCTGCGCGCCATACCCGGCAGCAATGCCCAGTCGCTGGCCGACACCGGCCGGCAGGCACGGCTCGGCCACCGCGCCGTCGTCATGCACTTCCACGTACGCGTTGTGCAGATAGGGCAGCAGACGCTGCAGACGCAGGCTGTTGGCACACGCACCCGGATCGAGCAGCGTCACCTCGCCGCGGCTGTGGTCGGCCACGCGCAGTGCATCCAGCAGTTCCTGTTCCGAACCACAGGCGCGGATCGCCACGCTGGTGCCGGCGTCGATCGCACGATGCACCAGCGACTTCAGCACCGGCGCCGGCAGCGGCATGGCGGTACGGATCAACGCGCCGGCGGCTTCCGGGCCACGGATGATGAAGATCGACATGGCTCAGCCCTCCTGCGCCAGGCGGCGACCGACGATGGCCAGCGACAGCGGATAGCCGGCCTGCTGGCTGCGCTGGTCGATCACCACTGCGGCGGGGCCATGCTGCAGGCGCAGGCGCGCATCCAGGCCGGGCTCGCTGGGCGACTGCAGCTCGATGTACTGCGCCGGCAGATGTTCCAGCGCCGCCTGCAGCGCACCGCCCTCGGCCTGCCATTGCGCTTCGTCGGCCACGCCGACATCCAGCAGTACCCAGTCGGCTGAACGTGCCTGCGGCTGGCACAGGCACTGGCGTACTTCGGACAGGCTGGCGCAGTCGCTGCACAGCACGCGATGGCCGGCCAGCTGCGCCGGCAATTGCGGGCGCGGCGCCGACGAAGATGCGTGGCGGATCACCAGGAGGGTCATACAACACCTTGCGGAATGCGCCCTGCGGCGCGGTGGGCACACGATGCGCGCAGCAGCCGTAAAGGTGCGATGCCCGGAGCCGGCCACACGCGTAAAACCTGCGTAACCCCGCATCGGTAGCGCCGGGCCGTGCCCGGCGAACGCGCCGCATCCCCGTTTCCATCGGCCGCCGGGCATGGCTCGGCGCTACCGGGAACCTCTCCCCCCATGTGTGGTCTGATGCATCTACCACCCACCCGGAGCCTGCCATGGATGCTGTTGCCCGCCCTCCCTTTTCCGAACGCGCGCTGGCCTGGCTGAAGAAGGAGGCGTTGCCGCTGCTGGTGATGCTCGGCCTGCTCGCCGCTGCCCGCGATACCCTGGCCAACCACTACGTGGTGCCCAGCGGCTCGATGCAGCCGACCCTGCAACCGGGCGACCGGGTGGTGGTGGACATGCGCGCCTACGGCCTGCGCCTGCCGTTCACCAACAAGGAACTGCTGGCGACCGGTACCCCGCAGCGCGGCGAAGTGGCGGTGTTTGATTCGCCGGCCGATGGCACCCGGTTGATCAAGCGCGTGGCGGCGGTGGCGGGGGACCACGTGCACATGCGCGAGGGACACCTGAGCATCAACGGCCAGCCGCTGCAGATCGCTGACCTGCAGGACGTGGAAGCCTTCGGTGAACGTCGTGCCCGCCTGGACCTGGACATGGGCGGTGGTCCGGACATCGCCGATCTGGTGGTGCCAGCCGGCAAGGTGCTGGTGCTGGGAGACCACCGTGGCAACAGTTTCGATGGCCGCTTCTTCGGTTTCGTCGATGCGGACAAGGTCTACGGCCGGGCGGTGGCGGTGTACTACCGCCGGGGCGACGGCTTCGAGTGGCAGCGCCTGTAAGCTGAATTGATACTTCCTGTGTATCAATCATGACCTATCAGGTTATGGATCGACTGGATGGACGGGCCTAGTCTGAGGCCCGTTCCCTCCCATACCCGGCCGTCCCCACCGGCCCACCGATCCCATGACTGGCGAAACCGCCGCGACCCTCGAACGCTGCCCCCACGCTGTTGACCCCGCTTCCGACACCCGCATCCAGCAGGGCACGCCGGCCTTCCGCCGCACTGCGCTGGCGCTGTTCCTGGCCGGCTTTTCCACCTTCGGCCTGCTGTACACGGTGCAGCCGCTGCTGCCCGAGTTCAGCCGCCACTTCGGCGTTTCTGCTGCCGGCAGCGCGATGTCGCTGTCGCTGACCACCGGCACGCTGGCGGTGGCCATGCTGCTGGCCGGCCTGCTGTCCGACGCGGTCGGCCGTCGCCCGTTGATGATCGCTGCGCTGCTGGCCTCGGCCATGCTGTCGCTGAGCACCGCGCTGGTGGACGACTGGACCACGTTGCTGGTGCTGCGCACCCTGCTCGGCCTGGCGCTGAGCGGCGTACCGGCGGTGGCGATGACCTACCTGGTCGAGGAAATGGACAGCCGCGCGCTGGGCCTGGCGATGGGCCTGTACATCGGCGGCAACGCCATCGGTGGCATGAGCGGGCGCCTGCTGGCCGGCATCATCGCCGACCACTGGGGCTGGCGCTGGGGTATCGGCGTGGTCTCGATCATCGCCATCGCCAGCACCGCGCTGCTGTGGCTGCAGCTGCCCCCGTCGCGCCATTTCCACGCGCGTCGCGATGGCCTGCGCCAGTTGCCGTCGCGCTGGCGCATGCTGTTCGCCGACCCGGGCCTGCCGTGGCTGTTCGCCACCTCGTTCGTGCTGATGGGCGTGTTCGTCACCCTCTACAACTACCTGGGCTACCACCTGCTGGCGCCGCCGTACCACCTCAGCCAGACCGTGGTCGGCCTGATCTTCAGCGTGTACCTGGTGGGCACCTTCAGTTCGGCGTGGATGGGCCAGCAGGCCACGCGGTACGGGCGCGGCCGCATCCTGTCGATCTCGTTCGCGCTGATCGGCGCCGGCATCGCGCTGCTGGCGATGCCGTGGCTGAGCACGATGGCGCTGGGTATCGCGCTGGTGACGTTTGGCTTCTTCGGTGGCCACTCGGTCGCCAGCAGCTGGGTCGGCAGCCGCGCCGGTGCGATGCGCGCCGAAGCGTCGGCGCTGTACCTGTTTGCCTACTACCTGGGGTCCAGCGTGCTGGGCGGCGTGGGTGGCCTGGCCTATGCCGCCTGGGACTGGCTTGGCGTCTGTGCGTTCGCCGCCGTGTTGACCCTGATCGGCGGTGGCATCGTCTGGGCGTTGCAGCAGCGTGCGCCGCAGCCGGTTACGGCGTGATCCTGTGGAGTTGCGCTTGCCTTGGTAGAGTCGACTGTCAGTCGACTGCTCTTCGATCAGACCGCAAAAATCCCGCGCTGCGCGCGTTAGTCGACTAACAGTCGACTCTACCGGCGAACGCCCCGCGCAGCAGCGTGGCGAAATTGCGGATCAACGGCGTTACCCGTTCGCGATGCCAGGCAAGCCGCACTTCCGATAGCACCGACGCCTGCCGAGGTAGAGTCGACTGTCAGTCGACTGCTCTTCCATCAGACCGCAAAAAATCCCGCGCTGCGCGCGTCAGTCGACTAACAGTCGACTCTACCGGCGAACGCCCCGCGCAGCAGGGTGGCGAAATTGCGGATCAGAGGCGTTACCCGTTCGCGATGCCAGGCCAGCCGCACTTCCGATAGCACCGACGCCTGCCGAGGTAGAGTCGACTGTCAGTCGACTGCTCTTCCATCAGACCGCAAAAGCCCCGCGTTGCGCGCGATAGTCGACTAACTGTCGACTCTACCGGCGAACGCCCCGCGCAGCAGAGTGGTGAAATTGCGGATCAGAGGCGTTACCCGTTCGCGATGCCAGGCCAGCCGCACTTCCGATAGCACCGACGCCTGCCGAGGTAGAGTCGACTGCTCTTCCATCAGACCGCAAAACCCCCGCGCTGCGCGCGGTAGTCGACTAACTGTGTAAACCCACCACGTTGTTCAGCAGGACTCTGGAAATAGGTGGCTGACCACCGATCCCCATGTGAGGGCGGTGCCAGTTGTAGTGGTGCAGCCATTGGGTCAGCACGGAATTGCGCTGGTCCGAGGAGGCGTATTCGCGGGCGTAGGCCCATTCACGCAGGCTGGTTTGGATGAAGCGCTCCGCTTTGCCGTTGGTGCGCGGGGTGTACGGTTTGGTCCGCATGTGCTTGATCCCAAGGGACTTAAGTAGCTTGGCGAATGCAGTGGAGCGATAGCACGCCCCGTTGTCGGTCAGAATTCGTTTGAAGGTGATTCCCAGGCTGGCGTAGTACTCCAAGGCACCAAGCAGTGCTTGGCAGGCCGTGTCCTTTTGTTCGTCGGGGTGAACGCTGCTGTAGGCGATGCGGGAGTGATCGTCGATAGCCACGTGCACGTAGCCCCAGCCTCCGCCACCGGCATTTCCTCGGCGCTTGGCGTCGGTTCTATGGCCCGGCCGCTGGAAGTTGCCCAGCTTCTTGATGTCCAGGTGTAGCAGCCCTCCGGGCTGATCGTATTCGTATCGGATGACCTCCTTAGGCGGATCCAGCCGGCACAAACGATTGAGGCCGTGGGCGCGCATCAGCCTGGAAATGGTGCTGTGGCCGATCCCCAAGGCTTTGGAGATGGTCAGATAGGTCTGCCGTTTACGGCGACACTCCTTGATCTGCTCGACCACCGGTGCAGATGTGGCATGTGGTGTCCGGTGAGGGCGTGAGCTGCGGTTTTCCAGTCCTGACACCCCCAATTCCCGGAATCGGGCCAGCCATTTGTAGGCCGTACGCACACTTACGCCGCATGCTTGGGCTGCTTCCTCTGGGCGCAGGCCCTCGTGGAGGATGCGGCGAACAAGAAGTGCTCGACTATGGACGGTCAAACGGGCATTTTTATGGGGGTTCATCCGGGCTCTTTGGGGTCTGGAGAGGTGTGGTAACCACCATTTTCCAAAGATGTCCCGGATGAACAACCTACAGAGAGATCACAACTAACAGTCGACTCTACCGGCGAACGCCCCGCGCAGCGGCGTGGCGAAATTGCGGATCAACGGCGTCACCCGCTCGCGGTGCCAGGCCAGCTGCACTTCCGATGGTGGTGGCGCCTGCCGAGGTAGAGTCGACTGTCAGTCGACTGCTCTTCAATCAGACCGCAAAAGCCCCGCGCTGCGCGCGATAGTCGACTAACAGTCGACTCTACCGGCGAACGCCCCGCGCAGCAGGGTGGCGAAATTGCGGATCAACGGCGTCACCCCTTCGCGACGCCACGCCAGCTGCACTTCCGAATGTGCGCCGGCGTCGGCCAGCGCCACGAAGCGCGCGCCTTCCACGCGGATGTGATCGCACGACGACGGCAGGATCGCCGCACCCAGGCCCGCGGCGGCCAGACTGATCAGCGTCGAGGCTTCACCCGCCTCCTGCACGATGCGCGGTGTGAATCCGGCAGCCGCGCACAACGCGATCATGTGGTCATGGATGCCCGCGCCGGCACTGCGGCGGAACGCCACGAACGGCTCCTGCGCGAAGTCGCGCAGCGACAGCGTGCCCTGCTTCGACAGCCTGCGCAGGGCAGGATGGTCGGCGTGCACGATCAACGCCAGTGGATCGACAAACAGGCTGTGCGCCACCAGTTCCGGGGGCAGCGCACGCTTGCGGATGATGCCCACATCCAGTGAGCCGTCGAGCAGCGCGTCGATCTGCTGCAGCGTGTTCATCTCGCTCAGCTGCAACCGCACCTGCGGATACTGCTGGCGGTAATGCAGGATCGAACGCGGAATCTGTGGCGACAGCGGCGTGGCGCGGGTCAGGCCGATATGCAGCTCACCCTGCTCGCCGCGCTGCGCACGCTGCACCTCATCCACCGCGGTTTCCACCTGCTGCACGATGGCGCGTGCACGTTCCTGCAGCAACTCGCCTGCAGGCGTCAGCTGCACGCGGCGATGGCTTCGTACGAACAGGCGTGCACCGATCAGGTCTTCCAGCTGGCGGATCTGCTGGCTGAGCGGCGGTTGCGACATCCCCAGCCGCTCGGCCGCCTGGCCGAAGTGCAGCGTATCGGCGACGGCAAGGAAGTAACGCAGGTGGCGGAGTTCGATGGGCATGGGGCCAGTCTATTCATCGCCAGCCGTAAATGGGTCGGAAGTGGGGTCAGATCCCGTTGCGCAGCGGCGGGCTCTGACCCCGGTAGATCGAAGGCATCCACGCATGGCGTGGATCTACTGTGTCGACCAAGGTCGACACCCACCCAGAGCAGGCCATGTCATCCAGACAGACTGCGCAAAACTGTCGAAGGCGGGGTGGGTCCGGTTGTGGGGGTGTCCGCGGCATGGATGCCGCGGCCAAGCCCCCAAGGACGGGTTTACGGCGTCCCCCGCTACCGGACCCATCCCCCATCACACGGATAGCTCGCTGTTGCTGTTGCTTCGGCTGTTGCTCTGGCCTCTGCAGGTGCAGGGCGGCAGCCCTGCCCAACAACCCCTCACCGCTCGGAATGCCCGCTCTGGTCGTAATCGCGCGGACTGAACAACTCCGGCTGGATCAGCTCGATGAATGCCCGCGCCTGCGCTGACAACGCTTTGCCGCGCCGCACGATCACCCCGTAACTGCGTTCCGGGAACCAGCGCTTCATCGACCGCGCCGCCAGCCGCTCGCGGTCGGCCTCGTTCAGGCACAGCGCCGGCACGATGGAAATGCCCATGCCCATCGCCACGTACTGTTTGATCACCTCCCAGCCGCCGACCTCCAGCGCCACCGTGTAGGCGATGCGGTGGCGCTGGAAGACCTGGTCGACCAGCCGGTAGGTGATCTGCCGCTTCGGCGGCAGCACCAGCGGGTAGCGCGCAATGTCGGCCAGCTCCAGCTCGCCGCCACTGGCCAGCGGATGATCGTGCGGTGCGATCAGCACCTGCTCGAAGCGGTAGGCCGGGGCGTAGCTCAGGTCGGCCGGCACATCGGTCATCGAACCGATCGCCAGGTCGGCGGCATCCTCGCGCAGCAGGTCGGTGCCGTCGGCGCTGATCGCGTTGTGCAGGGTCAGGCGCACGTCCGGGTGATGCAGGCGGAAGCGTTCGACGATCTTCGGCAGCAGGTACAGGATGGTGGAACTGTTGGCGGCGATGTTCAGTTCGCCCGCGTCCAGGCCGCGCACCTTGTCGCGGAAACGCGCCTCCAGCCCATCCAGGTTCTCCACCAGTGGCTGCGCCATTTCATACAACAGCTGGCCCTCACGGCTGGGCACCAGGCGCCGCCCACTGCGCTCGAAAAGCGGCACCCCCAACTCACGCTCCAGCGCCTGCAACTGCAGGCTGATGGCCGGCTGGCTGACGAACAGCGCCTCAGCAGCCCGTGAGACCGAACCCAGGCGCACCGTCTGGCAGAACGCGCGCAGCGGCTTCAACCGGTCGGATTTGTAGGAAAAACGAGGACTTGGCGAAGGGCGCGTGGTCATGGCGTCACAAGTATTAGCACAATTTATGTAGAGCATTGCAAAAACTGTTTTGCCAAATACTCAGCCCCGGCGGCACCGTGGAGACGTTCCCCCATCGCTGGAGTCGCCCCATGTCCGCCGTCGCTTCCGCTGTTCCCACCCCTGCCAGCAAGGCTACCCCCGGCATCGCCCTGGCGACCCGCGTGGCCGGCCAGGACACCGTGCTGCCGGCGCCGCTGCTGGCCCTGCTGGTGTCGCTGCACCGCGCGGTGGAACCGGGCCGGCAGGCACGGCTGCAGGCCCGCCGCGAGCGCCAGGCATTCTTCGACCAGGGCGGCCTGCCGGATTTCCGCGAAGACACTGCCGCCATCCGCAGCGGCGACTGGACCGTCGCGCCGCTGCCGGCCGCGTTGCAGGACCGCCGCGTCGAGATCACCGGCCCGACCGATCCGAAGATGGTCATCAACGCGCTGAACTCCGGCGCCAAGGTGTTCATGGCCGACTTCGAGGATTCGACCTCGCCGACCTGGCGCAACCTGCTGGCGGGTCAGCAGTCGCTGGCGGCGGCGGTGCGCGGTGATCTGGAATACACGGCACCCAATGGCAAGCACTACAGCCTGCGTCCCTACGACGAGCAGGCGGTGCTGATCGTGCGCCCGCGCGGCTGGCACCTGGACGAAAAGCACGTGGCGATTGACGGCCAGCCGCTGGCCGGTGGCCTGTTCGACGCGGCGGTGTTCGCCTTCCACAACGCCCGCGCCCTGCAGGGCAAGGACCGCGGCCCGTACTTCTACCTGCCCAAGCTGCAGAGCATGGAGGAGGCGGCGCTGTGGGAGACCGCGCTGTCGCACATCGAAGGCATGCTCGGCCTGCCGCACGGCCAGATCAAGGTGACCGTGCTGATCGAAACACTGCCGGCGGTGTTCGAGATGGACGAGATCCTGCACGCGCTGCGTGACCGCATCGTCGGCCTGAACTGCGGGCGCTGGGATTACATCTTCTCGTACCTGAAGACCTTCCGCCGCCACGCCGACCGCGTGCTGCCCGAGCGCGGCCAGGTGACCATGACCCAGCCGTTCCTGAAGGCGTACTCGGAACTGCTGATCCAGACCTGCCATCGCCGTGGTGCGCATGCGATGGGCGGCATGGCCGCGCAGATCCCGATCAACAACGATGCCGCCGCCAACGAACAGGCGATGGCCCGGGTGCGCGCCGACAAGCTGCGCGAAGTCAGCGCCGGCCATGACGGTACCTGGGTCGCGCACCCGGCGCTGATTCCGGTGGCGATGGCGATCTTCGACGAGCACATGCCCACCGCGAACCAGCACAGCGTGCTGCGCCAGGATGTGCGCGTCGGCCGCGACGAACTGATCGCGCGTCCGCCGGGCACCATCACCCGCGCCGGTTTCGAAGGCAACGTGGAAGTCTGCGTGCGCTATCTGGCGGCGTGGCTGGATGGCAACGGCTGCGTGCCGATCCATCACCTGATGGAGGACGCGGCCACCGCCGAGATCAGCCGCAGCCAGCTGTGGCAGTGGCTGCATACGCCGGGCCAGCAACTGGACGATGGCACCGCGATCGACCTGGCCCTGCTGGATTCCACGCTGGCGCAGCTGCCGGCGCGGCTGGGCGATACCGCCGCGCTGCCCGGTGGCGCACGCATCAGCGAAGCCATCGCGCTGCTGGCCGAACTGAGCCGCAGCAACGAACTGACCGATTTCCTGACCCTGCCGGCCTACGCGCGCATCGACTGACTGACTGCCCGCAATCCCGCCGTTTCCCTCCCCGCTGCACGCACGAACCGAACTGGAGAAAGACATGAGCAAGCTGCCCACTGCCGAACAGATCCAGCACGACTGGGACACCAACCCGCGCTGGGAAGGCATCAAGCGCAACTACAGCGCCGCTGACGTGGTGCGCCTGCGCGGCACCGTCCACATCGAGCATTCGCTGGCCCGCCTGGGCGCGGAGAAGCTGTGGGCATCGCTGCATGAGCGCGAGTTCGTCAACGCGCTGGGTGCCCTGACCGGCAACCAGGCCATGCAGCAGGTCAAGGCCGGGCTGAAGGCGATCTACCTGTCCGGCTGGCAGGTGGCGGCCGATGCCAACCTGGCCGGCCAGATGTATCCGGACCAGTCGCTGTACCCTGCCGATTCGGTGCCGGCGGTGGTCAAGCGCATCAACAACACGCTGCTGCGCGCCGACCAGCTGCACCACGCCGAAGGCAAGGATGACATCGACTTCCTGCAGCCGATCGTGGCCGATGCCGAGGCCGGTTTCGGCGGCGTGCTCAACGCGTTCGAGCTGATGAAGGCGATGATCGAGGCCGGCGCCGCCGGCGTGCATTTCGAGGACCAGCTGGCCTCGGTGAAGAAGTGCGGCCACATGGGCGGCAAGGTGCTGGTGCCGACCCGAGAGGCGATCGAGAAGCTCAACGCCGCGCGCCTGGCTGCCGACGTGCTGGGCGTGCCGACCCTGCTGGTGGCGCGTACCGACGCCGAAGCCGCCGACTTGCTGACCAGCGACATCGATGGCAACGACAAGCCCTTTGCCACCGGCGAGCGCACCGTGGAAGGCTTCTACAAGACCCGCAATGGCCTGGACCAGGCGATCAGCCGCGGCCTGGCCTACGCGCCCTATGCCGACCTGGTGTGGTGCGAGACCGGCAAGCCGGACCTGGAGTTCGCGCGGAAGTTCGCCGAGGCGATCCACGCGAAGTTCCCCGGCAAGCTGCTGGCGTACAACTGCTCGCCCAGCTTCAACTGGAAGAAGAACCTGGACGACGCAACGATCGCGAAGTTCCAGCGCGAGCTGGGCAGCTACGGCTACAAGTTCCAGTTCATCACCCTGGCCGGCTTCCACGCGCTGAACTACGGCATGTTCAACCTGGCCCACGGCTATGCACGCCGCCAGATGAGCGCCTTCGTGGAACTGCAGGAGGCCGAGTTCGAAGCGGCCGAGCGTGGCTTCACCGCGGTCAAGCACCAGCGCGAGGTCGGCACCGGCTACTTCGATGCCGTGACCCAGGCGATCCAGCAGGGCCAGTCGTCGACTACCGCGTTGACCGGTTCGACAGAAGAAGAGCAGTTCCACGGCGGCCGCAGCGAACGCGCCGCCTGACCGTTACTGCCGGCCAGCGGCCGGCTCTACCGCAGCCTCGAAATACGATCAGGGTGGCCAGGGAAGGGCCAGACAACGCCGGCCGGTCGGGGGACCTGCCGGCGTTGTTGTATCGGTGGAAACGCGATGAACGCGTGCAGCGTCAATCCGGCGCACCCCACAGCCCGGCAACTTGGCCGAAACCCTGTGAAGGTGGCCATCAGATTGATCCGGAACGACTTTTCCCTGGACCGTGGCGGGCAGAACGGCCACCGCGCGCCTTCACATCGGGAAAGCGGGCCACAAGGCTCAAAATGAGATAGGGCGCACATTTTAAAGCGGTGCTATGCTCCGCGGCTCACCAGGGGACGCTGGCGGCGGGTGCAGGGAATGACCGGCAGGGGTGCGGCCGAGAACAGTGATGTGACGTCAGGTATCGCCCGGGTGGCGATGGCCGAGATCGTGCATGCGCTGCTGTCCGATGCCGAGGTCGCATTGTTCGCCAGATTTGCCCGTCCATGCAAGCTTCATGCCGGACAGTGGCTGTTCCAGCGCGGGCATCGTGGCGAGCGCATGTACGTGATCCTGGAAGGCCAGATCGAACTGGACTTCGGCGAGGACCTGGTGATCAAGACCCTCGGGCAGCAGGAGTTCTTCGGTGAGCTGGGCCTGCTGGTGGGTGATCACCCGCGCAGCGCCAGTGCGCGCGCCCTGGTGGACTGCGAGGTGCTTGAGCTGGGGCCCGCCGACTTCCATCGCCTGGTCGAATCCGATCCGGGCCTGGTCGCCTACTTCCTGCGCCGCACGATCATGCGTGTGCTGACCAACGAACAGGCCCTGATCAGCCAGCTGCGCCGGCGCAACCATGACCTGGAAACCGCGCTGGACAACCTGTACATCACCACCCACCAGCTGACCCACACCCGTGAGCTGGTGCGTACCGATGAACTGACCGGACTGCACAACCGCCGTGGCCTCACCCTGTACCTGCAGGAATGCCGCGCAGATGGCAGTGGGCTGCCGCAGGCGCTGCTGCTGATCGACTGCGACCGCTTCAAGCAGATCAATGACCGCCATGGCCACCAGGCCGGCGATCGCGTGCTGCAGAGCATGGGCAACATCCTGCGCTCGATGGCCGGCGAGCAGGACCTGACCTGCCGGCTCGGCGGTGACGAGTTCTGCCTGATCCTGCGTCGTGGCAACCACGAGATCGTGCAGCACGCGGCCGAGTTCATTCTCAGCGCGGTACACGGCCTGCTCGAACGCAGCCACGGCACGCCGCACGTCAGCCTGGTCAGCATCGGCGCCAGCCTGCTGGACCCGGATGCGGGCTGGAGCGAGTGGTACGCCAGCGCGGACCGTGCGCTGTACCAGGCCAAGCGTGATGGTGGCAACTGCCTGCGTTGGGCAGACGCAGTGGACTCACCCTAGATCGGGAGACAGAGGCGATGAATGGCGACAACGGAACGTCGGCGCCGCACAACCAGCAACTGCGCGCCCTGCTGTTCACTGACCTGTGTGACTCGCTGCTGCTGGTCGAACGCATCGGCGATGTCGCTGCCGCCGAACTGTTCCAGGAACACGACCGGCTGGTGCTGGTGCTGCAGCAGCGCTGGAACGGCCAGCTGATCGATCGCTCCGACGGGTTGTTCATGCTGTTCGAGCGCCCGATCGACGCGCTTGGCTTCGCATTGGATTACCAGCGCGGGTTGCAGCCGCTGGGGCAGAGACACGAGATCCATCTGCAGGCGCGGGCCGGTCTGCATGTGGGCGATGTGCTCACCTGGGAGAACAGCGCCGAGGCAGTGCGGGCTGGCGCCAAGGCGATTGAAGTCGAAGGCCTGGCCAAGCCGACGGCGGCGCGCTTGATGCAGTTGGCAAGGCCGGGCCAGATCCTGCTTTCGGCGGTGGCCGAATCCATCGTGCGTCGCTCCAGTGGGTCGCTGGGCGCGATGGCTGAGGGCCTGCAATGGCGATCATTCGGGCGCTGGCGCTTCAAGGGTGTGAGCCAGCCTGCCGAAGTCTATGGCGTGCAGGCGGCGGGCATGCCCACGCCGGGGCGGCTGCGGCACACGGCCAAGGCCCGGCGTGATCTTCCGTTGTGGCGCCGTCCACTGGCGATGGCGGCGCAGGCCGCTGTGCTGCTGGCTGCAGTGCTTGGCGTCTGGTTGCTGACCCGGCCACAGCCGGCCATCGCGTTCGCTGAACGCGATTGGGTGGTGCTCGGCGGGCTGCATAACCTTACCGGCAATCGCCTGCTTGATGACGCCCTGGACCAGGCGTTCCGGATCAGTCTCGAGCAGTCCCGCTACGTCAACGTCGTCAGTGACGATCGCGTCGGCCGCACCCTTGAGATGATGCGGAAACCGCTGGATGGCGGCGTCCGCGAACGCGGCGATGCCGCCGCTGTTGCGGTACGCACGGGCGCCCGCCTGGTGTTCGTGCCATCGGCTACCGATATCGGCGGCCGCACCCGCTTCAGCGTGGAGGTGGTCGAGCCGTCGACGCTGCGCACCCTGGCCGTGGTATCCGCCGATGCGAAGGCGGGTGCGGTACTGGCGGCGGTGGACGATGTTTCGCGCCAGCTGCGCGATCGCCTGGGCGAAGAGCCCGCATTGATCCAGCGCGACAGCCAATCCCTGCCGGAGGTGACCACGGGCAGCATGGATGCGTTGCGTGCTTTTGCCTTGGGCCAGAAGCGCTACAGCCGCGGAGATTTCAACGGAGCGATGGCGTTCTTCGGGCAGGCGATCCAGGTCGATCCTGAGTTCGCCCTGGCATGGCTGGGCCAAGCCCGCTGTCGCTTCGCCATGATGAACTACCACGATGCCAAGCGTCTGCTGGAAGAGGCCGACCGTCGATCAGGACACCTTACGCCACGCGAGCGCCTGTATGTGCAGAACTGGGCGCTGCAGATCGGTGATCCGGATCGTGCCACCGATGGCTGGGCGCGCATGGCAGAGCTGTATCCGGATTACATGCCTGCAAGCTACAACGCCGGCCTGAATCTTTTCCACGAGAACCGCCTTGCCGAGGCCCTGGCGCTTTCCAAGCGCGTTGCACAAAGCAGGGTCGAGCTGCCTGAGATCGCACAGGACCAGTACGGCCGCGCCTTGCTGGCCAGCGAGCGCTACGCAGAGGCTGACATCGCGTTCAGCCGTGCCGCCAGCAATGGTTGGGAAGGTGCATTGATGCGCCAGGCAACGGTGGCGGCAGCGCGTGCCGAGTTCGAGAAGGCCAATGCGTTGCTTGGGCGGATCGACCCAAACAACTTCCATGCTGGTAATTTCGCCACCACGATTGCGCTTGACCAAGGCGACGTCGAGGGCGCCATCAAGCTCGCCGAACAGGGGAGGATGCTTGCCGCACGGCGCCAGGGCATGGATCGGTACAACTTCGACATGCCCCTGGCCGTCGCCTACATGATGGCCGGCAGAAAGTCGAAAGCCTTGATGGTGGCGCGCGCGTCCGCGACGGCGCCGTTCGCAGAGCTGAGTGGCGAACCGGCGGTGGAAATAGTGGATCGTCTGGTTGCAGCACATGCGGCAGCCTTGCTGGCACTGAGACTGGGTGATGACGCACCGGCCAGGGCGGTCCAGGCCCGGATGAAGGCGCTTCAGGATCTTCCTGATAGCAGTGTGTTACGCCAGTACGTCACCCTGTTGGCCGGGCGGATGATGCAGCATGAGGGCAAGCCCCAAGCCGGGCTGGACCTGCTCGTACCGCTGCTGAAGAAGCAGCCACGCCTGCAGGTACGGCTGGCAGTGCGTGACCTGGCGCTGGAGGCAGGGCTGAAGGATGTTGCTCAGGAGCAGACGCGCTGGCTGCGTGATCGCCCCGGATTTGCATACGCGGAAGCGCAATGCAGCTTCTGCCTGCAGGCACTGAATGTAGTGGATGTGAGGAGGCTCATGGCGGCGCCGGCAAGCGAGGCTGCCGACACCGTGGCCTCGGTGCCTCAGCGCAGCGTTCGCGGCGAGCCGTAACCGTCCTCAAGCATCGGCACGGAGTAGCCGGTACCACTGGTCAGCATGGCGATGATCTGGTCTTCGGCCTGTGCGATGACGTCCTTCTCCGCCAGGCAGATGTTCTTGCAGCAATCCTGGACGAACTGCTGAAGATCAGCCGGGTCGGATGGAACGTGTCCAGCCAGCAGTATCGCGGCGGCCGTGTCGGTGGCGAAGAGCTGGCGGAAGGTGTCATCGGTGGCGAGGCGCTGAACCAGCGTCCTGGCGACCGGCAGCGAGAGCGTCAACGTGGGCATTGTGTCCTGCATCCATGGAGTGTCGAGGGGCAGTGGTGATGTCGGCCTGGCAAACCGGTTCTTGAGAGAGTAGAGCGGAAGATGTAAAGGAATCGGGTCGCGGTTCGATAACGTGGATTCACGATGAAGGAAGGCTGATCCGATGGATGTCAGGCGCTGCGCGATCGTAGTGGTACAGCCCACCGAGCAGATCCGGTTTGAGCTTGAAGGCCTGCTGCGCGGTAGTGATGGCCTGGTGCGCACGCTTGCCTGGGAGGCACTCGCCCCTCACCTGGATGCGCCGGTGGTGCTGGACGCCACGGCACAGGCACTGCTGGGAAGCCTGAGCCCAAGTGCATGGACCACGCTTGAGGCAGAGAAAGCCTGTTCACCTGCGATGGACCTGCTGATTGCCAGCGGCCTGGTGTTGACCCGCGGACAGGATGACGATGTTGCCGCTCGTGATGAGCGGCTGCGTGCAACGCATTGGCACCCGCTGGCTGCGGTCATGCATGCCTTCTCACGCTGGGAGGATGTTGACGCCGTTCGCAACATGCGTGAATCACAGATCGAAACCGCCTCGCAGATGCGCAGGACATTGGGAGCGCCCCCACCGCACGCTGCCGCTGCCGAAGCAGGGTTGGTACCACTGCCGCCTCAGCAGTCCAACGATTTCGACGCACTGCTGGCGCGGCGCGTCACCTGCCGGAACTTCGATGTCACCCGATCACTGCCACTGCCCCTGCTGAGCCAGATGCTGCAGCGGGCATTCGGCAGCAGCAGCTGCCAGCGAGAAGGCGATGATCTGGTGTTCCTGAAGAAGAACGTACCCTCAGGCGGCGGACTGCATCCTGTCGAAGCCTACGTGCTGGTGCGCAATGTCGATGGGCTTGCTGCCGGCATGTATCTCTATCGAGCGCAGGGCCACGGACTGATGCCGATTGATTGCCCCGTGGCCATCGATCGCGACTTCGTGATGTCCATGGTCGGGCAGCAGCACTGGTTTGCGGATGCGCATGTGCTGGTGATCCTGGCCCCGCGTTTCAACAGGACGTACTGGAAGTATCGCCAGCATGGGAAAAGCTATCGGGTTGTCGCGATGGAGGCGGGACATCTATCGCAGACGCTGTATCTGGCGGCCACGGATGCCGGCCTGGGAGCATTCATTACTGCGGCGATCAACGAAAAGCCGATCGAGCGGGCCCTGGGCCTGGACACGATCAATGAGGGGGTGCTCGCGGTCTGCGGTTTCGGATGGCGTGCATCACGGATGACGACCAGCGAGCTGGACCCGGCAGGCGTGATCTGGAACCTTGAAGACCGCGCGGGCTGACCCCGCGCGGCCTCTGCTGCATCACGCCGCTTCGAAGTCCACCAGCACCGCGCCATCACCCACCTGGTCGCCGGCCTTGGCGCGGTAGCCCTTCACCGTGCCGTCGGCGGGTGCCTGCAGGGTGTGCTCCATCTTCATCGCTTCCAGCACCACCAGCGGGGTGCCGCGCTTGACCTCGGTGCCGGCGGCGACCAGCGTGGCGACGATCTTGCCCGGCATCGGCGCCAGCAGGCTTCCCGCATCGGCCACGGCGTGGTCCGATTCGCCCACGGGATCATGCAGGGTGAAACGGTGCTGGCCGTCGGCGCCGAACAGGTACAGCTGGTCGCCTTCGCGCAGCAGCTGCAGTGACCAGCGGCGCTCGCCCAGCTGCACGGTCAGATGCTGTGCATCGGCCATGCCGATCACCTGCACCGGTGCTGCGTCGTCGCACTGCACGCGCCAGCCATGGGCCTGCGGCCACACCTTCAGCGTGTGCCGGCGCTCGCCCTGCTGCAGCGGCAGCACGCGCGGGGCGGATGCGCCGAGGCGCCAGCCGTCCTGTGCCTGCCATGGCGAATGCGGGTCGCGGGCATCGGTGATGGCTCCTGCGGTGCTGGTCACGGCGGCCACCGCTGCCAGCAGCCACAGTGCATCCTCGCTGTCGCCGACTACGCTCAACGCCGTCTGTTCGCGTTCGATCAGCGCGGTATCCAGCTTGGCGTGGGTGAACGAATCGGTGTTCACCAGCCGGCGCAGGAAGCTGGCATTGGTGGTCACGCCTACCACCTGGCAGTCGGCCAGTGCCTGGCTCATGCGGCGCAGCGCGGCATCGCGGTCCACGTCCCAGACGATCAGCTTGGCGATCATCGGGTCGTAGTACGGGGTGATGCTGTCGCCTTCCTCCACGCCGGTATCCACGCGCACGTTGGCCGACGGCGTCGGCAGGCGCAGGCGGCGCAGGGTGCCGGTGGAGGGCAGGAAGCCACGATCGGCATCCTCGGCGTACAGCCGCGCTTCGATTGCGTGGCCGTGGATGGCCAGCTGTTCCTGGCGCAACGGCAACGGTTGGCCCGAAGCCACGCGCAGCTGCCACTCCACCAGGTCGGTGCCGGTGATGTACTCGGTGACCGGGTGCTCGACCTGCAGGCGGGTGTTCATTTCCATGAAGTAGAAATCGCCGTCCGGGCCAGCGATGAACTCCACAGTGCCCGCACCCTCATAGCCCACCGCGCGCGCGGCATCGACCGCGGCCTTGCCCATCGCCGCACGACGCTCGGCACTCATGCCCGGCGCAGGTGCTTCTTCCAGCACCTTCTGGTGGCGGCGCTGCACCGAGCAGTCGCGCTCGAACAGGTACACCGCCTCACCGTGGCTGTCGCCGAAGACCTGGATCTCGATGTGGCGCGGGCGCTCGACGTACTTCTCGACCAGCACGTGGTCGTTGCCGAACGCCGAGGCCGCCTCGCGCTGGCAGCTGGCCAGTGCATCGACGAAGTCCTCGCTGCGCTCGACCTTGCGCATGCCCTTGCCGCCGCCGCCAGCGCTGGCCTTGATCAGCACCGGGTAACCGATGGCATCGGCCTGCGCGCGCAGGAAGTCCGGTGCCTGCTGGTCGCCGTGGTAGCCCGGGGTCAGCGGCACGCCGGCCTTGGCCATCAGCGCCTTGGCCGCGCTCTTGTCACCCATCGCGCGGATGGCGCTGGCCGGCGGGCCGATGAAGGTGATGCCGGCGGCGGCGCAGGCGTCGGCGAAGTCGGCATTCTCGGACAGGAAGCCGTAGCCGGGGTGGATGGCCTGCGCGCCGGTCGCGCGTGCGGCATCGAGCAGGGCATCGCCGCGCAGGTAACTCTCGCGCGCGGCGGCCGGACCGATGTGGATGGCTTCGTCGGCCAGCCGGACGTGACGCGCGTTGCGGTCGGCATCGGAATACACCGCCACGGTGGCGATGCCGAGGCGGCGGCAGGTGGCGATGACGCGGCAGGCGATCTCGCCGCGGTTGGCGATCAGGACTTTGGTGAACATGGCAACGGGCTTCATGGGAGCGTGCTCGGTCATGGCATGGGTTACATGCGGAACACGCCGAAGCGCGTCTGCTGCGGAGCGGCGTTGAGGCTGGCCGACAGCGCCAGGGCCAGTACGCGGCGGGTGTCGGCCGGATCGATCACGCCGTCGTCCCACAGGCGCGCGCTGGCGTAATACGGGTGGCCCTGCTGTTCGAACTGCTCGCGGATCGGTGCCTTGAACGCGTCTTCCTCCGCTGCCGGCCACTGCCCGCCCTTGGCTTCGATGCCATCGCGCTTGACCGTGGCCAGCACGCTGGCCGCCTGCTCGCCGCCCATCACGCCGATGCGCGCGTTCGGCCACATCCACAGGAAGTTGGGCGAATAGGCGCGGCCACACATGCCGTAATTGCCGGCACCGAACGAACCGCCGATGACCACGGTGAACTTGGGCACCTTGGCGCAGGCCACCGCCATCACCAGCTTGGCACCGTCCTTGGCGATGCCGCCCTGTTCGTACTTGCGGCCGACCATGAAGCCGGTGATGTTCTGCAGGAACACCAGCGGGATGTTGCGCTGGGTGCACAGTTCGATGAAGTGCGCACCCTTCAGTGCCGACTCGGAGAACAGGATGCCGTTGTTGGCGATGATGCCGATCGGGTAGCCGTTCAGATGGGCGAAGCCGGTGACCAGCGTTGCGCCGTAGCGCGGCTTGAACTCGTCGAAGCGCGAGCCATCGACCAGCCGTGCGATCACTTCGCGCACGTCGTAGGGTTTGCGCGTGTCGGCGGGAATCACGCCATACAGTTCATGCGCCGGCAGCAGCGGTTCCTCGGGCGCCTGCACCGCCATCGCCGGTTCCGGCTTGCGCCAGTTCAGCTGCGCGATGATCGTGCGTACCCGCGCCAGCGCCTGCAGGTCGTTGTCGGCCATGTGGTCGGCCACGCCGGAAATGCGCGTGTGCACGTCGGCACCGCCCAGTTCTTCGGCGGTCACCACTTCACCGGTGGCCGCCTTCACCAGCGGCGGGCCGCCCAGGAAGATGGTGCCCTGCTCGCGCACGATCACCGTCTCGTCGCTCATCGCCGGCACGTAGGCGCCGCCGGCGGTGCAGCTGCCCATCACGCAGGCGATCTGCGGAATGCCCTGCGCCGACAGGTTGGCCTGGTTGTAGAAGATGCGGCCGAAATGGTCGCGGTCGGGGAAGACTTCATCCTGCAGCGGCAGGAACGCGCCGCCGGAGTCGACCAGGTAGATGCAGGGCAGGTGGTTCTGCTCGGCGATCTCCTGCGCGCGCAGGTGCTTCTTCACCGTCATCGGGTAGTAGGTGCCGCCCTTGACCGTGGCGTCGTTGGCCACGATCACGCATTCCACGCCGCTCACGCGGCCGATGCCGGCTACCACGCCAGCGGCAGGCACGGCGTCTTCATACATGCCGTGCGCGGCCAGCGGCGCGATTTCCAGGAAGGCGCTGCCGGGGTCGAGCAGGGCGTCGATGCGGTCGCGCACCAGCAGCTTGCCGCGTGCGGTGTGCTTGGCGCGTGCCGCCTCGTTGCCGCCCAGTGCAGTGCGGGCAAGCGTGGCGTGCAGGTCATCAACCACGGCCTGCATGGCCGCGCGGTTGGCTTCAAAGGTATCGCTGCCCGGTTGCAGCTGGCTGTTCAGGACGGTCATCGCGGTGGCCTTACAGGGTGCGCTGGAACAGTTCGCGGCCGATCAGCATGCGGCGGATCTCCGAGGTGCCGGCGCCGATTTCATACAGCTTGGCGTCGCGCCACAAACGGCCGGTCGGGTATTCGTTGATGTAGCCGTTGCCGCCCAGGATCTGGATCGCCTGGCCGGTCAGCCAGGTGGCCTTCTCGGCGGCGTACAGGATGGCACCGGCGGCGTCCTGGCGGGTGGTGCGGCCCTGGTCGCAGGCGCGCGCCACGGCATACACATAGGCGCGGCAGGCGCCGAGGCCCACGTACATGTCGGCGATCTTGGCCTGGATCAGCTGGAAGCTGCCGATCGCCTCGCCGAACTGGTGGCGCTCGTGCACGTACGGCATCACCACGTCCATGGCGGCGGCCATCAGGCCCAGCGGGCCGCCGGACAGCACCACGCGCTCGTAGTCCAGGCCGGACATCAGCACGCGCACGCCGCCACCGACCTGGCCGAGCACGTTCTCTTCCGGCACTTCGCAGTCCTGGAACACCAGCTCGCAGGTGGGCGAGGAACGCATGCCCAGCTTGTCCAGCTTCTGCGCGGTGGAGAAGCCCTTCATGCCCTTCTCGACCAGGAAGGCGGTGATGCCCTTGGCGCCTGCCTCCATGTCGGTCTTGGCATAGACCACCAGCACGTCGGCATCCGGGCCGTTGGTGATCCACATCTTGTTGCCGTTGAGCACGTAGCGGTCGCCACGCTTGTCGGCGCGCAGCTTCATCGACACTACGTCCGAACCGGCACCCGGTTCGCTCATCGCCAGCGCGCCCACCTTGGCGCCGCTGCACAGGTCGGGCAGGAAGCGCTGCTTCTGTTCCTCGTTGCCGTTCTTGCGCAGCTGGTTCACGCACAGGTTGGAGTGCGCGCCATAGGACAGGCCGATGCCGCCGGAGGCGCGCGAGATTTCTTCCATCGCCACCACGTGGGCCAGGTAACCCATGCCGGTGCCGCCGTATGCTTCCTCCACGGTCAGGCCGAGCAGGCCCTGTTCGCCCAGCTTGGGCCACAGGGCCAGCGGGAACTGGTTGGTGGCATCGGCCTCGGCGGCCAGCGGTGCGACCTCGGCGGCGGCAAAATGGGACACGCTCTGGCGCAGCAGGTCGATGTCTTCGCCAAGATCGAAGTTCAGGGATGGCACGTGCATTGTGGTGGCTCCACGGCGGGATGGCAGGAAATGGACGCACCCGGCGGGGGAGCGGGCGGCGGTCTGCAGGACCGCTGCCCGCACGGGCGATTGGACCCCAGCGTAGCGGGGTTCGGGTAAGAAGTGAATACGAATTCAAAAATTGAAACTAGAATCAGAACATGGCCTATAAACGCTCTGCATTGATGGAAGAACGCCTGGCCGGGGCCCGTGAAAGGATCCTGCTGGCCACCCGCGAGCTGGTCGCCACCGGCGGCTGGCGCAACGCCCCGGTGACCGCCGTAGCGACCCAGGCCGGGGTGTCCACCGGCCTGATCTACCGCCACTTCCCGTCCAAGGCCGAACTGTTCGTGGAGGTGCTCAACGCCGCCGTGGCCCACGAAGTGGCGATCATGGAACGCATCGCCAGCGGTCCGGAGGCGGCCAGCGAGCGGCTGCGGCTGGCGATCACCGCCTTCGTCCGCCGCGCCCTGGCCGGGCCGGGGCTGGCCCATGCGTTCATCGTCGAGCCGGTCGACCCGGACGTGGAAGCCGAACGCATACGCGGCCGCCGTGCCTTTGGTGATGTCTTCCTGCGGCTGGTGGAAGAGGGCGTGGCCGCCGGTGAGCTGCCGGCGCAGGACGCGCACGCCACGGCCGCGTGCCTGGTCGGTGCCTTCACCGAAGCGATGGTCGGCCCGACCGCGCCCAGCCGCGAAGCGCACCGCGACGAAGGCGCACTGGTGGATGCGATCTGCAGCTTCTGCCTGCGCGCGATCGGCGCCCCGGCAAAACGGTAGCGCCGGGCCATGCCCGGCGGCTGTTGCCGCGCTTGCGTTGCCGGGGTCAGATCCCTTTTGCATCGCAAAAGGGATCTGACCCCAGCCCCCGGCATGTTGCGCCGCATCAGCAGTGACGCCTGTTGTCGCACGCAAAGTGCGTTCTATACTCGGCCCATCACGCAGTCGCTCAGCCGTGGTCCAACGACTATCAGCCAGGGGTAACGAAGAGTGCGGAATTACGATCTGGAGTTCCTGAAACGCTTCTCCATGGTGATCGCGCTGCTGGCGACCATCACCCTCGGCCTCATCCTCCTTGCCGCCTATATCCACACCCGGATTCCGCCCGAGGTGTCGCCGACCGCGGCCAAACGCACCGAACAGCGCATCTCGCCCACCGGCGCGGTCTATGCCGGCAGCACCGGCGCCGCTGCGCAGGCTGCAGCCAAGGCGGCGGCACTGGCCAAGGCGGCGTCGCAGGTGGCCTATGGCGGTACCAAGGACGGCAAGGTCATCTTCGACAACCTGTGCACTGCCTGCCACACCACTGGCGTGGGCATGGCGCCAACGCTGGACCACTCGCATTGGGACAAGCGCATCGCGCAGGGCAAGGACACGCTCTACAAGCACGCCATCGAGGGCTATACCGGCCCGGACGGCGGCATCATGCCCCCCAAGGGCGGCAACCCGGCGCTGACCGAGGAGCAGATCCACGCCACCGTGGACTGGATGCTGGGCAACCTGAAGTAGCCGCCGAACGGCGGAACGGCCAAACCGCTGGATGGCCAAACCGCCGAACCGCCGAACGACCGAATCGCCTAACCGCCTAACCGCCGAATCGCCTAACCACCGGTAGAGTCGACTGTTAGTCGACTGCTCTTCCCAACGCTGCCGGAAAGCCCGCGCTGCGCGCGACAGTCGACTAACAGTCGACTCTACCGCCGGTCACGCCGGTCACGCCGGTCACGCCGGTCACGCCGGTCACGCCGGTCACGCCGGTCACGCCGGTCACGCCGGTCGCCCCGGTCGCCCCGGTCACCCCGGTCGCCGCACCAGCTTTGCCCACCGAGGCCTGATCGCCCATATTCCCCCGCCCACAAGCGGGGTTTCGCATTTCAGGGTTAGTCTGTGCGCCCTCTTCCCTGGAATCGCCCGTCGATGCGCCGCCGTTCCCTTGCTCTTGCCCTGTCCCTGCTGCTGCCGGCCAGCGCCTTTGCCCAGGCCCAGCCGCAGGCCGCACCGGCTACGACGCCCGCTGCCGCGCGCAGCAGCGCCACCGTGGTGCTGACCGCCGCACCGGCCGACTGGCGCGCGCTGGACGGCCAGCGCGTGCGCATCGCCGCGCCGCTCACCCTGGCCGGTACCGACGGTCTGGAGCGCTTCGGCCAGCTCACTGTCGCCTTCGATGGTCGCCTCTGGCAGCCCACCGAAGTGGCCGCGCCGGGTACTGCCGGCTACGAGCAGGTGATGGCCGACAACCTGCGCCGCCGCCTGGTGCTGGACGACGGCAGTGATGCGCGCGATCCGGCCAGCGTGCCCTACCTGCCGGGCAACCCGGTGCTGCGCACCGGCATGCAGCTGCGCAACGTGGAAGGTGTCGTGCACGTGGACGCGCAGGGGCGCCCGCGCCTGCAGGTCGAAGGTGTGCTGAAGCTGCCGGAGCTGAAGCGCCCGGCGGTGCCGACGGTGCCGGGCAGCCTGCACGTGGCTGCCTTCAACCTGGAAAACTTCTTCAACGGCGACGGCCAGGGCGGCGGCTTCCCGACCCTGCGCGGTGCACGCACGCTGGACGAGCACAAGGCACAGGTGGCCAAGCTGGTCACCACGGTCAACGCGCTCGGTGCCGATGTCGCGGCGCTGATGGAGCTGGAGAACGATGGTTATGGCCCGCAGTCGGCAATCGCCGAGCTGGTCGATGCGCTCAACCGCGACCGTGGCGCGCAGGGCGACTGGCGTTTCGTCGATGCCGGCAACGGCCCCGGTGACAACCCGATCCGGGTCGGCATCATCTACCGCAGCAGCCGCCTGCAGCCGCTGGGCAAGCCGGCCACGCTGACCGGCGGCCCGTTCGTCGAGCACAGCCGCGTACCGTTGGCGCAGGCCTTCCAGGGCAAGCACGGCGCGCCGTTCGTGGTGGTGGCCAATCACTTCAAGTCGAAGGGCTGCCGCGATGCGAGCGGCGCCGATGCCGACCGCAACGACAACCAGGGCTGCTGGAACGCGACCCGCGTGACCTCCGCGCAGCAGCTGCATGCCTGGCTGCAGACGGATCCGACCGGTACCGGCGCCAAGGATGCGGTACTGCTGGGCGATTTCAACGCCTACGCGATGGAAGATCCGATCCGCGCCCTGCATGACCTGGGCTGGCAGGACGCCTTCAAGGTCGCCAAGGTCGAGCATCCCTACAGCTACGTCTACAACGGCTACTCCGGCCGCCTTGACCACGCGTTGCTCAGCCCGGGCATGGCCAAGCGCCTGCGCGGTGCCGCCGAATGGCACAGCAACGCCGACGAGCAGGACGCCAGCGGCTACCAGGGGCGCAATGTGCAGGGCCCGTGGCGCAGCTCCGACCACGACCCGCTGCTGTTGGGCTTCGACAGATAACCCCTCCAACGCCGGGGTCGCGGCAGGGGTCGGATCCCATTCCAACGGAATGGGCTCTGACCCCCATGCATCGCGGGATCTGAAACGTAGGGGTCAGAGCCCATTCCGTTGGAATGGGATCCGACCCCAGGCCACGCTCATCCCCAGGCGATCAACCCGATCGCCAGCACCGCCAGCGCCAGGCCGGCGCGGTTCCACTTCGTGGTCGCCTCGCCGAAGGCGAACACGCCCACCAGCGCACCCAGCACCACCACGCCGATGTTCATGCCGGCGAACACGGTGGCCGGGCTCTGCGGCATTGCCTGGTGCGCATGCACATAGAAAAGAATGTTGCCGCCATTGAGCAGGCCCAGCAGCGCGCCGGCGCCGAGGTTGCGCCAGGCCAGCCGGCTGCGACCACTGAAGTGACGCCACAGCTGCAGCGCCAGCATCAGCACGAAGGCCACGCTGAAGCTGGCCAGCACTGCCGCCATCGACGGCGTGCCGGACAGCGCCACCTGCTTGAGCAGCACGTCGACCACTGCAAACCCTGCCCATACGCCCAGCAGCCAGCCCCAGCCAGCGGGTGAGGACGCCACCGCCGGGCCGCGCGGGCGCAGGCTGATCGCCACCATCGCCAGCAGGCCCAGGCCGAGCCCGGCCAGCTTCCACGGCGTCGCGGTCTGGCCGAAGAACAGGAACGCCGCGGCCAGTGACAACAGCAGCGACAGGCGCTGTGCCACATCGCTGCGGACGATGCCGGCCACCGCCACCGCGCGGCCCAGCACCAGGAAAATCGAGGGCAGTACCACCGCCAGCGCCAGTAATGACAGCCAGGGCGCGTGCGGAGCACGCAAGGCATCCAGCGGCGGCTGCAGCACCACCGCTGTCATTGTCGCGGCCACCAGGTAGTTCCAGGTGACCATCTGCGCGACATCCAGCTGGCGGCGGTTGGCCAGCTTCAACAACACCGAAACCAGCACGCTGCAGATCACGGCCAAAGACAGGTAGAGCATGGGGCGGGCACAGGGCAGGGGCGGGGGACGGTATCATGGTGCCATGCACAAGCCCTCGTTCCCCGTCGCCCCCGGCGAAACCGCCTGCCTCGAACTGGACGGCCCGGCCGGCCCGCTGGAAGTGGTCGTCGACCTGCCCAAGGCCGATGTGCCGGTGCAGCCGATCGTGGCCATCATCTGCCACCCGCTGTCCACCGAAGGCGGCACCCTGCACAACAAGGTGGTCACCATGACCGCCACCACCCTGCGCGAGCTGGGCATCGCCACGGTGCGCTTCAACTTCCGCAGCGTCGGTGGTTCGGCCGGTGAGTTCGCCCACGGCGTGGGCGAGCAGGACGACCTGAAGGCCGTGGCCGCCTGGGTGCAGAGCCAGCGCCCCGACGACCGCCTGTGGCTGGCCGGTTTCAGTTTCGGTTCGTTCGTTTCGCTGAAGGCCGCTGCCGAGCTGCAGCCCGAAGCGCTGATCTCGATCGCGCCGCCGGCCGGCCGCTGGGATTTCGATGGCATCGCACCGCCAGCGCGCTGGCTGGTGATCCAGGGCGAGCAGGACGAGATCGTCGACCCGCAGGCGGTCTACCAGTGGCTGGATACGCTGGATTTCCCGCATGAGCTGGTGCGCATGCCCGAGACCAGCCACTTCTTCCACCGCAAGCTGATCGACCTGCGTGGCGCGCTGACCCACGGCGTGAAGCATTGGCTGGGCGCGGCGGCATGAGTGCAACCGAGTTGACCCCGTCGCAGCGGTACGCGGAAGGGGTCGCCCGTGGCGACTGGCAGAACGACCCGGCCCAGCATGCGGCGCTGGCCGAGCTGGACCGCATCCACCTGGGCCTGCTGGACAGCGCCGAGGACGGCTGGCTGGACCGCCTGTCCTCGTTCTGGAAGAAGCCCGAGCCGGTGAAGGGCCTGTACTTCTGGGGTGGCGTCGGCCGCGGCAAGACCTTCCTGGTCGACCTGTTCTACGACGGCCTGCCGATCAAGCAGAAGTACCGCACCCACTTCCATCGCTTCATGCGCAGCGTGCACGAGCGCCTGCGCGAGCACCAGGGCCAGAGCGACCCGTTGGCAAAGATCGCCCAGGAATGGCGCAGCAATCTGCGCGTGCTGGTGCTGGACGAGTTCTTCGTCACCGACATCGGCGATGCGATGCTGCTGGCGCGGTTGCTGGAGCGCCTGTTCGCGGAGGGCGTGACCCTGGTCACCACCTCCAACACGGCGGTGGAGAACCTGTACCTCAACGGCCTGCAGCGCGAGAGCTTCCTGCCGGTGATCGGCCTGCTGCAGCGCTTCTGCGTCGAGCTGTACGCCGAAGGCACCGAGGATTACCGCATGCGCGCGCTGACCCGCTCGCCGGTGTACCGCGCGCCGCTGGCGGCCGACAGCGATGAGTGGCTGGCCACGCGCTGGAACGAACTGAGTGGCGGCCAGCCGGCCAAGGCCGGCAACATCGAGATCGAAGGTCGCAAGATTCCGGTGCGCGGCCGTGGCAAGAGCATCGCCTGGTTCGATTTCGCCGCGCTGTGCGAAGGCCCGCGCGGCCCGTCGGATTACATCGAGATCGCGCACGAGTTCAACACCGTGCTGCTGGGCGGCATTCCCGCCTTCGACCGCCTGAACGAAGATGCCGCGCGCCGCTTCGTCAACCTGATCGATGAGCTGTACGACCGCCACGTCAACCTGGTGTGCACCGCCAGCACCTCGCCGATCGAGCTGTATACCGGCCAGCGCCTGCAGGGCGCCTTCGAGCGCACCGCCTCGCGCCTGATCGAGATGCAGAGCGCCGAATACCTGGGCACCCCGCACCGGGCGTGATGGAGAGTGCCGGCCATCGGTCGGCACTACCCGATGCAGGCGTGGTCATCGACCGGGCCATTGGCGTCAATCGATATCGCTTTAGGATTCGCCTGATAGTTCATCGGGTGGGGGCGCCCTAGCATGGCCGTCATCGCCTGACGTCGCGTGCCTGCGCCGCAACGGGGCCCCACCGAACAGGAACTGCCATGAACGCTCTTCTTTCGAAGCGGCGCGGGAATCTGTTGGCCTGGAAATGGCTGGCTGCCGCCGCGCTGCTCGGCCCGGCGCTGCCGCTGCAGGCGTCCACCTTCGCGCTGCAGAGCAATACGGTGATCCTGGAGGAGCGCGAGGGACGTACCGCGTTCAACATCAGCAATCCCGGCAGCGAGCCGATCCTGCTGCTGAGCAGCGTGGACGACCTGGACGAGCGGCCGATGGCCGGCAACATCCTGGTGACGCCGGCGGTGACCCGCATCGACCCGGGCCAGAGCCAGATCGTCAACTTCACGCTGAAGAAGGGCGTGGTGCTGGATCGCGAATACATGCTGCGGGCGTCGTTCGAAGGCGTCACCCAGAAGAGCGAGCGCGGCATGCGCATGCCGATCCGCCAGCAGATCGGCTTCATCCTGCAGCCGCGTGCGGTGGCCGTTGCAGCCCGTCCCTGGCAGGACCTGCGCTTCTCCATCGATGGTGATCAGTTGACTGTCCGCAACAGTGGACCCCATGTGATCCGGATAGGTCCCGAGCTGCGCCTGCAGCCCTCCGCCGCGCTGGGTGTGCTGCCGCATCCCTACCTGATGCCGGGCGAAACGCGGGTGCTGACCCTGGCGGGCGAAGTAGGCGGCAGCGACGGTCATGTCGAAATCCTGCCACTGAGCCGCTATGGCTTCGCCAAGGACAAGGAACAGCTGCCGCTGCAACCGTGAGCGCGCGGCGATGACTCCATCTGCATGCAAGGACCCCACCCATGAGGCAGTCGCCGTCATTGGCGCCGGTTGCCGCCTTGGTGATCGGTGCGGGAGGAATGAGTAACGCCGCCGGAGTTGCCGCACAGGAAGTGCAGTTCGACCTCAAGCAACTGGAGCGCAATGGCGTCTCGGCCGACGTTGCACGCTTCTTTGCACGCCAGGCTGGTTTTCTGCCGGGCGTGCACCAGGTCGACGCCAGTGTGAACGGCATGCGCCGCGAGCAGCTGCAGGTGCGTTTCGATGCACAGGGTGAGCCCTGCTTTTCCGCCGAAGTGCTGGCGCAGCTGGGCCTGAAACAGGACGACCCGGCGCAGGCCTGCGCGCCGCTGCAGCAGATCCATCCCGGTACCCGGATCGAGCTGCGGCCCGGCAGTGCACGGATGGACCTGGTCGTGCCGGCTGCGGCCCTGAGTGACGGCGGCGCGGGAGGTGCCTACCAGCGTGGCGGCAGTGCCCTGGTTCTCAACTACGACGTTTTCTCCCAGCGCGTGCAGCGACGCACGGGCAACGACCAATCTTTGAGTGCACGCATGGAACTGGGTTTCAACACTGCCAACTGGGCGGTACGCAGCCGCGGCGACTACGCACGGCGTCGCTCGCAGAGCCGCTACGTGCAGCAGGAAACCTATGCCCAGCGTGCGCTGGAGCGTGCGTCCGCGTTGTTCCAGGCGGGCCAGCTGAGCCTGGCCTCGGAAGGCTTCGGTGGCACTCCGATGGTGGGTGCACAGCTGTTTTCCGATGACATGCAGCGCCAGGCCACCCGCCTCAGCGTGCCGATCGAGGGCATCGCCGACAGCCATGCAGTGGTGGAAGTGCGCCAGCGCGGCAGCGTCGTGCACCGCAGCGTGGTCGCGCCAGGTGTCTATTCGATCAGCGACATCGCCGTGACCAGCCGTGGCACGGACCTCGATGTGGAAGTCCGGGAAGAGGACGGGCGCATTACCCGCTATCGGGTACCGGCACCGATGGATGTGCCGGGAGCCGATGCTGCGCCAGGCTTCCAGCTGGGGGTGGGGCGCTACCGTGCCCGCGATGGCATGCACCTGCAGGGCAATGCTCCCTGGATGGTCCACGCAGGGGGCGCGGCGCAGCTGCGCGCTGATACCCGTGTCAGCGCCTCGGTGTTGCTCGCGCGTGACTACCGGGGATTGGCGGCGCAGTCCGGCTTCAGCCTCGGGTCGCGCAGCACGTGGGGCGTGGGCGCGCGTTTCTCGCATGCCGCGCAGTGGGGCTTCGGCCACTAGCTGCAGCTGCAGGGCAATGCCAGTTTCGACAACGGGCTCAGCATGGGAGCGTCCTGGCAGCGCCGCAGCGCAGCCTTCGCAACGCTGGAAGACACGTTGTCGTTGCGCGATACCCGGCCGTGGCCCTGCGAACCCTGGACCCTGCCGGACGCCTGCGCTTCACGCAACGAGCGGCTGCAGCAATCGCTGTCGGCCTCGATGGGCTGGTCCAGCGCTACGTGGGGCGCGTTTTCCTACACTTTCTGGCAAAGCAGCTATGGCGGCGACGTTGGCCGCGGGCAGACGCTGTCGGCGTCACGCCGGTTCGGCCGGGTCAACGTCAACCTGACACTGCAGCACGCGCAGGGGCGTGGCAGTGCCGCGTTCGTCAATCTGCAGGTTCCGTTGGGACGCGGCAGCGTCAGTGCCCGTGCCTATCGCTATGAAGATGCGTCGCGCAACCTGGGTGCCAGTTTCCAGAGCCGCACCGCAGGTGGCCTGGCCTACAACGTGGATGCGTCGCACAGCGGTTCGCAGCAGCGGCTGGCGGTCGCTGCCAGCCAGCGCACCGCGTATGGCGCATTCAATGCGGGGGTCTCGCATATCCAGGGCCAGGCCCAGACTCAGTATCTGGCCGCCAGCGGTGGTATGGCGCTGACCTCGGGGCGCACGTTGGCGTTTTCCAGCTCGCGCATTGGCGACACCTTTGCCGTGGTCCGGATTCCACGTGTGGCCGGGGTCGGCCTGAGCGGCGCCGGCAGTGCCACCACCTCCGTGCTGGGCACCGCGGTGTTGCCGTCGATCACCCCTTACCGGCGTACCCGGTTGCAGCTGGAAGGGCGCACGCTGCCGCTGAACCAGCGCTTCGCCAGTACCACGCTTGATCTGGCACTGGCGCGCGGGGCCGTCGCCACCCACACCATCAGTGCGCACCCGGTGCGCCAGCTGTTGCTGACCGTGCGTACCCGCGGTGGCGAACTGGCAAGGGTAGGTACCGCGCTGTACTCGGCCGAAGGCGACTTCATCGGCACCGTGATCGGCCAAGGCAACGCGATCCTGGACAACGAACAGATCGGCAGGCCGGTGCTGCTGGACGATGCCAACGGTCGCTGTGAAGTGCACTACAGCGTGCCGGCCCGCTTCGATCCCGCACGTCCCTACGAAGCGTCCGAAGGACGCTGCCTGTGATGGCCTCATTCCACCGCCGCGAACGCGGGGTACCCGTATTGCCGGTGGCGACGTCGGTCGCTCCGCCAATGGATCGTCGTCGCAGACGGTCCCCCCATCCCCCTCCAACCTGGGAGTTTCCACACCATGAGTAAAGTCCAGCTTTCCCTTGCCACAACCGTGCTGGCACTGCTGTCGGCCGGTGCCGTGCACGCAGGCCCCATCGCACCCTCGACCCTGAAGGTCACCGGCAGCCTGGATGTACCGGCCTGCCTGGTCACCGCCGGCGATGACGGCGTGTACGACTACGGCAGCCTGGGCCCGGGCGATATCCGCACCGGTACCACCTACAACGTGCTTCCTGCCATCAGCAAGGCCTGGAAGATCGAGTGTGAAGGCGATACCTACCTGACCTTCAAGGTGACTGACAACGCCGCTGCTTCGGCCAGTGCGGTGGGCTCGTCGTACTTCGGCATGGGCAACGTCAACGGCACCGGCAAGCTGGGCTACTACACCGTGACCATGCGCAACCCGAAGGTGAATGGCACCGCATCCAACGTGTTTGCCACCAGTACCACCGCCATTACCCGCGCGACCACGGCTGCCGTGCAGCAGAGCAGCTACACCATGGGCTGGGCGCAGACCGCGGCCAACCTGCAGCAGATCGGCCGGGTGTTCGAGACCGACCTGGATGTGGTCGCCAACCTTGCCGGCAGCCAGACCATGGGCGGCCCCATCACCGAGGACGCGAAGCTGGAAGGCTCGCTGACCCTGAACTTCGCCTACGGCCTGTAAGGAGGCTCCCATGCGCACTCATATGATCCGCTCCTCGCTCGTGCTGGCCCTGCTGTCGGCCTGTGGCATTGCCTCCGCTGCCATTGCGCCCAAGGAACTGCAGGTGACCGGCACGGTGAAGACGCCGACCTGCATGGTCAGCTCCGACAAGGATGGTGTCTACGACTACGGCAAGGTCAACGCCAGCCTCATCCCGACCTCGGGCTATCTCACGTTGTCCACCATCGACCAGGTGTGGACGGTGGATTGCGGCAGCGGCAAGACCTTCATGTCCTTCCAGGTGGTCGACAACCGCGAGGCCTCCAGCTCCAGCGTCAGCTCGCAGAACTTCGGGCTGGGCGCGGTGGCGGGCTTCCCCACCAGCAAGCTGGGCTACTTCACGGTGACCCTGAACGGGGCCAAGGTCGACCAGGCCAATGTCAACGTGCTGCGCGGGACCAAGGGCGCGGCCTCCGGTACCGGGGCCTCCAGCAGCTTCCTGGACAAGACCCTGTCGCACAGCTGGACCACCTCGGGCACCACCGGTGCCCTGCCGCTCAGCGGCAGCGTGTTCTCGATGGGGTTGCGGGTCAGCGCCTTCGTCGCCAGTGAAACGGTGCGCGGTGCGCCGATCACCGAAGGAACGCCGCTGGATGGCAACCTGACACTGAACTACGCCTTCGGTCTTTGACGGCAATGCCGGGGCAGGTGCAATGCCTGCCTCGGCTGCCCAGCCGCCGCCCGGCTGGCCGGAAGTCCCCCGTCCACCGCATTCCCACCGGCTGCCCACCACCTATCCACAGGGTTGTCCCTAGCCAGCTTCATCACTGTCATGTGAAGCTGTCATTGTTCCGTTTCCGTGGTGCGTTGTGCCACCGCAGTGACGCCTTCCGGGCTTGACTGCGCAGCCCGTTCCGGCAGGTCTGAAGCGTCTGATCCGGGCGCCGATGGCACGATCCTTGCGGCGCAAGGGATTGCCGAATTTCACTACATTTGGCGTTGACGGACCCCATTACCCCCACTATCTTGTGGCCGTCGGTCGCAGCAACCCCAATTCCAGGGGGTGGCAGCAGCACCCATCCGCGATCGTCAACGGCAGTGGCAGGCGCAGGGTCTCATCCCCTGCGACGCCGTCCTGCCATCCTGGGCTGTCATGTCCCGGGCTGCGTCACCCGATGCATCGAGCACCCACCAATCACGCCAAGAGGACACACGCCGTGACCACCGAATCCAGCGCCACCATCGAGAAGGAAAGCGAATTCCTGTTGACGTCGCCGCCGACGGCCAACGCGATGAGTGTGACCAAGCGCAATGGCACGACCGAGCTGGTGGACCTGAACAAGATCGTGCGCGCGGTGCAGCGTTCCTCCGAAGGCCTGCACGCCGTCGATCCGATGCGCGTGGCCACCCGCACCATTTCCGGCCTGTACAACGGCGCCACCACCCGCGAGCTGGACGAACTGTCCATCCGTACCGCCGCCCTGCTGATCGGTGAAGAGCCCGAGTACGGCCGCCTTGCTGCGCGCCTGCTGGCCAACTACATCGCCAAGGAAGTCTCGGGCCAGGAAATCTACGCTTTCTCGCAGTCGGTCAGCCGTGGCCATGAAGTCGGCCTGATCAACGACCGCCTGCTGAACTTCGTGCAGACCAACGCGCGCAAGCTCAACGACGCCATCGACATCTCGCTGGACCTGAACTTCGATTACTTCGGCCTGCGTACCCTGTACGACCGTTACCTGCTGCGCCACCCGCACACCCGCAAGGTGATCGAGACCCCGCAGCAGTTCTTCCTGCGCATCGCAAGCGCGCTGAGCGAGGACGTGTCCGAGACCCTGGCGCTGTACAAGCGCATGGGCAACCTGGACTACCTGCCGTCCAGCCCGACCCTGTTCAACTCCGGTACCACCCACGAGCAGCTGTCCTCGTGCTTCCTGCTGGATTCGCCGCAGGACTCGCTGGAGTCGATCTATTCCAAGTACGGCGACATCGCCCAGCTGTCGAAGTTCTCCGGCGGCATCGGCGTCAGCTACACCCGCGTGCGTTCGCGTGGTTCGCTCATCAAGTCGACCAACGGCCACTCCAACGGCATCGTGCCGTGGCTGAAGACCATGGATTCGTCCGTGGCCGCAGTGAACCAGGGTGGCAAGCGCAAGGGCGCGGCCTGCGTGTACCTGGAAACCTGGCACGCCGACATCGAGGACTTCCTCGAGCTGCGTGACAACACCGGTGACGAAGCCCGCCGTGCGCACAACCTGAACCTGGCCAACTGGGTGCCGGACCTGTTCATGAAGCGCGTCGAAGCCGACCAGGAATGGTCGCTGTTCGATCCGCGCGTCGTGCCGGAGTTCACCGACCTGTTCGGCGAAGCCTTCGAGGCCGCCTACCTGCAGGCCGAAGCCCAGGGCAAGGCCAACCGCACCATCTCCGCGCGCAAGCTGTACGCCCGCATGATGCGTACGCTGGCCGAGACCGGCAACGGCTGGATGACCTTCAAGGACAAGTGCAACCGCGCCAGCAACCAGACCCTGCGTCCGGGCAACGTGATCCACCTGTCCAACCTGTGCACCGAAATCCTGGAAGTCACCTCCAACGATGAAACCGCGGTGTGCAACCTGGGTTCGATCAACCTGGGCAACCACTTCGACGAGCACAACGAGTTCGACTTCGAGAAACTGGCCGAGACCGTGCGCCTGGCCGTGCGCCAGCTCGACCGCGTCATCGACCTGAACTTCTACCCGATCGAAACCGCCCGCCGCGCCAACCTGCGCTGGCGTCCGGTCGGCCTGGGCTGCATGGGCCTGCAGGACGTGTTCTTCCGCAAGCGCCTGCCGTTCGACAGTGCCGAAGCCCGCGCCCTGTCGAAGAAGATCGCCGAAACGATCTACTTCCATGCCCTGGAAACCTCGGCCGAACTGGCCCAGGAACGCGGCAAGCACCCGTCGTTCAACGATACCCGTGCTGCCAGCGGCGAACTGCAGTTCGACGCCTGGAACGTGGTGCCGGAAGACACCGCGCGCTGGGATGCCCTGCGTGAGCGCATCAAGGAACACGGCCTGCGCAACTCGCTGATGATCGCGATCGCCCCGACCGCGACCATCGCCTCGATCGCCGGCTGCTACGAGTGCGTCGAGCCGCAGGTGTCCAACCTGTTCAAGCGCGAGACCCTGTCCGGTGACTTCCTGCAGGTCAACCGCTACCTGGTGAACGAGCTGAAGAAGCTGGGCCTGTGGACCGCCGACATGCGCGATGCCATCAAGCTGGCCGAAGGCTCCATCGCCGGCGTGGCGCAGATTCCGGAAACGCTGCGCGAGGTCTACCGCACCGCGTGGGAACTGCCGATGCGTTCGCTGATCGACATGGCCGCCGAGCGTGGCGCCTTCATCGACCAGTCGGCCTCGCTCAACCTGTTCATGGAAAGCCCGAACATCGGCGCGATGTCCTCCATGTACATGTACGCCTGGAAGCAGGGCATCAAGACCACCTACTACCTGCGCTCGCGCCCGGCCACCAAGATCGCCAAGACCACGGTGAGCACCGCCGCGCCGGCCAAGGTGTTCAGCCCGGACGAAGCCATCGCCTGCTCGCTGGAAAACCCGGAAGCCTGCGAGGCCTGCCAGTAAAACGCGCTGTGCCGGCCCCGCCGGCACCTCGCACCTGTAGAGCCGAGCCATGCTCGGCTGCGGAAAAACACCCACGGTAGCGCCGGGCCATGCCCGGCGTCTCACCCAGGAATTCAAGGAAACACCCATGGCCGACAAGCCCAAGCAGATGCTGCTCGATCCCGGTTTTGAACTGACCCTGCGCCCGATGCGCTACCCGCAGTTCTATGACATGTACCGGAACGCGATCAAGAACACCTGGACGGTGGAAGAGATCAACTTCCAGATCGATATCACCGACCTGCACAGCAAGATGTCGCCGGGTGAGCGCCACCTGATCCATCGCCTGGTCGCGTTCTTCGCCACCGGTGATTCGATCGTGTCCAACAACCTGGTGCTGAACCTGTACCAGCACCTCAATGCGCCGGAAGCGCGCATGTACCTGTCGCGCCAGCTGTATGAAGAAGCGCTGCACGTGCAGTTCTACCTGACCCTGCTCGACAACTACCTGCCGGACCCGGAGGAGCGCGTCAAAGCCTTCGCTGCGGTGGAGAATATCGACTCGATCAAGAAGAAGGCCGATTTCTGCTTCAAGTGGATCGACTCGATCCAGGACCTGAAGCGCATCGAGACCCGTGCCGAGCGTCGCCAGTTCCTGCTCAACCAGATCTGCTTCGCCGCCTGCATCGAAGGCCTGTTCTTCTTCGCCGCGTTCGCCTACGTGTACTACTTCCGTTCGCGCGGCCTGCTGCCGGGCCTGGCCTCGGGCACCAACTGGGTGTTCCGCGACGAGAGCGCGCACATGGAGTTCGCGTTCGAGTCGGTGCGTGTTGTCCGCGAGGAAGAGCCGGACCTGTTCGACGATGAAATGAAGCAGCAGGTCTACGACATGCTGGCCGAAGCCATCGAATGCGAAGTGCAGTTCGCCGAGGACGTGCTGTCCGGCGGCGTGGCGGGCATCTCGACCCGCGACATGCGCCAGTACCTGCAGCACTGCGCCGACCAGCACTTCGCCAAGCTGGGCATGGAGAAGAAGTACAACGTGCGCAACCCGCTGCCGTTCATGGAACTGCAGGACGTGCAGGAACTGACCAACTTCTTCGAACGCCGCGTCTCGGCCTACCAGGTCGGCGTGCAGGGCGAAGTCGCCTTCGACATGAACTTCTGATCGAACCGGTCAGGCCTGTCGCAACGAAGAACCCCGGCCAGTGCCGGGGTTTTTTGTTGCACCTCAACAGGATGGGCTATTCTCGCTGGACTCCAGCGACGGCGGTGCGTCGTACCCATGCCGCGCCTGGGGAGGAAGAGGGGATGCCACTGCAGGAATGAGACGCGGACAATCCCTGCGCCGCGTTCCCGTATGCGTGTTCCTGCCATGGTGGTGGAATTGAATGGACCCTGGAGGTCGCAATGGAGACTGCAGTGCCTGGAACAGCAACCCGCAAGACCGTGTTTCGTGGATGGATGGGAGGACTGTTCGCCGTCCTGGTCGCCTGTCCGTCCCTCGCCCATGGCACGAACTGCGATTCCAAGGTGGCCAACGTTTCCATCGATGCCAGCGGCAAGGTGTTCGTGGCAACCACCGTCTCGCCCATCCACGCGGTCTGCAACATCGTCAGCAAAGGCGACTTCAGCATGCCGCCGGAGGTCTGCAAGGCGACCTACGCCATGCTGATGAGTGCGAAGGTCTCCGCCATTCCCATCCGCCTGTACTACACCGACGTGCCCAAATGCGGCGATATCAAGGCCTGGTCGGCACAACCGAGCTTCTACCACGCCGAACTGTTCTGATCACTGGGCCGGGCGCATCGCCTGGAGGGCACGCCGCGATCAGCGCCGCCCTTCCACCGCCATGCGTACCGCCAGCCCGGCCAGCACCGTGCCCATCAGCCAGCGCTGCACCACCTGCCAGGTCGGGCGCGCAGCCAGGAAGCCGGCGATGCTGCCTGCAGTCAGCGCGATCATGCCGTTCACGCTGACACTGACCAGGATCTGGGTGGAGCCCAGCACGATCGACTGCATCAGCACACTGCCTTCGCCGTCGGGATGCAGGAACTGCGGCAGCAGCGACAGGTACATCACGGCTACCTTCGGGTTCAGCAGATTGGTCAGAAAGCCCATCGTGAACAGCTTGCGCGGGCTGTCCTGCGGCAGGTCGCGCACCGCGAACGGCGAACGGCCACCCGGCTTGAGCGCCTGCCAGGCCAGGTACAGCAGGTACAGCGCGCCGCCGATGCGCAGCGCGTCGTAGGCGAACGGTACCGTCATCAGCAGGGCGGTAATGCCCAGCGCCGCGCACAGCATGTAGAACACGAAGCCCAGCGCCACCCCGCCCAACGAGATCAGTCCCGCCATCGGCCCTTGGCAGATCGAGCGCGAGATGACGTAGATCATGTTCGGCCCGGGCGTGATCACCATGGCCAGCGAGACCAGTGCAAAGGCCAGAAGGTCGGAAGTGGCGGGCATGGGCGGTCCTGGCGGTGGGCGTGGCGCAGTGTAGCGCCTGCCACGGGCGCGGCCTGCGCAGGCACCGCTGCCGGGTGGCCATTGCACATGCGTTCCGATGGCCGTCACGCCGGTCGCATAAAATCACTGGACCCCACACACCGAAGCACCCCCATGACCCCGATCCCCGAGACCGTGCCGCCCACCGAAGTGCGCATGGCCGAAATCGTCTTCCCGAACCACACCAACCACCTCGGCACCCTGTTCGGTGGCCAGGCACTGGCGTGGATGGACAAGGCCGCCTTCCTGGCCGCCGCGCGCTACTCGCGCCGCACCGTGGTGACCGCGCGCAGCGACCAGGTCGACTTCAAGCTGCCGATCCGCATCGGCCAGATGGTGGAAACCATCGGCCGCATCGTCGAAGTCGGCCGCAGCTCGATGAAGGTCGAGGTGGAGCTGGTCGCCGAAGACCTGCACAGCGGCGAGCGCAAGCTGTGTACCCGCGGCCACTTCGTGATGATCGCGCTGGACGAGGAAGGCCATCCGATCGCGGTACCGCCGCTGCCGGTGGCCTGACCAAGCCGACTGAGCCAGCGCTTGCGGGGGCGCCCACGCGCCCCCATCTGGCACCCATGACCCCGCCGCTGACCGACTTCATCGACCGCGCCCAGCGCCTGTTCGTGCTGACCGGCGCCGGTTGCAGCACCGCCTCGGGCATTCCCGATTACCGCGATACCGACGGCCAGTGGAAACGTACGCCACCGGTGACCTACCAGGCGTTCATGGGCGAAGCGGCCACCCGCCAGCGTTACTGGGCGCGCAGCCTGCTGGGCTGGCCGCGCTTCGGCCTGGCACGGCCCAATGGTACCCACCACGCCCTGGCCGCACTGGAGGACAGCGGCAAGCTGCAGGTGCTGCTGACCCAGAACGTGGACGGCCTGCACCAGCGGGCCGGCAGCCGCAACGTGATCGACCTGCATGGCCGCCTGGACCTGGTGCGCTGCATGGGCTGCGAGCGCCGTGGCGGCCGCGAGGACCTCCAGCAGCGCCTGCTGGACGCCAATCCCGGCTGGGATGCCCTGGAGGCCGGCATCGCCCCCGACGGCGATGCCGATCTGGAGACCGATTTCTCCAGCTTCGTGGTGCCCGGTTGCCCGTACTGTGGCGGCCTGCTGAAGCCGGACGTGGTGTTCTTCGGCGAAAACGTGCCGCGTGAGCGCGTGGAGGCGGTGCATGAGCACCTGCGGCAGGCCGACGCCGTGCTGGTGGTGGGCTCGTCGCTGATGGTCTATTCCGGCTTCCGCTTCGTGCAGGCGGCGGCCAGGGCAGGGTTGCCGGTGGCGGCGCTGAACCGAGGCCGCACCCGCGCCGATGACCTGCTGCAGTTCAAGGATGAGCGCGACTGCGCCGAGGCGCTGGCAGGGCTCGTTACCGGGTAGCGCCGGGCCATGCCCGGCGGAAACGGGGTGCCGCGCCGCACGTTCGCCGGGCATGGCCCGGCGCTACCCATCATGCGCCCCCGCGAAACAGCGATCCATCCAGGCGGTTGATTCGCAGGCCGTGCGGCGGTGCAATACGCACCCCCTTCGTCGTCCATCACCGTCTTGAGCCAGCTGTTTTCGCCGATCTCGTTCGGCCCCCTGACCCTGTCCAACCGCATCGTCATCGCGCCGATGTGCCAGTACTCCGCCGAAGACGGCCGTGCCAGCGACTGGCATGCCATGCACCTGGGCAACCTGGCGCAGTCCGGCGCCGGCCTGCTGATCCTGGAAGCCACGGCGGTCGAGCCGCGCGGCCGCATCAGCTGGGCCGACCTGGGCCTGTGGGATGACGGCACCGAAGCGGCACTGGCACAGGTACTGGCCAGCGTCCGCCGCTGGTCGCCGATGCCGCTGGGCATCCAGCTCGGCCATGCAGGTCGCAAGGCGTCGGTGAAGCGCCCGTGGGACGGCGGCGGCCAGCTGCCGGCCGATGATGCGCGTGGCTGGGCCACCGTGGCGCCGTCGCCGTTGCCGTTCCACGCAGCCGATCCGGCGCCGCAGGAACTGGATGAGGCCGGCATTGCCGAAGTCGTCGCTGCCTTCGCCGCCAGCGCGGTGCGTGCCGAGCGCCTGGGCTTCGAGCTGATCGAGCTGCACGCCGCCCACGGCTACCTGCTGCACCAGTTCCTGTCGCCGCTGAGCAACCGCCGTACCGATGGCTACGGTGGCTCACTGCCGAACCGCCTGCGCCTGCTGGTGGAAGTGTTCGATGCCGTGCGTGCGGCAGTGTCCGACAAGGTCGCTGTGGGCGTGCGTATTTCCGCCAGCGACTGGGTCGACGGTGGTTGGGATCTGGTGCAGAGCGAAGCGCTGGCGCAGGTGATGGATGCGCGCGGCTGCAACTTCCTGCACGTTTCCAGCGGTGGCCTGGACGAGCGCCAGAAGATCACCGTCGGCCCGGGTTACCAGGTTCCGTTCGCGGCGGCGATCAAGGCCAAGGTGCGCATGCCGGTCATCGCCGTGGGCATGATCACCGAACCGGAGCAGGCCGAATCGATCCTGCGCCATCGCCACGCCGATGCGGTAGCGCTGGCACGCGGCATCCTCTACGACCCGCGCTGGCCGTGGCACGCCGCTGCTGCATTGCGCGACAGCGTGGAACCGGCGCCGCAGTACCTGCGCTGCGAGCCGCGCGATGCGCGCGGCGTGTTCAAGGCACGCTGAAGCTCACACCCGCCAGGCCGGCGCGATGCCGGCCTGCAGGTGTTCGAACAGCGCGCGGATCTTGGCGGTGAAGTCGCGGCGGTCGCTGACGCAGAAGTAGACCTCCATCGGTTCCGGGCGCCACGCGGTGTCGGCGCCGAACACCGCCTGCAGGCGGCCATCGCGCAGGTACGGCTCGGCCACGAATGCGGCCAGCCGGGTGATGCCGGCATCGGCCACCGCCAGCGTCGCCAGCGCATCGATGTCATCGCAGACCATGCTCGGTGGCAGCACGGCGTCCACGCGCTGGCCGTCCTTCAGCAGGCCCCAGCGCAATGGTCGGCCATCGGTGGGGAAGCGGTGCAGCAGACCACGATGGCTGCCCAGGTCGGAGGGCTGCTGCGGGGTGCCGTGCGCCTTCAGATAGCCCGGCGAGGCACAGAACACGAACGGTACGCGCGCCAGTTGCCGCGCGACCACGCCATCTTCCAGCTGCGCACCAATGCGGATGCTGGCATCCACCGCTTCCGGCCCATGTTGCACGGCGCGGTCGGTCAGGCGCAGCTCCAGCTGCAGTTGTGGATGGCGCTGCTGCAGTGAAGGCAGCAACGGTGCCAGCACGTGGCGACCGAACGCACTGCTGCTGGCGATGCGCAGCGGCCCGGCCGGTTCGATGTCGCCGGCGGTGACCATGGCCTGCGCGCGCGCCAGGTCGGCTTCGATGTGGCGCACCTGGGCCAGGTACAGCGCACCGGCCTCGCTGAGGGCCAGCTGGCGCGTGCTTCGGTTCAGCAACCGTACGCCCAGATGTGCCTCCAGCCGGTTGATGTTCTGGCCGACTGCGGTGGCGCTGATGCCAAGGATGCGGGCCGCGGCGGCAATGCTGCCGGTCTCTGCGGTGCGGGTGAAGCTGCGGATCAGTTGCAACAGGTTCATGACCGACCAGCTTGCCATGGGGACGCCCAAGTATCGCTTGGGACTGAACCAAGCAGTTCGGTTGCATCGGTGACCATCGATCCGCCGGGCAGGGCGCTGCCCTACACTCGGGCAATGCGCCCCGATTCCATTCTTACCCTGTCCTGTCCCGACCGTACCGGCATCGTCTACCGCGTGTCCGGCCTGCTGTTCGACCACGGCTGCAACATCCTCGACGCCCAGCAGTTCGGTGATGAGGAAAGTGGCCGCTTCTTCCTGCGCGTGCACTTCGACCGCGACGCCAGCCTGCCGCTGGAGACCGTGCACACGAGCATGGCCGCGCTCGCCGAAGGCTTCGGCATGGACTGGCAGCTGCACGATGGCCGCCGCCGCGCACGCCTGCTGGTGCTGGTCAGCAAGCAGGGCCACTGCCTCAACGATCTGCTGTTCCGCGCCCACAGTGGCCAGCTGAAGGTGGACATCGCCGCGGTGGCCTCCAACCACGCCGACTTCGCGCCGCTGGCCGCGTCCTACCAGGTGCCGTTCCACCACCTGCCTGTGAACGCGGAAACACGCGCGGTACAGGAGCAGCAGATCATCGACCTGGTCGAGCGCGAGCGCATCGACCTGGTGGTGCTGGCGCGCTACATGCAGATCCTGTCGCCCACGCTGTGCCGCGCGCTGGCCGGCCGTGCGATCAACATCCACCACAGTTTCCTGCCCAGCTTCAAGGGCGCGCAGCCGTACCACCAGGCGCACGCACGCGGGGTCAAGATCATCGGTGCCACCGCGCACTACGTCACCGAGGATCTGGATGAAGGCCCGATCATCGAACAGGACGTGGCCCGCGTGGACCACGCGATGGCACCGCGCGAACTGGTACGACTGGGCAGCGATACCGAATCGCTGGTGCTGGCACGCGCCGTGCGCCGCCATGTGGAGCACCGCATCCTGCTCAACGGGCACCGCACGGTGGTGTTCCGCTAACGTTCCATCTGATCCGTGTCCGCCGGGCATGGCCCGGCGCTACCCATGGGCGCGATCCGGTAGCGCCGGGCCATGCCCGGCGGTCGCGCGTCAGGCGATCGCAATCCCCGCCTTGCCCAGCGCCTCGCGCACCATCGCGTCATTGGCCTCGGTCACCGGTTTGGTCAGCTCCCACAGGAACTTCACCCGGAAGCCGGACTTCACCGCGTCCTGCGCGCTCCACAGCACGCAGTAGTCGCGGGCCAGGCCGCACACGTGCACTTCGCGGATGCGGCGCTCGTGCAGCCAGCCGGCCAGGCCAGTAGCCGGGCGTTCGCCATCGGGGCCGTGGTTCTCGCGGAAGGCGCTGTACGAATCCACCTGTTGGCGCGTGCCCTTGCGCAGGATCAGGTCGGCCACGGTCCAGTCCACGCCCGGGTGCAGCGCGGCGCCATCGCTGCCCTGCACGCAATGGTCGGGCCACAGGGTCTGTGGCTGCGCGTGCAGCAGGATGGTCTCGAACGGACGCTTGCCGGGGTGCTGGCTGGCGAATGAGGCGTGATCGGCCGGGTGCCAGTCCTGGGTGGCCACCACCGTGCGGTAGCGGCGCTGCGCCAGCAGTCCGGCAATCGGCGCGACCAGCGCATCGCCCTGGTCGCAGGCCAACGCGCCACCGGGCATGAAGTCCGGCTGCAGGTCGATCACCAGCAGGGCGACATCGGCGGGCAGGGCAGTCATGGCAGGTCCACTACAAACTGAAGGGGCGACCAGCGTGGCCGCCCCCCGAGCGCACGTCAATCGCCCTGCGGTGTCTCAGCGTCCTGCCCGTAGTACAGCAGGCCGATCTTGATCCGCTCGCGGCCGTTCTCGCGGCGATGGCGGTTGGCATCGCGCAGCGAGTACACGCAGCCGCAGTATTCCTGCTGGTAGAACTGCTCGCGCTTGCTGATCTCGATCATGCGGCTGGCACCACCGCCCTTGCGCCAGTTGTAGTCCCAGTACTGCAGGCCTTCATAGCGTGAGGCGGCGCGGATGCCGCAGTCGTTGATCTGCGCCATGTTCTTCCAGCGCGAGATGCCCAGCGACGAGCTGATGGTGTCGTAGCCGTGTTCATGCGCGTACAGCGCGGTGCGCTCGAAACGCATGTCGAAGCACATCGTGCAGCGGATGCCGCGCTCGGGTTCGTTCTCCATGCCACGCGCACGGCTGAACCAGTTGTCGGTGTCGTAGTCGCAGTCGATGAACGGAATGTCGTGCTGTTCGGCGAAGCGGATGTTCTCCTGCTTGCGCAGCTCGTACTCCTTCACCGGGTGGATGTTGGGGTTGTAGAAGAAGATCGCGTAGTCGATCCCGGAGGCGGTGATCGCCTCCATCACTTCGCCCGAACAGGGCGCGCAGCACGAATGCAGCAGCAGGCGCTTGCCGTCGGCGGGCAGGGTCAGGGTGGGGCGTTGGAGCTCGGTCATCGTCAGGTACCGCATGGACCGCCGGCAACGGCGGTGGCCCATGCATCAGCGCGTGGGTGGAACAGGGCGGGCCGGATACCGTGAAAAGGACGCGCGCGGCCGCGCGGCCTGCAGGCGCAGGACAACGACGGCCCCGGCACCCTCCCCGCGGAGAGTCCAGGTCGAGTCAGGGGACGGTCGTGTCCCCCGGCCGGGGCCGGTATTCGGGCTGATGGACACGGGCCGCAGCCCACCTACTACCTGCCGCTTCCCAGGCATGCGCCCAGTGCTGTTGGCAGGATTCGTTTCCATTCACCGCTGCGGGGCAGCTCCGGAATGGGCGCGCGAGGCGCCTTCACCGGATTCCCGTTTAAATCCCTGCCGCCATCCAGCCACGGCAGGGATACCTTCGGCGTGTGCACGGTGGACCCGTTGGCGGCGATGGTCAAGGTCCGCAGGGTGCAACCGTGCAGGCCCGTGGCGCATCCATGCTGCAGGACCACCTGGAACCCTGCCCATGGACAGCTTTGCCGCAACGCCCCCGCACGCCTGCACCGGACATCCTGCCGCCCCGACCCGTTCCAGGCGGCGCTGCCTGCCCGCATGGGCGCTGGGGCTGCTCTGCCTCTCCGGATGGACCCATGCATTGCCCTCAGCTGGCCCGGCATGTGCATTGGCCACTGCGCCCGGTGAAACCCTCATCGATGTTCCGTTCGAGGTTGTCGATGGGCGCATCTACCTGCAGGTGCAGGTCAACGACGCAGGCACGTTCCGCTTCGCCGTCGATACCGGTGCGAGTGGTGTGGCGCGTGCCGACACCCGCCTGGTGCGCGCGCTGCACCTGCCGATGGGTGGCACCGCCTCCCATTCCGATGGCGTGCGCACCGCCGATGCCGCCACGGTCCGCTTCGATTCGCTCACCCTGGGTGGCGTGCGTCGCCAGGGCGTGGTGGCGATCACCCGCGACTATAACGCCCGACAGTCCGAAGCCGCCGCCTTCGATGGGATCCTGGCGCGCGATTTCTTCGACGATGGCCTGCTGGTGCTCGACTTCCCACGCAAGCGGCTGCGCTTTCGCCGCGACCATCGATTGCTGCCGGAGCAGCCGGGCACGCTGGTCTACACGCGGGCCTTCCGCATTCCGGTGCAGATCGGCACGGTAACGACAGAAGCACAGTTGGATACCGGCGCGAACGTGGCGCTGGTGCTGCCTGCTGCACTCCATGAGCGCGTAGCCAGCGGCGTGGTTGTCCCGGGCGACCCGCTGACCCTCAGCCACGGCCGGATCCAGAGCGGCCGGGCACGGCTGGACGTGCCGCTGGTGGCCGGTGGCCTGACGCTGCGGAATCTCGACGTGCGCGTCTCTGATCACTACCCGGAGGCGGTGATCGGCGCGCACGCACTGCAGGACGCGGCGGTGCTGATCGATGCGCGCAGCAAGCGCGTGGCGCTCTGTCCGCAGCAGCGTTGATTTGCCGGCCGGGCCCGGGCGGTGGATCCACGCCGTGCGTGGATGCCTCGGCTTCATGCTGCCGCCATGTACCGCTGCCAGAGGTGGTTCACCAGCTGCGTCTGCGGATCGTACTGGCGTTTGAGTTCAACGAATGCGTTCCATCGCGGATACGCGCGCTGGAACTGCTCGCGTGTGGCATGCGGGCGATACGGCAGGTAATAGCGTCCGCCACACTCCACCGCGGCGTCGATCAATGCGCGTGTCCAGCGTGTGGCCATCGTGTCGCCCCACGGATGCCGACGCTGTTTGTGGTACAGCACGAAGCAGAACACTTCTTCGCTTGCCCATGCCATCAATGCGGTTGCATCGGCCGGCGCATGGCGGATCGACACGTTCAGCGCATCGACGCGGTGGTGCTGCAGGATCGCCGCCATGCGCGTGGCGAAGGCCTGGAAGCTGCGCACCGGGATGAAGTACTCCTGCAGCAGGTAGGTCGACATCGCGCGGGTGCGGGGTTCCAATGCCGCCACATCCAGGCTTGCCTCCAGGTTTCGATGGATCACCCGCGGTTCGGCCATCTGCTGCTTCACCACCGAGCTCTGGCGCAGCTGTGGCCCGCCGGGCAGCTCGGTGACGGCCCAGATCATGTTCTGTTCGTGGGCATAATCCGCGCCTACCGGTATCAGTCGCCGGGTGTCGGTCAGTGGTGCCGTGCTGCGTCGCCAGGTCACGGTCACCGGGGCGTCGAAACGGGGTGGGATGAGGTCGGCGTTGTGCATCAACGCATCTCTGCGTGACACCACGTTCTCGCGGAACCAGTGCGGGTAGTCGGCCAGCGCCACCCGTTCCATGTGCCGCGCCATGCGGTCGTTGTCGGCCAGGTCCAGTTCGACTTCGCTGACCACGCCCATCAGGCCGTAGCCACCGATGACCGCAGCGAACAGCTCCGGATGCAGGGTGCGCGAGGTCTCGATCACCTCGCCGGAGCGCAGCACCACCTGCAGCGCACGAATGGTCGAAGCGATACTGCCGCTGCCGACGTAGCGGCCATGGCAGTTCACCGAGACCGAGCCGCCGACGGTGAAGTTGCTGAAGCTCTGCATCACCTTCACCGACAGGTTGTGCGGGTCCAGCCATTCCTGCAGCGTGCGCCAGCGCATGCCGGCCTGCACGCGCACAGCCTTGCGGGCGATGTCCAGCCACAGCAGGCGGTTGCTGGGCGTCAGATCCAGCTGCAGGGCAGCGGTCGCGCTGGTCTGGCCGCCCATGCTGAATCGCCCACCGGCCACGCAGACAGTGCCGAGGTGCTGCTGCAGCGCCGCCTGCAGATCCGCCGTTCCGGCAATGGCCCGCACCCCGGCGACCTCGGTGGGTTCCAGCTGGCTGATGTCGTTGGCGATGCCCGCGCTGCGCCGCGTACAGGCATTGGCGGCAACGGCGGCTCCACAGCCTGCGATGAACGCGCGACGGGTGGTCATGGCAATCCCTGCATGAATGTCCTGGGTGCAGTGTGCCCGGGCTGGGCAGAGGCGGCCAGTGGCGCTTCCGTGGGCGGGTTCTCAGGCTGTGAGAAGGCTTCGCGTCATACTGCATCCGTAGCGTCGGATGGCATCTCGGGCACAATCAGCGGGGGCAGGGTAGTGGCGGACAAGTACTGCGATCTGGTCATGAAAGGCGGCATCACCAGCGGCATCGTGTACCCCAATGCGGTACTGGCGCTGGCCCGTGAGTATCGCTTCAAGAGCATCGGCGGCACCTCGGCCGGCGCCATTGCCGCGGCGGTGGCGGCTGCAGCGGCCTGCGGTGATCGCCGCCAGCAGGCCGGTGAGCACCTGCCCGGCGATGCGGGCTATGGCGGCTTGTCGGCGGTTTCGGCACAGCTGTCGCGGCGCGGTTTCATCTACAGCCTGTTCCAGCCGGCGCGCGGTGCGCGTGCGGCGTATCGGCTGCTGGTGGTGCTGACCGGCAATGCCCGCCTGCCGCACAAGCTGCTGTGCCTGGCCATCGCGGTGTTCGAGATCGCGCCGCTTGAGGTGCTGGTGTCGCTGGCGTTGCTGCTCGGCCTGGGCTGGTGGGGCGGCGGCTGGAGCGGCGTGGCCGCCACGTTGCTGCCATCGCTGCTGTGCGCCTACGGTGCGGGCGTGGCCGGCGCCGCGCTGCGGGTCGCGCGGGTGGCGCGGCGTAACCTGCTGGGCCTGTGCAGCGGTCTCGGCCGCGATGCGCGCAAACCGGCATTGACCGAATGGCTGCATGCGTGCCTGCAGCAGTTGTCCGGCAAGCCGTTGGATGCCCCGCTGACCTTCGCGGACCTGCACGACGCACCGCGCTATGCCGGCGAACCGGACAGCCCGCATGCGATCAGCCTGCAGATGATCACCACCTGCGTGTCGCACAACGAGCCGCGCACGCTGCCGCTGGGCGGCGCGCAGTTCTGGTTCCTGCGCGAGGAGTTCGAACAGTTGTTCCCGGCCAGCGTGGTGCAGTGGCTGGTGAAGCAGGCTGGACCGCCGCTGGAGGTGGAGGGACGACAGTACTACCACCTGCCGCCGGGCCCGCAGCTGCCGGTGCTGGTGGCCACGCGCATGAGCCTGAGCTTCCCGCTGCTGATCAGCGCCGTACCGCTGCACGAACCTTCGCGCCGCGAGCGTCGCTGCGAGCCGACTGCGCCAGCGGCCGACCCCGAGCACAACGTGGCCGACAGCATGGAAGGGCTGACCAGCGCCGGGCAGGCCTGCGGCCCGGTGATCACCGCCTTCCGCATCTGCTGGTTCTCCGATGGCGGCATCAGCAGCAACTTCCCGATCCACCTCTTCGACGCGGCCCTGCCGCGTTGGCCGACCTTTGCCATCAACCTGGTCTACCCGCAGCACGCCGAGGATGTGAGCCATGGCAGCAGTGGTCGCCAGGCGCTGGAACATGCGGTGTTCCTGCCGACCGAGAACCGGCACGGCTGGCAGCGCACCTACCAGTCCATCGCCACGCCGCTGGCGGCCGCCGAGCTCGGTCGCTTCCTGTTCGCCGTGGTGGCGACCATGCAGAACTGGCGCGACCTGCTGCAGGCGCGGGCACCGGGTTACCGCGACCGCATCGTGCACGTCAGCCTGCAGGGCGACGAAGGCGGCATGAACCTGGACATGCCGCAGGAGGTGCTGAGCCGCATCGCCGACAAGGGCAGCCTGGCCGGTGCGCGTTTCTGCTCGTTCTCGTTCGAGAACCACTACTGGATCCGCTGGCGCAACCTGGCCTCGGCGTACCAGCGCTACACGCTGGAGGTAGCACGCACCGATGACCCTGCACAGCAGGTGCTGGCCTACCGTGCGGCCTATTCGATGGTCGCCCGTGGTGAACCGGCACCGCCGTCGTACAAGCTGGGATCGGAGGACAAGCGGCTGGCCTCCCAGCAGCTGTGGGGGCTGATGGTCGAGCAGGGCCGCAGCTGGGATGACCTCGGCCCGGACCTTACCGACGGCGCGCCTCGACCGCTGCCGCAGATGAAGGTGACGCCGATCTACTGAGCCGGTCCAATGGGGGCAATCGGGGTCAGATCCGTTTTCCTGCGGAAAACGGATCTGACCCCTCCCCGGTGCGCCTCATCGCCACGCCTCCACCACCGCATCGCCCTGCAACGGCGCATACAGCGGCAACGCCAGTTCCTGCTTCACCCACTCCGGATTGAGCGCACGCAGGCCGGCCAGATACTCGCGTGCCAGCGCCGCATCGCCCTGCCGCATCGCCAGCCGCGCCGCGCGCGCCCAGGTCCGGTCCCAGCCGTGTGCCAGCGACAACGACGTCGCCAGCGCCGCGCGCGCACCCGCCACGTCCCCCTTCTCCCAGCGCTGCTCGGCACGGATGATCGCCTCGTTGGACAGGCGCATGTCGTACAGCTCGCGCAGCCGTGCCACTGCATGCGGGTCGGCGTCCACGCGCAGATCGGTGTCCTGCCAGTCGCCGCCAGGTGTACGTACCAGCAGCGCCGCCGACCATTGACCGCTGCGCTGGCCGCCTGCGGCCTGGCCCGCTTCCAGTGCCGCCAGCAGGCGCGCAGCCAATTCTCCGTGTGATGCGCCGAAGGCACGTTGCATCGCGGCCAGCACCTCCGGCCCGGCCAGCCCATTGCCCTGCACGCTCAGCATGCCCTCGCCCTGCGCACCGGCCCAATCCGCCTGCTGCGCGGTAGCACCGGTGTACTGCGCATTGCCGCCGCGCGCGCTGACCAGCCCTACCTGGCGCTCGGCGAGCGTGGTGCCATCAAAATCGCCATCTTCGTCCAGCAGCTGCTTCAACACCTGCGCAGGCGTGCGTCCTTTGGCCAGCAGTTCAAGGCCTTTGGAGCCGTAGGTCGGGTTGGTCTCGAATTGGCTGGCGACAGCGCCCACCTTCGCCTGCGCCCACGGCACCCCGACACCGCCGACGCCGAGATTGTGCGTGGCCACCGCCACGCCACAGTCCCCTGCGTCGTTGCAGGCCGCAATGGAAAAGGTTGCCCACGCCGGTGCGGCGATGGCAGCAAGCAGTAGAGCCAGGCAAGGGCGCAGCAGGAACATGGGTGTCTCCATGGGCGGGCATCCCGATTGGGATGCAGCCTACGCACGAAAGGTTTAGTAGATCCACGCCATGCGTGGATGGAACCCCATCGGAACTGAATATTTCAAGCATTCATCGAAGAGCATCCACGCCATGCGTGGATCAAGCGTGTCGACCAAGGTCGACACCCACCAAGAGCAGCGGGAAACTGTCGAAGGCGGGGTGGGTCCGGTTGCGGGGGTGTCCGCGGCATGGATGCCGCGGCCAAGCCCCCAAGGACGGGTTTACGGCGTCCCCCGCAACCGGATCCACCCCGCCATCCCACGGAAAGCCCGCTGTTGCTTTTGCTGTTGCCTTGGATTGAAGCAGGTGCAGGGCGCAGCCCTGCCAACCCCCTACCTTCCCGGCAACTGCGCGAACGCACGCTGCATGCAGTCCTCGCGCGGGCACACCCGGCAGCCTGGGCCGATCGATACCGAATTGCCCGGGCTCTGCACGTCCAGCCCCAGCGAGTACACCAGCCGTTCGGCATGCTGAAGATCGCAGCCCAGTGCCACCGCAAACGTCTTGCGCGGCTGCCCATGCCCGACCGGCCCGCTGCTGACCTGCCGTGCCAGCCAGAAATGTCGGCGGCCATCCGGCATGCGCGCGGTCTGGGTGAGGATGCGCCCGGGCTGGTTGAAGGCCTCGTAGACGATCCACAGCGGGCACGAACCGCCCACCTGCGAGAAATGGAAATCGGTGGCCGAATGGCGCTTGGACACATTGCCGGCGCGGTCCACGCGGATGAAGAAGAACGGCAGGCCAGGCGCGCTGCGCCGCGCCAGCGTGCTCAGCCGGTGGCAGACCGCTTCGAAGCCGACGCCGAACTGGTGCGCCAGCAGTTCGATGTCGTAACTGCTGGCCTCGGCGGCGCGCAGGAAGCGCATGTACGGCATCACCAGCGCACCGGCGAAGTAGTTTGAAAGACCGATGCGGGCCTGCGCGATGCGCGCGTCATCGGTGAATCCAGCACGCGCCACCACCGCATCGATCTGCGGCAGGTAACCGTGCAGGGCGAGTTCGGCGGCCATCTGGAACGCCTGCTGGCCAGGTTCCAGGTAGTCCGGCAGCCACAACCGGCGCGTGCCGGCATCGTACTGGCGCTTCTCGCGCCCGGCCTGCAGCGCGGCCACTTCCACCAGCACGCCATGGCGGTCGGCCAGCAGCTGGCGCAGGCGTGGTGCCACATGCCCGGGCGACAACCCCCACTCGGCGAACAGGCGCTCGGCCAGTTCGTCCAGCTCGGGGATGTGGTTGTGCATGCGGTTGAAGAACTCGCGCACCTGGTCACCGGCGGGCAGGGTGCTGCCAGCACCCGGCTCGCCCAGCTGGAATTCCAGGGCAGCGGCATGTTCGCGCAGGGCCAGGTGGCGCCGATGCAGGTCCAGCAGGGCGCGGCTGACCTGCGGCAGGTTGCCGGCCAGTGCGCGCAGTTCGGTCGCGCTCACCTCCGCCAGGCCCAGGTCGCGCAGGGTCTCGCCCAGCGCCTCCTGCAGGGCAGCGGGTTCTTCCTCGTCGAACAGCGCCGAAACGTCGCCGAGTACCTGACCCAGCTTCTTCTGCACGGCTGGGGTCAGCGGGCGCTTGTTGCGCTCGATCTGGTTCAGGTAGCTGGCCGACAACCCCAGCGCTCGTGCCAGGTCGGCCTGGCTGTAGCCACGCTGCTCGCGCAGCCGCAGCAGGCGCAGGCCAAGTTGTCGCTGGGTGGCTGAATAATTCACAGAATTAACATGAATCGTCTGGCGTGTTGGCCAGATTAAGCGGATTCAGCCCGGAAATCGAGGCGGGTGCTGTGAATAATGCCAAGCATCTTTCGAGCCCGTGGGATTGTCGTCATGACTGTTGCAGCGCCCCGTATCCGCATGCTGATCGATGGCCAGTTCATCGAATCGGCCACCTCCCACTGGCAGGACGTGATCAATCCGGCCACCCAGGACGTGCTGGCCAAGGTGCCGTTCGCCACCACCGGTGAAGTGGACGCCGCCGTCGCCGCCGCCAAGGAAGCCTTCAAGACCTGGCGCAAGACCCCGATCGGCACCCGCGCGCGCATCTTCCTGAAGTACCAGCAGCTGATCCGCGAGAACATGAGCGAGCTGGCCCACATCCTCACCGCCGAACAGGGCAAGACCCTGCCGGACGCCGAAGGTGACGTGTTCCGCGGCCTGGAAGTGGTCGAGCATGCGGCTGCCATCGGCAACCTGCAGCTGGGCGAGCTGGCCAACAACGTGGCCAATGGCGTGGATACCTACACGATCATGCAGCCGCTGGGCGTGTGCGCCGGCATCACCCCGTTCAACTTCCCGGCGATGATCCCGCTGTGGATGTTCCCGATGGCGATCGCCACCGGCAACACCTTCATCCTCAAGCCGTCCGAGCAGGACCCGATGGTCACCATGCGCCTGGTTGAACTGGCGCTGGAAGCCGGCATTCCGAAGGGCGTGCTGAACGTGGTGCATGGCGGCGAAGAAGTGGTCAATGCGATCTGCGACCACCCGGACATCAAGGCCGTGTCGTTCGTGGGTTCCACCCGCGTCGGCACCCACGTCTACAACCGCGCCTCGCTGGCCGGCAAGCGCGTGCAGTGCATGATGGGCGCCAAGAACCACGCCGTGGTGCTGCCCGACGCCAACAAGGAACAGACCCTCAACGCGATGGTCGGCGCTGCCTTCGGTGCGGCCGGCCAGCGCTGCATGGCCGCCTCCACCCTGGTGCTGGTCGGTGAAGCACGCAACTGGGTGCAGGACCTGGTCAGCAAGGCCAAGACCCTGAAGGTCAGCGGCGGCACCGTCTCCGGTACCGACGTGGGTCCGGTCATTTCCTGCAGCGCCCGCGAGCGCGTGGAAGGCCTGATCGCCTCGGGCGTGGAGCAGGGCGCGCAGCTGGTGCTCGACGGCCGCAAGCCGCAGGTCGATGGCTTCGAGAAGGGCAACTTCGTCGGCCCGACCATCTTTGCCGGTGTCACCACCGACATGCGCATCTACCAGGAAGAAATCTTCGGGCCGGTGCTGGTCATCCTCGAAGCGGAAACGCTGGAAGACGCCATCGCGATGGTCAACAGCAACCCGAACGGCAACGGCACCGCACTGTTCACCCAGTCCGGCGCGGCCGCACGCAAGTTCCAGGAAGACATCGACGTCGGGCAGGTCGGCATCAACGTGCCGATCCCGGTGCCGGTGCCGCTGTTCTCGTTCACCGGTTCGCGCGCCTCCAAGCTGGGCGACCTGGGCCCGTACGGCAAGCAGGTGGTGCTGTTCTACACCCAGACCAAGACGGTCACCGCGCGCTGGTTCGATGACGAGACGCTGAGCCACGGCGTCAACACCACGATCAGCCTGAAGTAACGGCAGGAGCAGCCATGAGCCACTCGATGACGACGGAACTGGAAGAAGCACAGCAGGCGTACCGCGAGGCTGCGCGCGACTTCGCACAGGCCGAACTGGCGCCGCACGCCGCGCGATGGGATGCGGAGGGCATCTTTCCGCGCGAGGCGATTGCCAAGGCCGGTGAACTGGGCTTCTGCGGTCTGTACATGGACCCGGAAGTGGGCGGCAGCGGTCTGAGCCGACTGGACGCCGCCGTCGTCATCGAGGAGCTCGCCAACGTCGATCCGTCGACCGCGGCCTACATCAGCATCCACAACATGGCCTCGTGGATGGTGTCCAAGTGGGGCCAGCCGGCCCTGCGCGATGCGTGGGGCCAGGACCTGGCCGCCGGCCTCAAGCTGGCCTCGTACTGCCTGACCGAACCGGGCGCCGGTTCCGATGCGGCCTCGCTGAAGACCACCGCGGTGCGCGACGGCGACCACTTCGTGCTGAACGGCGCCAAGGCCTTCATCTCCGGCGCCGGTGCCACCGAGCTGCTGGTGGTGATGGCGCGCACCGGCGGCGCGGGTGCAGGTGGCGTCAGCGCCATTGCAGTGCCGGCCAACCTGCCGGGCGTCAGCTTCGGCCGCAAGGAAGAGAAGATGGGCTGGAACAGCCAGCCCACCCGTGGCATCACCTTCGAAAACGTCCGCGTGCCGGTCAGCCACCTTCTGGGAGAGGAAGGCGGCGGCTTCAAGCTGGCGATGAAGGGGCTCGACGGCGGCCGCATCAACATCGCCGCCTGCTCGCTGGGTGCCGCGCAGGGCGCGCTGGATGCCGCGCGCCGCTACATGGGCGAGCGCCGCCAGTTCGGCAAGGCGCTGGCCGAGTTCCAGGCGCTGCAGTTCAAGCTGGCCGACATGGCCATCGAACTGGTCGCCGCGCGGCAGATGGTGCACACCGCCGCGCGCAAGCTCGATGCCGGTGCCAGCGATGCCAATGTCTGGTGCGCGATGGCCAAGCGCTTTGCCACCGATGCCGGTTTCAACGTCTGCAACGAAGCGCTGCAGATTCATGGTGGCTACGGCTACATCCGCGAATACCCCATCGAGCGCCTGCTGCGTGACTGCCGCGTGCACCAGATCCTGGAAGGCACCAACGAGATCATGCGGGTGATCGTTGCCCGTCACCTGCTCAACACCGAAGAGGAACTGCGATGAAGGATTGGCGTACCCAGGAGCACGTGGGCCTGAAGGTCGAGGCCGACGGCCACACCGCCGTGGTCACCCTGAACAACCCGCCGGCGCATACCTGGACGGTGCACAGCCTGTCGGCGCTGCGCGACCTGGTGGGCGCGCTCAACGCAGACCGCGGGATCTACGCGCTGGTGATCACCGGTGACGGCGAGAAGTTCTTCTCCGCCGGTGCCGACCTCAATCAGTTCGCCTCGGGCGACAAGGCCGCCGCACGCGAAGCGGCACGCCGTTTCGGCGAAGCGTTCGAAGCACTGTCCGGCTTCCGTGGCGTGTCGATCGCTGCGATCAACGGCTATGCGATGGGCGGTGGCCTGGAATGCGCATTGGCCTGTGACCTGCGCATCATTGAAGACCACGCCCAGGTCGCGCTGCCGGAGGCCACCGTCGGCCTTTTGCCGTGCGCCGGTGGCACCCAGAACCTGCCGCGCCTGGTCGGCGAGGGCTGGGCCAAGCGCATGATCCTGCTGGGTGAGCGCATCAACGCTGAGACCGCGCTGCGGATTGGTCTTGCCGAAGAAAAGGTCGGCAAGGGTGAAGCCAAGGCACTGGCACTGGAATGGGCGAAGAAGGCCGGCAAGCAGAGCCCGACCAGCATCGCCGCGTGCAAGACCCTGGTGCAGTCCACCCGCACCGGCACCCACGCCTCGGCGCTGGTGGCCGAGCGCGAAGCCTTCGTCGACCTGTTCGACACCGCCGACCAGGTCGAGGGCGTGACCGCCTTCCTGGAAAAGCGCGCGGCGCAGTGGAAGAACGCATGAGCACCGACACCGTTGCCGACGAAGCACCGGTGTTGTTCGAAGAGCGCGTGGCCGGCAACGGCACGCGCATCGGCATCGCTACGCTCAACGCTCCACGCACGCTCAATGGCTTCTCGCTGCCGATGGCGCACCTGCTGCTGAAGCAGTTGAACGCCTGGGCCGACGACGATGGCATCGCCATGGTGGTGCTGCAGGGCGCTGGCGAGAAGGCGTTCTGCGCCGGCGGCGACCTGCACAGCCTGCACAGGAGCATGGTCGCCTTCCGCGAGGCCGGCCGCAGCGATATCCGCGAGAACGACTACGCCGCCGAGTTCTTCGACGTCGAGTACCGCGTCGATTATCTCATCCACACCTACGCCAAGCCGATCCTGTGCTGGGGCCACGGCATCGTGATGGGCGGCGGCATCGGCCTGATGTCCGGTGCCAGCCACCGCGTGGTCAGCGAGCGTTCCAAGCTGGCCTTCCCGGAAATCACCGTCGGCCTGTTCCCGGACGTGGGTGGCAGCTGGCTGCTGCCGCGCGTACCGGGCAAGGGCGGCCTGTTCCTGGCCCTGACCGGCGCGCTGCTCAACCCGGGCGATGCCATCTATGCCGGCCTGGCCGATGTGCATGTGGCGGAAGAGCGCCGCAGTGCAGTGTTCGACGCGCTGCTGCAGGTGGCCTGGTCGGGCGATGCCGCGCACAACCACGAACGCCTCAGCCATCTGCTGCAGTCGCACGCCAGCGATGCCGCCACCGGCCCGCTGCTGGCCAATGCCGCGCAGGTCGACGCGCTGTGCGAGGGCGATGACCTTGCCGCCATCATCGATCGCATCAGCGGCCTGCAGACCGACGATGGCTGGCTGCAGGCGGCACAGAAGACCCTCGCCGCCGGTGCGCCCGGCTCGGCGCGGCTGGCCTTTGAACTGCAGCGCCGCAGCGCCGGCCAGGACCTGGCCAGCGTCTACCGGCTGGAGTACATCACCGCGCTGCACTGCGCCGCCCACGGCGATTTCGCCGAAGGCATCCGCGCGCTGCTGATCGACAAGGACCGCAATCCGCAGTGGAACCCGGCCACCCTGGCCGAGGCCACCGGCGCGTGGGCCGACACCTTCTTCGCTTCCCCCTGGGCCGATGCCGCGCATCCGCTGGTCGACCTGGGCACTCCCCTTGTTGAAAGGAGCCTTGCATGAGCCGCATTGCATTCATCGGGTTGGGCAACATGGGTGGCCCGATGGCCGCCAATCTGGTCAAGAACGGCCACACCGTGCGCGTGTTCGATCTGGTCCCGGCCGCGGTGCAGGCCGCCGTCGATGCCGGCGCCAGCGCGGCTGCGTCGGCGCGTGAAACCCTGGCCGACGCCGAAGTGGTGATCTCGATGCTGCCGGCCAGCCGCCATGTCGAAGGCGTGTACCTGGGCGATGACGGCATCCTCGCCGCGATTCCGGCCGGTGCACTGGTCATCGACTGCAGCACCATTGCCCCGGCGAGCGCGCGCAAGGTTTCCGAAGCCGCGGCCGCGCGTGGCCTGCAGATGATCGACGCGCCGGTGTCCGGCGGTACCGCCGGTGCCCAGGCCGGCACCCTGACCTTCATCGTCGGTGGCGAAGAGGACGCGCTGGAACGCGCGCGCCCGGTGCTGCAGGCGATGGGCAAGAACATCTTCCACGTGGGCGCCAGTGGTGCCGGCCAGGTTGCCAAGCTGTGCAACAACATGGCGCTGGGCGTGATCATGGCGGTGACCGGCGAAGCCATCGCGCTCGGCGTGGCGCACGGGCTGGACCCGAAGGTGCTGTCGCAGATGATGGCGGTCAGCACCGGCCGCAGCTGGGCCACCGAAGTGTGCAACCCGTGGCCGGGCGTGCTGGAGAACGCGCCCGCGTCGCGCGGCTACAGCGGCGGTTTCGGCAGCGACCTGATGCTGAAGGACATGGGCCTGGCGGTGGAAGCGGCGATGAGCGTCGGCGCCTCGATTCCGCTGGGCGAAGTGGCCCGCAACCTGTATTCGATGAACCACCAGGCCGGCCGCGGCAAGCTGGATTTCTCCAGCGTCGTGCAGCTGATCACCAGCGACCAGTAACTGGTCGCTGGTCCGCGCATTCCACCTTATCCCCGCGCCGTTGGCGCGCCCCCTTGAACAACAAGGGGGCTCTTCTCCAGAAGGATGGATGCGCGCCGCAGCGAATGCGTCCCCGGCCGCGCGCCGGGGCCCACCCGAGGTGGGATGGGCGGATGCCCGGTTTCGACCGGCATCCGCCCATTTTTTTCTCTTCACGTTGGTAGTGCCGGCCGCTGGCCGGCATCACCGCATCAGGCAACGATCAGCGTCACGTCGATGTTGCCGCGGGTGGCATTCGAGTACGGGCAAACGATGTGCGCCTTCTGCACCAGCTCTTCCACCTGCTCGCGCGGCACGCCCGGCACGTTGATGGTCAGCTCGGCTTCGATGCCGAAACCAGTCGGGATCTGGCCGATGCCGACCTTGCCGGTGACGGTGGTGTCGGCCGGCAGGGCGACCTTGGCCTGACCGGCCACGAACTTCAGCGCGCCCAGGAAGCAGGCCGAGTAGCCGGCTGCGAACAGCTGTTCCGGGTTGGTGCCCGGGCCGCCGGCGCCGCCCAGCTCGCGCGGGGTCGACAGCTGGATGTCCAGCACGTTGTCGGAGGAGACGGAACGGCCTTCACGGCCGCCGGTGGAGGTGGCCTGGGCGGTGTACAGAACCTTTTCGATGGACATCGGGATGCTCCTGGTCAGTGGGTGGGTGTTGCGTTGGAGCCTACTTTGCCCGGTTTTCGCGTACGTTGGGTTGCAATGCGTACGAAAAACTTGATTGATCGTCCTGTCGGCCTAGATCGTCCATTCGCGATCGGTGGTGAACATGATGGTCAGCCAGCGGTCCGGCGAAGCCTCGCCCAGCGCATCGCCGATCTCATCACGCAGCTGGTCCCATTCCACCAGCGGCCGCGGCGGGTCGTCCTCGCGCACCACGAAGAACAGCTCGATCTGTTCGCCACGCCCCACCTGCGCCACGTAGCTGCGGTGCTCGACGAAGCCATGCTTGGCGACGATGTCGCGCGCCACCGCATCCACATGCGCCTGAAGCTCCGGCGGAGTCACCAGCAGGATGCCGGCCAGCGCCCGGCGTACGGTGCCGAGCGGGGCGATCATCACCAGCACGCAGACGAAGGCGAGGATGGCCGGGTCGATGTACGGCCCGACCCAGGCCCACGAGGTGCCCTGCACCAGCACACCGCCGAGGAAGGCCAGCAGGTAGCAGGCCGACATGCTGGCCGCGATCACCCAGTTCTTCGCATCCAGAGCAATGAATTCCGAGCCGATGCGGCGATTGGCGCGCAGGATGAACCACGCCAGTGCGCCTTCGCCCACGATCGACAGCCCGGCAAAGGCGATGGCCGGGCCCAGCGCAATGTGGCGGCCCCCGGACATCAGTGCATCCACCGCATTGACCAGGGCATACAGTGCCGCACCGATCATCAGCGTGCCGCTGACCCCCAGCACGATCGGCTCCAGGTGCCAGAAGCCCATGGTGAAGCGCTGGTTGAGCCGCGACTGCAGGGCGTCGGTCTGGGTGGACAGCGCGATCAGCCGTGCCACCAGCAGCGACAGCCAGGTCATCACCACGTCGATCAGGCCGTAGATGCCGTCGAAGATGATCAACGACGAATTGGCGAGCAGGCCGAACACCACCGCCGCCGCCGCCAGCAGCAGCGAAGCGGCGATCGACAGGCGCAGCACGCCCTGTTCGGTGGCGGGGTCGAAGAACTGCGGGCGATCGGTAGGCATGCCCCGATTGTAGAGCGGAGCCATGCCCCGCGGCCTTTTGCGGCCGGCCGCGCTACCCTCGTGCGGCCGCTTCCCGTAGACTGCGCCCCTCCCACGTACCGGCTTCCGCCGGTAGAGTCGACTGTTAGTCGACTGCTCGTGATTGACCGCTCCTGATCGACAGCGCCATGCGGCCATGCCCGCGTGCGCGCGGAGTTTTCCCATGCAAACGTCCTACCCCCTGCGCCAGCAATGGCTCGGCAACCTCCGTGGCGACCTGCTGTCCGGCATCGTCGTCGCCCTGGCCCTGATTCCCGAGGCCATCGCCTTCTCGCTCATCGCCGGCGTCGACCCCAAGGTCGGCCTGTATGCCGCGTTCTCGATTGCCGTCATCACCGCGATCGCGGGTGGCCGCCCCGGCATGATCTCCGCCGCCACCGGTGCAATGGCGCTGGTGATGGTCGACCTGGTCAAGGACCACGGCCTGCAGTACCTGTTCGCCGCCAGCATCCTGGCCGGGTTGCTGCAGGTGCTGGCCGGCGTGTTCAAGCTTGGCTCGCTGATGCGCTTCGTCTCGCGCTCGGTCATCACCGGCTTCGTCAACGCATTGGCGATCCTGATCTTCCTGGCACAGCTGCCCGAACTGGTGGGCCGCGGTCCGACGGTGTACCTGCTGTGCGCGGCGGCGCTGGCGATCGTCTACCTGCTGCCACGCCTCACCCGCGCCGTGCCTTCACCGCTGGTGGCCATCGTGGTGCTCACCGCCGTAGTGATCGGCTTCGGCATCGACGTGCGCAGCGTCGGCGACATGGGCCAGCTGCCCGACAGCCTTCCGCACTTCCTTATTCCCGATGTGCCGCTTACATGGGAAACGCTGCGCATCCTGTTGCCGGTGTCGGCCACGCTGGCCGTGGTCGGCCTGCTCGAATCGATGATGACCCTGCAGATCGTCGAGGACATCACCGAGACGCCCAGCGAGCGCAACCGCGAATGCGTCGGCCAGGGCGTGGCCAATACGGTGACCGGCTTCCTCGGCGGCATGGCGGGCTGCGCGATGATCGGCCAGTCGATCATCAACGTGACCTCCGGTGGCCGTGGCCGCCTCTCGTGCCTGGTGGCGGGCGTGCTGCTGCTGGCATTGGTGGTGTACGGCAGTGACCTGGTGCGGCAGATCCCGATGGCCGCACTGGTAGCGGTGATGATCATGGTCAGCATCGGCACCTTCAGCTGGCGCTCGCTGCGCGACCTGCGCACGCACCCCCGCAGCTCGTCTGCGGTGATGCTGCTGACCGTCGTGGTGACGGTAGCGACCCACGATCTGGCCAAGGGCGTACTCAGCGGGGTGCTGCTGTCAGCGCTGTTCTTCGCGCGCAAGGTCGGCCGCATGCTGGACGTGCAGTGCGAGGATGCGGGTGACACGCAGGTCTACCGCGTGCGTGGGCAGGTGTTCTTTGCCTCGGCGGGACAACTGGGTGCGGCGTTCGACTACCAGCACGTGGCGCCGAAGGTACGGATCGATCTGCGCGATGCCCATCTGTGGGACCTGACCGCCGTGGCCGCGCTGGAGCGGGTGCAGGAAAAGCTGGCCGCGCATGGTGCGGAGGTGACGGTGGTGGGACTCAATGCGGCCAGCCAGACGTTGATCGAGCAGGTGGGTGGCGCGGGTAGCGCTCACTGATCCGGCCATGCGGCCCGGGTAGCGCCGGGCCATGCCCGGCGAGCGAAGCGGTCGCGGTCAGGCCTTGCCGGCCTGCACGATCAGGTGCACCCCAAGCGCCGACAGCACACGTTGCACGGTATCGAAGCGTGGGTGTGCTCCGGGGCGCAGCGCCTTGTACAGGCTCTCGCGTCCAAGACCGGAGACCTCGGCAACGCCGCCCATGCCGCGGGCGCGCGCCACTGTTCCGAGCGCCTCCTGGAAGTGGCCCGCATCACCTGCTGCCAACGCCTCGCTCAGATAGGCGGCGATTGCGACGTCATCAGCCAGATAGTCGGCGGGATCGAAGGGAATCGTCTTCAGCTTGCTCATGGGGAGAGTCCTGGGAACGGCATGGAATCAAATGGTGGCTACAGCAGCTCCGCGAGCCTGACCGCTTTTTCGATATCGCGACGCTGGCTCGACTTGTCGCCACCGTGCAGGAGCACGACGATGGATCTCCCGCGACGCGTGAAATACACGCGATATCCCGGCCCATGGTTGATTCGCAGTTCGCTCACGCCATGACCCACTGATCGAACATCTCCCTCGAGACCGCGGGCGACGCGCTGCAGGCGCTCCACGATCACGCCGCGGGCCCTGCTGTCGTTGAGTCCGCGCAGCCATCGCGTGAATGTTTCTGTTGCCTGGAGAATCGCCATTCATCCACAGTATCCATAAGGATACATGGTTCAATCGGCATCCGCGACGATCATCGACGCACCGTGCTCGACCCCACTGGCCTGCCTCAGGCGGACCAGTGGGGGGCGCGCGAATGACGACAGCAGGCCCGTGGGCCTGCAACCCTCACGCCATCATGGCCCGCGGCCCATGCTGCTGGGTCTGCTGGTCGATCCTCTGCTGCTCGCGCTGCTGATCGCTCACCTGCAACGCCCGCTCGCTGTTCTCCTGCACGCTCTGGCGCATCGCGTCAGCGGTCGATACCGGCGCGGTATTGCGGTTCAACGCGCTTTCGTCGTGCAGTGCATTGGCCTGCACCGCGCGCGCCATCGAGCCATCCTGGTTCAGCTCAACGCGATCAACCCGGTACAGGCCGGCGCGCGCAGCTTCCACGGTAAGCGCGGCGGCCAGCTTCTCGCTGTGCTCGCCGGAGGGCAGGCCACGTGCTTCCTCGGCGAACTTCACCTGCACCAGGGTCTCGGTGTACAGCCAGTTCTGCGGGCTGCGCGGGTCGGACATCGGGTACACCGTCTCACGCGCTGGCTCGGCCGCTGCCTGCTGTTCCGGGGTGTTGCCCTGTCCCTGCGCACGCTGCTGCACTTCATTGGCCAGCGCCTGGCGGGTTTCCGCATCGGCGATGCCAGTCGCAGGCAGGCCATGCTGTTGCTGGAAGGTGTTGATCGCGTGGCGGCTGCCGCCGCCCAGATAGCCGTCGCTGCCGATGACCTGGCCCTTGGCATCGGTCAGCCCCAGCGCGGCCAGGTTGCCCTGCAGTTCGCGCGCGTCGCGGTCGATCGCGGCCAGCGTGGCCGGGCCGGCCTTGCCGTCCACCGGGTCCAGATTGTGTGCGCGCTGGAAGTCTTCCACCGCCTTGCGGGTAGTGGCATCGAAGCGCCGGTCCGGATTCAGCGTCTGCTGGCCGTCGGCACTGGCATGGCCCAGCGTGACCAGGTTGCTTTCCAGCTTCAGCACGTCACGGCCGCTGGACCCTTCCTTCAACGTCTGCGAACCGGCCTGCTGGCGCGGTGCGCCGATCTGGCCCAGCGCCACCTGGATATCGGCGTCGTTGTGCTCGCCGGCAGGCGAGTAGTCGCGGCTGCTGACCTTGGCATGGGCGCGGTCCATTGCGTCCTTGTTGTTGGCATACGCGTCCTCGTAGCGCACGGCGATGTCGCCGGCCTTGGGCGCATCGAAGTACTGGTAGGTTTCGCGGATCTGCCCGGCCTTGGCGCGCAGCGCCTCGTAGTCACCGCCGTCTTCCAGCACTTTCTGCAGCTTGGGCAGCTGGCTGGGCAACTGGTTGGCGGTCTTGGCGATCAGGCTGATGGCTTCGAAGCGGTTTTCCTCGGCGATGCCGCTGCCGTGCGCGTCCACCATCGTCATGCCGATCCGCGTGGCGTTGCGCACCTGCGGGTAGTCGATGTTTGCGTGGATCCACTGCTTGCCCTCGGCCGAACCGGCCCAGGCGTTGATGCTGTCGCGCGTGTTGGTATCGATGAACTGGATCGAGCTGCGCCCGCTCAGGCCATTGCCGTGGCTGAGCAGGTCGCGGCGCAGGTCGGCGTGGTCCTGGGTGAAGGGCAGGTTGTGCGCCTTGGCATAGCTGCTGGCCTGATCGATCACGGCGTCGACATAGGTCGTCTCACCCGCCTTCAGTGCGTGGCCGTCGATGGCGCCCAGCGCCCATTCGCCACGCTGGCCGAAGTCGACCTGGATCGCGCCCAGGCTGTAACCGCTGTTCTGCGCGACTTTGTTCACCGTGCCCCAGTGCGGTTCGGTCACGCCCTGGGTGATGCCGGCGATGGCCAGATGGTAGGAGGCAGGGCCACCTTCGGTGCCACGGCCGACGGCGAAATACACGGCGCCGGAGGTGGCATCGAGATCGTGGGTATCGATGTTGGTTGGCATGTCTTACATCCTTGTGCAATCAGAGGGGCTGCCCCTCAAGGGGTCAGTCCAGCAGCTGGAGATACTTCTGCAGCTGGTCGGCACGCGCGCTCAGGCGCATCACATCGTTCAGCTCGCCCTGAAGGTTGCCAGGCTGCGAATCGTCGTAGAGCGCGGTATCCAGTTCACCATCGCGGCTGCGCGACTGCAGCCACGCGCGCTGGGCATTCACCAGCTTGGTCTTCTTCGCGCCACTCAGCTTTGCCTGCAGCTGGCGGTAGGCCTGGTTCAGGCGCTGGTCCTGGCGGGCGCTTTCCGAGGTCAGGCAGGCGGCCTGCTCGACCGCACCCTGCGCCTTGTCACGGCAGGTGGTGAAGGTCGGGCTCAGCCCGGTGGCCGCCGGTGCTGCGGTTGCCGTGCCGATGGCCAGGGCGGCGACCGCCAGCGCGGTGGCGAGGGCCCTGCTCAAACGCTTGTGCTGCATCATCTGCTCCACACGTCCATTCCATTGCGAGCGCTGGACTATAACGGCGTCAATATTTCGTCGTCGTCAACGAATCGCGACAACTGTGACCGGTTGCCCGTCATTGCGGGTGGGCGCCTTCCGGCTTGCATACGGCCCTCGGGCCGGGGGCGCCGCAGCGGTATCCGGGCGCCACCCGCCGCCATTCAGCCGCCCGGTGTAAACTATTGATCTCACTGGCAATGCCAGTCTCCACGATCAACACCCCGATGACGTCCGCCACCGCCCGTTACGCCGATTCCCTGCGACTGTCCGTTGCCCCGATGATGGACTGGACCGATCGCCATTGCCGCGTGTTCCACCGCGTGCTGGCGCCGGGCGCGCGCCTGTACACGGAGATGGTGCACGCCAACGCGGTCATCCACGGCGACCGCGAGCGCCTGCTCGGCTTCGATGCCAGCGAACAGCCGCTGGCGCTGCAGCTGGGCGGCAGCGATCCGGCCTTGCTGGCGCAGGCCGCGCGTATCGCCGCCGAGTGGGGCTACGACGAGGTCAACCTCAATTGCGGCTGCCCATCCGACCGCGTGCAGGCCGGGCGTTTTGGTGCCTGCCTGATGCGCGAGCCGGTGCTGGTGGCCGAGTGCGTGGCGGCCATGGTCGACGCGGTTGATATCCCGGTGACGGTGAAGTGCCGCCTGGGCGTGGACGAGGACAACGACTACGACGTGTTTGCCAGCTTCGTCGACCGCCAGGTCGCCGCCGGCGCGGCGATGGTGGTGGTGCACGCGCGCAATGCGTGGCTGAAGGGCCTGTCGCCCAAGGAGAACCGCGAGGTTCCGCCGCTGAAGTACGACTGGGCCTACCGCCTTAAGCAGGAGCGCCCGGCGCTGCCGGTGGTGATCAACGGCGGCCTGGCCAGCATCGAGGCGGTGCAGGCGCAGGCCGCGCACGTCGATGGCGTGATGCTGGGCCGCGCGGCCTACCACGACCCTTACCTGCTGCATCAGCTGGAGGCGCTGCACACCGGCGCCCCGCTGCAGGCCCGCGGCGACCTGCTGCGCGCGCTTCGTCCCTATGTGGAAGCACGGCTGGGCGAAGGCCTGGCACTGAAGCACATCACCCGCCACCTGCTCGGCCTGTTCCACGGCCAACCCGGTGGCCGCGCGTTCCGCCAGGTGCTGAGCGAGGGCGCACACCGCCCGGGCGCCGATTGGACCCTGGTCGAGCAGGCGCTGGCCGTCACCGAACGCGACGCGGATCGTGCCGCAGCGTGACCGTAGTCACATTCCTGGCTTGACAAGGGGCGCCGATTCGTCCCGAATGTTCACTTAGCTGAACAACGCAGGGGCGGGGCCGGAAAAGTTCAGACCGGATTCACTGCCCCAAACCAAGAATTTGCAAAGGAATTGTAAAGCGCCGGGTCCCGAACCCGGCTCCCGGATTTACGACTTTTGAACGAATCGCCGAGCTCGGCTAGGATCGCATCGATGTCTTCCGCTCCCTTCCATCGCCGCATTGCCTTCGCCACCTGCGTGGTGCTGTCGGCTGTGCCGCTGTCTTCGGCGCTGGCGCAGCAGCCGCCGCGCGGCGACCAGGGGCGGGCGGAGATGATGGAGCGGGGCGAGCGTGGCAACCGTGGCGACGAGCGTTCGCTGTCCGATGCCGTGCGCCGCGTGCAGCGCACCACCGGCGGCCACATCCTCGGCGCCGAGCGTGTGCCGTTCGATGGTCGTGACATCAACCGGGTGAAGTACATGGACGACCGGGGCCGGGTCCGCTACATGGACGACCCTGCACCGTCGCGTTCACAGCCGCGCACGCCGCGGTCGGATATGTCATCACTACGCGGCGATAACCCCTGAACAGGGATAGTTGTCGCTATCAACCCGTACCCCACAGGCCTCCGGGCCACACCCAGGACACTAGGGAGAGTTCATGCGTATCCTTCTGGTCGAAGACGAAGCCCCGCTGCGTGAGACCCTGGCAGCCCGGCTCAAGCGCGAAGGCTTTGCCGTCGATGCTGCGCAGGACGGCGAGGAAGGCCTCTACATGGGGCGCGAAGTTCCGTTCGATGTCGGCATCATCGACCTCGGCCTGCCCAAGATGTCGGGCATGGAGCTGATCAAGGCCCTGCGTGACGAAGGCAAGAAGTTCCCGGTGCTGATCCTGACCGCGCGTTCGAGCTGGCAGGACAAGGTCGAGGGCCTGAAGCAGGGCGCCGACGACTACCTGGTCAAGCCGTTCCACGTCGAGGAGCTGCTGGCCCGCGTCAACGCGCTGCTGCGCCGCGCCGCCGGCTGGAGCAAGCCGACCCTGGAATGCGGCCCGGTCGCCCTGGACCTGGCTGCGCAGACCGTCAGCGTGGCCGGCAGCAATGTCGACCTCACCAGCTACGAGTACAAGGTGCTGGAGTACCTGATGATGCATGCCGGTGAACTGGTCTCCAAGGCCGACCTCACCGAGCACATCTACCAGCAGGACTTCGACCGCGACTCGAACGTGCTGGAAGTCTTCATCGGCCGCCTGCGCAAGAAGCTGGACCCGGATGGCGAACTGAAGCCGATCGAGACCGTGCGCGGTCGCGGCTACCGTTTCGCGATTCCGCGCAACGAGGGCTGAGCCGGCTCAGCCTGGCGAGACCATGATGTCCGGCCGTCTGTGGTTCTTCCGACGCTGGCGGCCGCGCTCACTGCAGGCGCGCCAGATGCTTGCCGCGTCCGTGGGTCTGGTCGCGTTCCTGGCCCTGGCCGGTTACGCGCTCGACGCCGCCTTCGCCGATACGGCGAAGGCGAACCTGCGTGAGCGCCTGAAGAACTACGCCACCGCCTACGCGGCCGGCATCGACTTCACCCGCGACCGCTCGCTGTACATCCGCGAGCAGCCGCCGGATTCGCGCTTCGACGTGCCGGGCAGCGGCCTGTACCTGCAGGTGGTGATGCCGCACGGCAAGGGCAATTCGATGTCCGCCGAAGGCCCGATGCTGCCCACCGTCGGCGGCGGCCTGCTGGCGCCGCGCCAGGAAGTGTTCGAAGGACCGCTGCCGATGATCCAGATCGACGGCAGCCAGGGCTCGGTGTACCGCTATGGCCTGGGCCTGGTGTGGGACGCCGACGCCGACCCGGCCACCGAATTCCCGTACACCATCTACGTGATGGAAGACTCGCGCGCGCTGGGCGCACAGCTGCGCGTGTTCCGTGGCCGTGTCTGGTTCTACCTGGGCGGCATCGGCCTGATCCTGCTGCTGCTGCAGACCGTCATCCTGCAGTGGAGCCTGCGCCCGCTGCGCCGGGTGATCACCGAGCTGACCAAGGTGCAGCGCGGCGAGACCGAGCGCATGAGCGAGCGCCACCCGCGCGAGCTGGAACCGCTGACCGACAGCATCAACGCCTTCATTGAAAGCGAGCGCGAGAACCTCGAGCGCCAGCGCAATACCCTGGCCGACCTGGCGCACAGCCTGAAGACGCCCATCGCCGTGCTGCGCACGCAGATGGACAGCGGTGCCGGCGATGGCGCGCTGCGCGAGGAACTGGACGTGCAGCTGCAGCGCATGAACAACCTGGTCTCGTACCAGCTGGCACGCGCGGCCTCGTCGGGCCACAAGCTGTTCTCCGCGCCGCTGCCGATCGAATCCAATGCCGAGGAAATCGTGCGTGGCCTGGAAAAGGTCTACGCCTCCAAGGGCGTGCTGTGCGAGTTCGACATCGACCCGGCCGCGCGCTTCCACGGCGAACCGGGCGACCTGCAGGAGCTGCTTGGCAACCTGCTGGAAAATGCCTTCAAGTGGGCCAACCGCCGCGTGTTGCTGACCGCGCAGCCGCTGCCGGCCCCGAACGCGCGTCGTGCCGGCTTGCTGCTGGCCGTGGACGACGATGGCCCGGGCATTGCCCCGGACGACATCGGCAAGGTGCTGCAGCGTGGCGTGCGTGGCGACGAGCGCGTGCAGGGCCACGGCATCGGCCTGTCGATCGTGCAGGACCTGATCAAGGATTACCGCGGCGAACTGGCCGTTGGCCGTTCCGGCGAACTGGGCGGCGCCCGTTTCGAAGTGCGCCTGCCGCCGGGACCGTAGGCCGCGCGTTCCGGTCCGCCGGGCATCGCCCGTGCGCATTACCGGTAGCGCCGGGCCATGCCCGGCGAACGAATCACCCCACCATCTTCGGCGGCTCGCCATACAACCGCCGCAGCTGCGCCGCCACCTCCGGCAACGCCTGCTGCAGCACATCCGGTACCGAGAAGTGGTACTCGCTGGCCACCGCGAAGAACTCCTCCGGTGCCTCGGCCGCGTACGGGTCGATCAACGTTTCCTCACCCGCGTCCACCTGCGCACAGAACGCATCGTAGGCACGCTGGAAAATGCCCGCCCACTCACGCTGCCATTCGCGCGGCAGCGGCGGCGTGCCGTCCATCGCGCCATCCAGCGCATCCAGCTTGTGCACCATCTCGTGCACCGCCACGCAGTAGCCCTCGTGCGGCGCGGCCAGCTCGGCCTGCACGTCGGCCCAGGACAGGATCAACGGGCCGCTGTCCCATGACTCGCCGATCAGCTCGTCATCCCATTCGTGCAGCACGCCGGCCGCATCCATGTGGCTGCGGTGCACCCGGAACGCATCGGGGTAGACCACCAGCTGCGACCAGCCTTCCAGCCCCACCTCACCGAATTCCAGCAGCGGCAGGCAGCACAGCGCGGCCAGCAGCACGCCATCGCCGGCGTGCAGCTGCAGATCGCCGATCGGGGTGATGGTCTTCTCGTGAAGGAAGCGGGTGGCCAGCACGCGCAGGCGTGCGCGGCGTTCGTCGTCCAGGCCGTGCAGCCAGGCCGCGCGGCGGCAGGCCTCATCCCACAGTGCATCATCGATTGGCCGCGGCGCAGGCCGCAGCCACTGCAGCAACGACTTGATCAGCGGAACATTCCCGGCAGGTAGCTGTGCCACTTCGGTGCGCGGATGCGCTGCAGGACGTCGTCATCGCTGCCACCGCCGCCAGTGCTGGTGTTGGCTGCCGGGCGAACGGCTGCGGGCTTTGCCGCCGCCGAGGCCGTTGGGGTCGGTGCACGCTGCGAGGCGGGATCACCGTTGGAAGACACGCAGGCCCCGCGGCTGTCGTCCAGCGCTGCCGTCGCAGACGCCGCGAAGGGCATCATCAGCAGGATCAGGCAATGGGCATAACGGCGCATTGACGACATCCACGTTAAGGGAAGGTGAGTTCCCGATTCTAGCCCGAACCCGGCGCCCCGATGGAAGCCCTCGCGGAACCCAGCGTGGCGGGCGTCATTGGCGGCTTTCCCGCATAATTCCTTCCTGACTTCGTGGAAGCTGCCGTGGACGACCGCCAATTGCTGGCCAAACTCGCTGCCGGTCGCCTCTCCGGCGACGCCCTGGCCCGTGAGCTGGGCCAGACCCGGGCGGCCATTTGGAAGCGTATTCAAGGACTTAGAGCCGCCGGTGTAGACATCGAGGGCCGTGCAGGCGAGGGCTATGGCCTGACCCGGCCGGTCGATCTGCTGGACCCGGCCGCGATCCGCGCCGGTCTTCCCGCCGATGCCCAGGCCCTGCTGCATGACCTGCAGGTGGCCTGGACAGTGGACTCGACCAACGCCGAATTGCTGCGTTGCAGCGCGCCCCAGCGCGGGGTGAGCGTTCTGCTGGCCGAACGCCAGACCGGCGGCCGGGGTCGCCGCGGCCGCACGTGGGCCTCGCCACTGGCAGCGCACGTCTATCTGTCGGTGCTGCGCCTGTACTCCGGTGGCCTTGGCCGCCTGGCCGGGCTGAGCCTGGTGGCCGGCATCGCCGTGGCCGAAGCGCTGCACGACCTGGGCTACACCCAGGCACAGCTGAAGTGGCCGAATGACCTGATCGTTGATGGCCGTCGCAAGCTGGTCGGCCTGCTGGCCGAGGGCGGTGGCGAATACGCCGGCCCGGCGCGGGCGGTGATCGGCATCGGCATCAACACGCACATGCCGCCGTCGTTTGCCGAGCAGATCACCCAGCCATGGGTGGATCTGGACACGTTGGCTGGCAAGCCGGTGGATCGCAACGTCGTGGTCGCCGCCGTACTCGCGCGCCTGCTGCCGGCACTGGAAGAATTCGACCGCGAAGGACTGGCGCCCTTCCTGCCGCGCTACGCCGCGTTCGACATGCTGGCCGGCCGCGAAGTACGGGTGGAGCTGGATGGGCAGTGGCAGCACGGCACCGCACTCGGCCTGGCCGATGACGGCGCACTGCGTGTGCGCATCGATGGCCAGGAGCGCCTGCTGCACGCCGGCGAAGTCAGCGTGAGGGCGGCATGAGCGATTGGTTGTTCGACCTCGGCAATTCGCGCTTCAAGTTCGCGCCGTTGCAGGGTGACCGTGCCGGCGATGTGCAGGCCTGGGCGCATGGCGCCGAAGGCATGGCCGGGCAGCCGCCGCACAGCCTGCCCAGTGGCAGCACCGCGTTCGTCGCCAGCGTGGCCGCACCGTCGCTGACCAGCGCCATGCTGGACCAGCTGCAGCGCCGCTTCGCGCACGTGCACGTGGTGCGCACCAGCGCCGAATGCGCTGGCGTGCGCATTGCCTATGCCAAGCCGGAAAAGTTCGGTGTCGATCGCTTCCTGGCCCTGCTGGCCGCGGCCAAGGCGCAGCGCCCGGTGCTGGTGGTCGGCGTGGGCACCGCACTGACGATCGATCTGCTCGACGCCGACGGCCAACACCACGGCGGCCGCATTTCCGCATCGCCCACCACCATGCGCGAAGCACTGCATGCCCGCGCGGTGCAGCTGCCGGCCACGGGCGGTGACTACAGCGAATTCGCCAACGACACCGCCGACGCGCTGGCCTCCGGCTGCGATGGTGCGGCCGTGGCGCTGATCGAACGCAGCGCACAGCAGGCGGACGCGCTGCTGGGCGTGGCACCGTCGCTGCTGGTGCATGGCGGTGGCGCACCAGCGCTGATGCCGTTGCTGCCCGGCGCCGACTACCACCCCTCGCTGGTGCTGGATGGCCTCGCCCGCTGGGCGGTGCACCAGCCCGCAGGCTAGTATCCGCGCATGCTGACCCGTGCCCTGATCGTCGTACTGGCCATCCTCAATCTTGGCGTCGCCTGCTGGTGGCTGCTGCGCGATGCACCGCAGAGGCCTGCGCCGCCGCCGCAACCGGCCGGCGTGGCCGAGCTGCGCTGGGTGCCCGGTGGTGTGGATGCGAATGCCGCAGCCGAAGCCACTGCTGCCGCACCCACTGCGCCGCTGATGGAGCGCGAACCGGCCGAGAAGACGGCCGTGGCGGCGACGCCTGCGCCCGTTCCGCCGGCCAAGCCAGAGATCGCCAAGCCGCCAGTGGCCGAGGCTACGCCGGTTGCTGCCGCTGCCAAGCCGGTGACTCCGGCCGCGCCGACCCCGGCCCTGGAAAAGCCCGCAACCCCGCCCGCAGCCGCCGAGCCGCCGCGTTGCGTGGCGCTGGGCCCGTTCGCCGACCGCGCCGCCGCAACCAGTGCACAGGGCAAGGCCGGCAACGTCATCAGCCAGGTACGCCTGCGCGAACAGCCCGCTGCCAGTGGCAGTGCCCGCTACCGGGTGATGCTGCCGGCCGCCGCCAACCGCGAAGACGCACAGGCCACGGTGAAGCGCATCGTGGCCGCCGGCCTGAGCGACTACTACATCATCAGCCAGGGCGAGGACATCAACGCCGTGGCGCTGGGCCAGTACCGCAACCGCGAAGGCGCCGAGCGCCGCATGGCAGCGGTGCAGGCCGCCGGCTTCCAGCCGCGCCTGGTCGCCAGCGGCGACGCCGGCCAATGGTGGCTGGAAGGGCAGCTGGCGGCGGGCACGCAGCCGGCCCAGGCCCAGCAGCGCAGCGGCGCGGCGCAGAGCCGGTCGCTGGAATGCGCAAGGTTGCGCTAGAATCCCCCGGACCGCGGCGCTGCCGCCGGTGATGCACTCATGCCGCTTTAGCTCAGTTGGTAGAGCAACTGTCTTGTAAACAGTAGGTCATCCGTTCGATTCGGATAAGCGGCACCACTCAACTCATTGAAGTTGAATGGTTTGTGGGCGAGTTGATGTCGCCTAAGAGCGGCCCCGCGCCCTGCTTTCGATATGCCTATCTAGTTCTCCGATCCGCTGCCTGATTTCCGCACACGGCCAAACGCGGTGCCCCATCACGTCTTCCAGACTCTGCTGCCAACAGGCACGTCGGCCTTCTTGAGCGCGGGGAGACAGACGACCAGCTTGTAGCCGCCAGGTCGAAAGTGGTCCAGACGAAGTTCCGCCTCCGCAAGCAAACGGGTGCCGTCCGGACGCTCTACGATGACGGTAAGAGCGGGGATATGCCCGCCGGGCGGGAGCGGCACATCGGGAGCCAGAACCAGCCCCCGCCCGTCAACCGCGAAGCGGTCCTCGACACACAATAGAAGCTCCCTCAGTTCCCCATTCGAATCGCCCGCGTGACGCATACGTGAGTCTCAATCCATGTGTGCCTTGGTGCCACTCCATCAAGTCAGCTTCCTGGGTTCGCGGCTTTGTAAGCGCGCGCTCGACCAGAGGCAGTACATTCTTCTCGACAAAACTGCGAGCATCTTTCTCTGTATCAGACTCTTCAACACGGAAATCCTCGTTCCGCAGAGCCGATTTCCAAGAGAACTCTGGATCATGGAGGCTCTCGTAAAGCTCCCGCCTCAATGCCTCTCTGTATGCTTGGGTCCGTTCAAGCTGTTCCTGAAACAATTCAATCATCCCAGGCCAGTCGCCGATCTCAGTTGAGTAAAATGACTCGAGAGCAGAAACAGCTATGTTGTATGGCCTCATGCAGCACCTCCTGAGTAAGGGCGACTATGTTGCGCAACGCCATCCGGGATGCGCACTGACTATTAGCCTGCGACTCCCATCGACGGGAACGGACGCGCGATGCTGCTCGTTGTGCAAATGTACGTCGGCACGCAACAGGGAGACTCGGCAATGGGCGTGCGCAGGCTAGATCACACGGATCTCGGCAACCAGGTCCAGATACTGCGAACTTCCATCCTGCAGAGGTTGCTTCAGCTCATCAAATACGTACGTGATCTCAATCCTGCGCCCGACGGCGTAGCAGGAGACCTCACTGGGTGCATTTACGTACATATCCTCCGAGCGAATTGAACCATCCTGCAACCTGAAGTCAAAGGCATTCGGAGACCGCCGATGGTCCTGGCCAGTGACATAAAGACTTGTGATGACGCCAGCGACCGTCTCGGTGTGGATCAATCCATCCTCAATACTCCGCCACCACTGCTCACTTCCAAACAGCCCTTGGGTGCCTTTGAGCCCGAATAGAGGGCGGGCCTGGTTCAAGGTCAGCGCCTGGGTCTCCGCGACTCGTTCGGGGTGCAAGTCAAGATCCTTCTTCAACGAGTAAAGCACTTTCATCTTCGCTCCTGGGTCGACTCTCGCCTTAACCACTCAAGTAGGTCTGCTTCCGGCCTGACGCAGACGCTGGGATCACAAATATTGGGGCCACCTGTTCGTGACTTATGACTGTCCGCTACAGCCTGCGCTCGGGCGCTGATCGCGCAATGCTGTGTAACCGAAGGCACCATCCAACACTCGCAGTTCGAAACTATCCCCATTCTTGAGCAGAGAAAGGTCGGCAGATCCCGGGGTGTATTGCAGGTAGCGTGAACCCTTTGCTTCATCTTGTGGAAGGCGGATATCAGCATCCATCACGCGCTGTACGTTGCCACTTGGATTGGCCTTGATTGCCACAAGCAAAAAGCACTGGGTGCGCTGTTCCGCGCCGAACCTGTTCAACAACGACGCAGTGCCGGAGGCCACCTCTTGTGCCAGAAAGCCCATCCCGACGGAAACAACAATGAAAAGCAACGAATACTTCGAAAACGAGTTCTGTGGATCCTTGATGAAATGCATGCGCACGGCGAATGCCGCAATCATCAGTGCCGAAACCCCTAGCCACACCAGCGGCAGCGCTGTATTCAACCAAGTGTGCGGCACGAACAGTGACGATCGGCCAAGGACGATCACTACACCGAGGCTCGCAACAGCACATAGCAGTGGAATGAGAATGACGGGTTTGGGTGAAGCGCTCATGGAATGATTGAACTCCCCGCTCATTGCTTACTGGAATGTGTGTGGCGCCGGCAATCAGCAACGATCAATGAGTTCAGTTCGATGTGCTCAAGTACGTCCGCACTCCGATGGCATCCACGTCTTGACCCGTCAGATAGAGTGCGCCGATCGTACCTTCGGTTAGCGACGGAACTTGCTTCCTGCGCACATCTATTGCCTCCACGCGAATGGAAGTGGCGCGGACGTTAACCGGAGCGGCGCGAGCGCGCCCCTGTTGAGCGTCCTCCAGCGTCCTTGGCACCTCATACAATGAAATGAACACGTCACCGACGCTTAGAGAGCCACCTGTGACTACAAACCCGACGTGCACCGGTCTGCCAGCGTGATCCCTGGCAATCGCCTCAATAAAGAACTCCACGGTCGAAGTCATGACGAGCTTCCAATTCTGGCGATCCGAACTAATTTCTTGACTCGTTCCCGGGCCAACTTCGATGTCATTTTGATCAGCTCACCTCTTCGGCTTTGTCTACCGATGAGTCTCCGGCAACGATTACGATCGCAAGTCCCGAGCAGGGCGTATCATCCGGGAATCTGGAGGGTCGTCAAGTGCTTGATTCGCGCGCAGGATGACCGGTCGTTTGTCCCCCGAACCTGTCAGGTCAAGTTGGTTTCGACAGCCAGTTCGACATACTGCCAAGTCCGGCGATGCAGAGGCTGCTTCGATTGACGCTCTCAAGGACATAATTTGGCGCGCTCGCATCCTGGCCTGTATCGGTCGGCTCGCTGAAGGCCATCCTGATGATCATCGCTATTTGGCGGATGGCATTTCTGAATTGCGTATCGATGCAGGACCGGGTTACCGCGTGTACTACAGCCAGAGCGGCAGGGCAAACACGAAGGCCAAAAATGCGCCGCCCGCTTTTGATTTTCCTCACAGACTGCTTCCGGCCCTCACCGCATACTGGGAGTACACACCCGTCAGGACTCGCTCATGCGTCGCCATGCCCTGCGGCTCACCGTCGCACTGTTGTCTACCGCGTTCGCAGCCCTGGCCATGGCTGCGGTGCCGTTCTTCAACGCCAGTTGCCCGGGCGGCATCGATGTGCATGCCGATGAGGGCGGACCGGTCTACGTGCAGGGCCGCGAGGCGGCGCTGAAACGCGTCAACGACCGCTATGCCGAAGCGCGCGATGCCAAAAGCGGCATCACCCTGTCGATCAGCCGCAACGATGACGGCTCGCCGCAGGTCAGCTACACCGGCCGAGGCGGCGCCAATGGCATCTGCCAGGTCAGTGCCGGCAGGACGCCTGCACCGGCAGCACAGGGCGATGCGCCTCGCGACGCTGCCACCGGCGACGCCGCGCTACCGCGCGAAGTCACCTGCGAATCCACCGGCCAGCAGCAGGTGTCGTGCGATCTGAATACCCGTGGCAACGTCGAAATCGTGCGCCAGCTCAGCCGCACCCGCTGCGAGGAAGGCAAGAACTGGGGCCTGTCGCGGCACTCGGTGTGGGTCAACGGTGGCTGCCGCGCGGTGTTCCGCAATGTGTACTCGGTGTCCACCCCCGCGCCGGCAGACGATACCGCGCTGGGCGCCTGCAACATGCGCAAGGGCGCGCAGGGTGCGCTGGTTACCCAGATGCCGGTGGGCAGCGATTACCAGGAGCTGATCATTGATTATCCGGATGGCCGCTTCCTGTGCATGATGCGCAACAACGGCCAGGTGCAGAGCGTGACGCCGGTTCGCCGCCGCGGACGCTGAGCGCGGGGTGTAGACCCGGCGTCAGCCGCCGGACCTGTACAGCAGCACCCACGCCAGGATCAGGGCGAACGTTCCGACGACGGTCACGCCGAACCACAGCGCGGCCACCTTCACGTTGCCGATCAACGCCGCCAGCATACGGTGCAGTTCGCTTTTCAGAATCGGGTATTCAGCGTGCGCCTTGCGCAGACGCTGCCAGCCCAACCCGAGGAACAGCAGAAACGAAAATGGTGTCAGCAGCAGCGTCGCCTGCATCAGCCAGCCGTTCGGCGACGCATCGATCGAGTTGCTTAGAAAAACCGCAAAAGCGGCAAAGGGCAGCGCTCCGATGAAAAAGCGTGGCCAGGCGGTATTGATGAAGGGCGACATCGCAATCTTCCATGAAAGGTGGTCGGGACCGCGCCGCATCATGCCATGCAATGGCCCTGCTGCACCGCCGCGAGTGGTGTCACACAGCTCTGGCTAGACTGTGCTTCTTTTTCCCCCGCAGGAGGCACCCATGGCCCATCCCATTTCCGTATCCCTGATTGGCGTTCCCACCGATGTGGGTGCGGGCCATCGCGGTGCCCGGCTGGGGCCGGAGGCGCTGCGCGTGGCGGGCCTGCCGGAGGCGCTGGAAGCGCGTGGCGTGGACGTGCGCGATCTGGGCAACCTAGATGGCCCGCGCAACCCGTGGACCGCGCCGGTGGAAGGCTATCGCCACCTGGATGAAGTGGTGGCGTGGAACCACGCGTTGATGGAAGCCAGCTACGCCGAACTGCAGGCCGGCCGCATGCCGATCATGCTCGGTGGCGACCACTGCCTGGGCATCGGTTCGATCACCGCCGTGGCACGCTGGTGCCGCGAGCAGGGCAAGACCCTGCGCGTGCTGTGGCTGGATGCGCATTCGGACTTCAACACCAGCGACGTGACCCCGTCGGGCAACATCCACGGCATGCCGGTGGCCTGCCTGTGCGGCCTTGGCCCGGATGCGCTGACCCGGCTCGGTGGTACCGCACCGGCGATCACCCCGGCGCAGATGCACCAGATCGGCATCCGCTCGGTGGACCCGGAAGAGAAGCGCCTGATCAAGACCCACAAGGTGGATGTCTATGACATGCGCTACATCGACGAGAACGGCATGAAGCGCGCGGTGGAAGCGGCGCTGGCCGGCATCGACGAGAACACCCACCTGCATGTCAGCTTCGACGTCGATTTCCTCGACCCGAGCATCGCGCCGGGCGTGGGCACCACGGTGCCGGGCGGCGTGAACTACCGCGAGGCGCAGCTGGTGATGGAGATGATCGCCGACACCGGGCGCATGGGCTCGCTGGACATCGTCGAGCTCAACCCCTTGCTGGACAAGCAGAACGCCACCGCCGAGCTGGCCGTGGACCTGGTCGAAAGCCTGTTCGGCAAGTCCACCCTGATGCGCGACTGAGCTCTCCGCCTGAACGGATCTGTGATCCGTTCACACCCGCTCCACGCCCCTGCCGCCAGATTGCACTTCACGCGGCGGCAGTGGCATTGGCTTCTTCCGCCGAGCGACCGAACCCCATCCGCGAATGAAGCGGTATAGCGGCGAACCCAAGGAGAAGCCCATGAAGCGCGTAGTTGCCCTGATGCTGTTGTCGATGTTCTCGGTGGCCCTGCTGGCCGGTTGCAACACCGTTGCCGGTGCCGGCAAGGACGTGCAGAAGGCTGGCGAAAAGGTTGAGGATGCCGCCAAGGGCCGTTGAGCCTGACGTGGAACGGAAAGAGAAAAGGCCGGGGACTTCCCCGGCCTTTTTTGTTGCGCGTTTTCTGCAGCGCACGTGTCGAAGCGTAGTGAACCATTCAAGCAGGTGAGCAGTGTTTTCATGGTCGGTTGACCGGTACTCAACAGCGGCTGCGCGAAGCTGGGGCCACGGTAAGAACGCCGTTGCAGCCAAGGATTCCCAGCAATGAACAAAGACATCATTTCCGGCAAGTGGTCGCAGCTGAAGGGCAAGGCCCAGGCCAAGTGGGGCGATCTGACCAACGACGATTTCGATGTGGCCGAGGGCAATGCCGAGTACCTGGCCGGTCGCCTGCAGGAACGTTATGGCTGGGCCAAGGACCGCGCCGAGAAGGAAGTGCGCGAGTTCCAGGACAGCGTGAGCAAGGACTACCCGGACTACAAGTAAGCACCACGCTTTCCCCCACAGCACGACGCCCGCACCGTGAGGTTGCGGGCGTTGTGTTGCCTGCGCTCAGCGCGCCGGCGGGTCCGGCACGTAGCGGTTCGGGAACGCCTGCGGTTCGCGCGGCAGGCGCGACGGCGGTGTATCGACCAGGATGCCGCGCGCGCGCAGGTTGCGGGGGCTGTCGTAGCGCAGCTGCAGCACCTGGGCAGGACTGCGGCTGGCGCGCTCGAAGTCGGTATCGCGTACCGAGGACTGTTCGCGTGCGCCGTGGCCGGTGCCCAGCGCAGGGGCCTGCGACTTGCTGGCATAGCCCTCGATGCGGCTGGCACTGGCATCGGCGGCAGCCTCGGCTTGCGCGGCCGGTGCCGGCAGCGGCACGCCACGGCGCAGGATCGGCTCCGGACGCCAGCGGCGCGCCTCCTCGAATACTGCAACACCGACCACGCCGATGTTGTCCGGGCGGCCGGTGCGGCTGGCATAGCTGCCGCTGGGGCTGCTGAACACGAACTGCGCCACTTCGTCCTGGCTCTTGCGCCAGCCGGTGATGTCGGCGCGCTGGCCGGGGTTGAGCACGTAGCCGGTCTGCGAGGGATCGGCATCCTCGCCGGAGATGGCGTTGACGCCGTCCACCGACAGCACCACCAGCACCCGGCGCGGGCTGTCGTTGTACAGGCGCACGGCGTAGCGGTGGCCGCGCTCGCCGGCTACCCAGCGCTGGCCTTCGGCGGGGTAGCTGCGCAGTTCGATGCCACGGTCGCGGTCGACCAGGGCCATGCGCACGGGGCCGCCCGTGTACACCGGCGGCGGGGGCGGGGCCGGGCGGAAACCGGCCAGGGGCAGGATCAGCAGCAGGGGCAGCAGGCGTTTCATCGGGCGTCTCCAGCGGGGTTGGGTGAATGAACGCGCCGCCGGCCCTGACGGGGTTGGCCGCCGGCACGGTAAACTGGCCCCGTTCATCGAAGGTTTCCCCACGCAGTCATGACGACCCGAGTCCTTACCGGCATCACCCCCTCCGGCACGCCCCACCTGGGCAACTACGTTGGCGCCATCCGTCCGGCGATCGCGGCCAGCCGCGCCCCGGGGATCGAGAGCTTCTTCTTCCTGGCCGACCTGCACAGCCTGATCAAATCCCAGGACCCGCAGCGCACTCAGCGCGCGACCCTGGAAATCGCGGCCAGCTGGCTGGCCTGCGGCTTGGACCCGGAACACGTGTGGTTCTACCGCCAGAGCGACATCCGCGAGACCACCGAGCTGATGTGGTTCCTGACCGCCATCGCCAGCAAGGGCATCCTCAATCGCGCGCACGCCTACAAGGCGGCGGTGGACAAGAACCGCGAGGAAGGCGTGGATGAAGATGCAGGCGTCAGCGCCGGCCTGTTCATGTACCCGGTGCTGATGGCCGCCGACATCCTGATCTTCAAGGCCAACCAGGTACCGGTCGGCCGCGACCAGATCCAGCACATCGAAATGGCGCGCGATTTCGCCCAGCGCTTCAACCACGTGTACGGCAAGGAGTATTTCCCGCTGCCGGACGTGGTGATCGACGAGCAGGTGGCGACGCTGGCGGGCCTGGATGGCCGCAAGATGAGCAAGAGCTACCACAACACCATTCCGCTGTTCGTGCCGCGCGAGGAGCTGAAGAAGCTGGTGTTCTCGATCCTGACCGACTCGCGCGCACCGGGCGAGCCGAAGGACACCGAGGGCTCGGCCCTGTTCCAGATGTACCAGGCGTTCGCCACCCCGGAACAGACCGCCGAGTTCGCCAAGGCGTTCGCCGCCGGCATCAGCTGGGGCGATGCCAAGCAGCAGCTGTTCGAGCGCATTGACAGCGAGTTGTCGCCGCTGCGCGAGCGCTACAACGCGCTGATGGCCGAACCGGAAAAGATCGAAGCGCTGCTCAAGCGCCGTGGCCAGCAACTGCGCGAGCAGCTGGCGGCCCCGTTGCTGGATGAACTGCGCCATGCGGTGGGCCTGCGCGACCTGTCCACTGCCGGCGACATCGCCAGCGAGGACGCCGGCGTGGCCCGCGTGGCACCGCCGCTGTTCAAGCAGTACCGCGAGAAGGATGGTCGCTTCTACTTCAAGCTGACCGCCGGCGACGGCACACTGCTGATCCAGAGCGAAGGCTTCGATTCGCCGCGCGATGCCGGCCAGCTGATCGCGGTGATCAAGCAGGCAGAGCAGGGCGACCAGCTGCAGAGCGAACTGTTCAAGCTGGAAGCCGAAGTGGACGCGGTGCTGGCTGCGCTGGCGGCGCTGCGCGCCGAGTGATCGGTAGTGCCGGCCGCTGGCCGGCATTTCCCGTGCAGCCGGCCAGCGGCCGGCTCTACACGGCATTGCCCCCATGGCATGATGTCCGCGCGCCCCCGGCGCGATGACATGGAGTCTGCGATGGCCTGGTTGTCGCTGCTGCTGTTCCTGCCCTGGTTCCTGCTGCTGGGCAGCCTGTACTGGCTGTTCCCGCGCCAGCCGCGCACTCCGCGGCGGCGCCTGTTCGATGGCACCACCCTGCTGCTGGCCTTCGCGCTGAGCATCGTGTCGATGTTGTGGGGGTATCGCCTTGGCATGGCACAGCCTGGCGCCGGCCCGATCTGGCCGCAGGTGCTGGCGGTGCTGTACGCCTACGGCGCATTCCTGGCGGTGCTGGTACTGGCCCTGCTACTGCGGCCGCGGTTCGCATTGCGCTGAACCTGGCCCTTGCGCACCCGATGGACCTGCGGTTGGTGGGCCTGCGCTTGCCTTGGTAGAGTCGACTGTCAGTCGACTGCTCTTCTGGAAGCCCGCGCTGCGCGCGACAGTCGACTAACTGTGTAAACCCACCACGTTGTTCAGCAGGACTCTGGAAATAGGTGGCTGACCACCGATCCCCATGTGAGGGCGGTGCCAGTTGTAGTGGTGCAGCCATTGGGTCAGCACGGAATTGCGCTGGTCCGAGGAGGCGTATTCGCGGGCGTAGGCCCATTCACGCAGGCTGGTTTGGATGAAGCGCTCCGCTTTGCCGTTGGTGCGCGGGGTGTACGGTTTGGTCCGCATGTGCTTGATCCCAAGGGACTTAAGTAGCTTGGCGAATGCAGTGGAGCGATAGCACGCCCCGTTGTCGGTCAGAATTCGTTTGAAGGTGATTCCCAGGCTGGCGTAGTACTCCAAGGCACCAAGCAGTGCTTGGCAGGCCGTTTCCTTTTGTTCGTCGGGGTGAACGCTGCTGTAGGCGATGCGGGAGTGATCGTCGATAGCCACGTGCACGTAGCCCCAGCCTCCGCCACCGGCATTTCCTCGGCGCTGGGCGTCGGTTCTATGGCCCGGCCGCTGGAAGTTGCCCAGCTTCTTGATGTCCAGGTGTAGCAGCCCTCCGGGCTGATCGTATTCGTATCGGATGACCTCCTTAGGCGGATCCAGCCGGCACAAACGATTGAGGCCGTGGGCGCGCATCAGCCTGGAAATGGTGCTGTGGCCGATCCCCAAGGCTTTGGAGATGGTCAGATAGGTCTGCCGTTTACGGCGACACTCCTTGATCTGCTCGACCACCGGTGCAGATGTGGCATGTGGTGTCCGGTGAGGGCGTGAGCTGCGGTTTTCCAGTCCTGACACCCCCAATTCCCGGAATCGGGCCAGCCATTTGTAGGCCGTACGCACACTTACGCCGCATGCTTGGGCTGCTTCCTCTGGGCGCAGGCCCTCGTGGAGGATGCGGCGAACAAGAAGTGCTCGACTATGGACGGTCAAACGGGCATTTTTATGGGGGTTCATCCGGGCTCTTTGGGGTCTGGAGAGGTGTGGTAACCACCATTTTCCAAAGATGTCCCGGATGAACAACCTACAGAGAGATCACAACTAACAGTCGACTCTACCCGGCCAGCAACCGGCACTACCCGACCAAAGCCGCATCGAACCGGAGCCGCCCGCGCGCCTACCATGGGCATCTGTTCCCGACCCTGCCAGGTGCGTGCCGATGACCGCCGACCCCAGCATCCACACCATTGATACCGGCTTCCAGCGCCCGGACTTCGATGCGGCCTACCTGATCGTTGAAAACGGCCGCGCCGCCTTCGTCGATTGCGGCACCGGTCTGTCGGTACCGGCCATGCTGCAGGCGCTGGCCGACACGGGGCTGGGCGTGGATGCGGTGGACTGGCTGCTGCTGACCCATGTGCACCTGGACCACGCTGGTGGTGCCGGCCTGCTGATGCAGCGGCTGCCCAACGCGAAGGCGGTGCTGCATCCGCGTGGTGCACCGCACATGATCGACCCGACCCGGCTGATTGCCGGTGCCACGGCGGTGTACGGCGCCGAAGAGATCGCGCGCAGCTATGGTCGTATCGAGGCCATTCCCGAACACCGTGTGGTGGTGGCCGAAGACGGGCACCGCATCGATCTGGCCGGCCGCGAGCTGGTGCTGCTGCACACGCCGGGCCACGCGCTGCACCACTACTGCGTGTGGGATGCGCGCAGCCGCAGCTGGTTCACCGGCGATACCTTCGGCATCTCCTACCGTGAACTGGACAGCGCGCAGGGCGCTTTCATCTTCCCCACCTCGTCTCCGGTGCAGTTCGACCCGGAGGCGATGAAGGCCTCGATCCGGCGCATGCTCGACTACGCGCCACAGGCGATGTACCTGACCCACTATGGCCGCGTTGAGCAGGTGCAGAAGCTGGCCGAGGACCTGTTCGAACAGATCGATGCGATGGCCACCATCGGCCGCCAGTGCGATGGCCGCCCGGACCGTCATCGCTGCCTGCTGGCCGCGTTGCAGGCGCTGTACCTGGAACGCGCGCAGCAGCATGGCTGTGCGCTGGACCAGGCGGCGGTTACGGCGGTGCTGTCGATGGACATCGAGCTGAACGCACAGGGCCTGGCCTGCTGGCTGGACCGCATCCGTCGGTAGATCCACGCCATGCGTGGATGGCGCAAGCCCACGCTGCACCGTGATGTCACGACCACGTTACACTCTGGTGACTTCCAAGCCTGCCGTGGTACTGCCGTGAATCCGATGCGCGTGTTGCTGCTGTCGTCCTGCCTGTTCGTCGGTGGCCTGGCCCATGCGGCCAACGACCTGCCGGGTGGTGGCATCGATCCGCAGGCACTGTCGCGGCATGTGCGTGTGCTGGCGTCGGATGAATTCGAGGGCCGCGCGCCGGCCACCGAGGGCGAAGAGCGCACGGTGCAGTACCTGATCGAGCAGTTCCGCAGCTACGGCCTGCAGCCGGGTGGCGTGGACGGCAGCTGGGTGCAGCCGGTGCCGCTGGTGCGTGCCCAGCTGGATGGCGCGGCCAAGGCCAGCCTGTCGCTGAAGCAGGGCAAGCGCGCGCTGGCCAACGGTGTGGACGTGACCCTGCAGAGCCTGCAGCCGCGCAAGCGCGTGCAGATCAAGGATGCGCCGCTGGTGTTCGTCGGCTACGGCATCGACGCGTCGGAACGCCACTGGAACGATTACAAGGACGTGGACCTGCACGGCAAGATCGCCGTGGTGCTGATCAACGACGCCGATTTCGAGGCCGATGCACCGGGCGCGTTCGACGGCAAGGCGGTGACCTACTACGGTCGCTGGACCTACAAGTTCGAGGAAGCCGCACGCCGTGGCGCCGAGGGCGTGCTGATCGTGCACGAGACCGCTCCTGCGGCCTATGGCTGGGCCACGGTGAAGAGCTCGGGCACCTCGCCGCTGTTCGACATCGAGCGCGGCCAGGCTGAAGCGATGGCGCAGCACACGCCGCTGCGTGGCTGGATGCAGCGTGAGCTGGCCGAGGCGATCTTCGCCGACGCCGGCCTCGACTTCGATGCCGAGAAGCGCAAGGCGATGCGCGCCGACTTCCGCCCGGTGGCGCTGGATAACGCCAGGCTGAGCGTGGACTTCGCGCTGAAGCGCGAACAGGTGGTGACCCGCAACGTGGTGGCCAAGCTGCCCGGTGGCGCGCATGGCGACGAGGCGGTGATCTTCTCCGCACACTGGGATGCCTTCGGCATCGGCCAGCCCGACGCCAAGGGTGACCGCATCCGTCGTGGCGCGATCGACAACGCCACCGGCGTGGCCACGGTGCTGGAGCTGGGCCGCGTATTTGCTGCCGGCCCGCAGCCGCAGCGCACGTTGTACTTCGTGGCGCTGACCGCCGAAGAGAAGGGCCTGCTGGGCGCCAGCTACTACGCCGCGCATCCACTGGCGCCGCTGGACAAGACTGCCGCGGTGCTGAACATCGAGATGTTCAGCCCGGATGGCCCGACCCGTGACATTGCGTCGTGGGGCAAGGGCCGTGTCTCGCTGGAAGGCGACCTGGAGCGCGTGGCCAAGGCCCGTGGCCGCAGCTACAGCCCGGATCCGAACCTGGAGGCCGGCTTCTTCTACCGCGCCGACCACTTCGCCTTCGCCCGCCTGGGCGTACCGGCGATCACCATCGGCCCGGGCCTGGACAAGCTGGACGGCGGCGTTGAAGCCGGCCGTGCGCTGCGCGAGAAGTACTTCGCCGACTGCTACCACCAGGCCTGCGATGCCTGGACCCCGAGCTGGGACCCGAGCGGCCACGCCGCCGACACCCTGCTGGTCTATGACCTGGGCACGGAGCTGGCCAACAGCCGCCGCTGGCCGACGTGGGAAAAGGAATCGGAGTTCCGCGGCGCGCGCGACAAGAGCGAATCCGCCCGCCGCTGATGGGCCGGTGAATGACGGTGTGTAGAGTCGACTGTCAGTCGACTATCGCGCGCAGCGCGGGGCTTTTCGCTATCTGATCAAAGAGCAGTCGACTGACAGTCGACGCTACCCCGCCGGGGCTTCGACGATTCACCATCGTGGAATGGATGTCGCGATGCAGGCGGTAGAGTCGACTATCGCGCGCAGCGCGGGGTTTTTCGCGGTCTGATCGAAGAGCAGTCGACTGACAGTCGACGCTACCCTGTCGGGGCTTCGACGATTCACCATCGTGGGATGGATGCCGCGATGCAGGCGGTAGAGTCGACTATCGCGCGCAGCGCGGGGTTTTTCGCTATCTGATCGAAGAGCAGTCGACTGACAGTCGACTCTACCCCGTCGGGGCTTCGACGATTCACCATCGTGGGAAGGATGCCGCAATGCAGGCGGTAGAGTCGACTGTCAGTCGACTATCGCGCGCAGCGCGGGGTTTTTCGCGGTCTGATCGAAGAGCAGTCGACTGACAGTCGACTCTACCGTGCAGGTTTCATCCGGCCGGTCTTCCACAGCGGCCACCGGCATTGCACCGGTGGCCGCGATCACTACCGCGCCCTTACTTGCGGGTGCCGTCGAGCCAGTTCGGGCCCTTGTTGGTCAGGAAGAAGATGTAGACCACCAGCGAGACCGCGATCGTCGCGGTGACGTAGATGGCGAACCAGTCGACATGGCCGGTCTTCAGTGCGCCCTGGTACAGCAGCGGGGCGGTGCCGCCGAACAGCGAGTTGGCCAGCGCATAGCCCAGGCCCACGCCCAGTGCACGCACGTGGGTGGGGAACAGCTCGGCCTTCACCACCGCGTTGATCGAGGTGTAGCCGGTGAGGATGACGAAGGCCAGTGCCAGGGTCAGGAACGCCAGCGTGGCGTCGTGCTGGTGCGGCAGCTGGGTGATCAGGTACCAGCTGTACAGCACGCCGCCGACACCGAAGAACACCAGCAGGGTCTTGCGACCGATGATGTCCGACAGCCAGCCGCCGACCGGCTGCAGCACCATCAGGAACGCCAGCACGCCCAGGTTGATCAGGGTGCCGGTCATCGGGTCGTTGCCCGCGAAGGCGCTCTGGATCATCTTCGGGCCGTTCACCGAGTAGGTGTAGAAGGCCACGGTGCCACCGGCGGTGATCAGGAAGCACAGCAGCAGCGGCCGCCACTGGTGCACGAACAGCTCGTACATCGAGCCGGACTTCTGGGCCTTGCCCTCGCGCGCGGCTTCGATCGACGACTCCGACAGCGATTCGTCCATGCCACGGCGCAGCCAGAACACCACCACTGCGGCGATGCCACCGATGCCGAAGGCGATGCGCCAGCCCCACTCGGAGATTTCCGGCTTGCCCCAGAAGGTCAGCATCAGCAGCAGGGTCAGCTGGGCCAGCACATGGCCGCCGACCAGGGTGACGTAGTGGAACGAGGACAGGAAGCCGCGACGGCCCGGAATGGCGGCCTCGGACATGTAGGTGGCGCTGGCGCCGTATTCGCCGCCGGTGGCGAAGCCCTGCAGCAGGCGCGCAAACAGCAGGATGACTGCTGCCCAGATACCGATGCTGGCCGCCGTGGGCGTAATGGCGATCAGGAACGAGCACAGCGCCATCAGCGTGACCGAGACGGTCAGGGCCAGGCGGCGGCCGTGGCGGTCGGCGAAGCGGCCGAAGAACCAGGCGCCGATCGGGCGCATCAGGAACGTGGCGGCGAAGATCGCCCACACGTACATGGTGGAGTTCTTGTCGTCCGGCGAGAAGAACTGTGATTCGAAGTACACGGCGAATACCGAGTACACGTAGACGTCATACCACTCCACCAGGTTGCCGGCGGAGCCTTTGAGGGTATTGGAGATCGACCGCCGCAGGGCGGCGCGGTCGTTCGCGGGTACGGCGGGTTGGGACGTAGTGCTCATCTGGGTGGGAATCCTCGATGCGGCGCGTCCGTGCGCAGGGAAAACGGCGCCCGGCCTTGGGGCGGCGCGGCCGGGCAGCCCTCTTGGTACTGCATGGGCCGTCAACACGGGGTAGCAGACCAGAGCAGGGTGCATGGATGGATGACAGCGTGCCACCGTACGGGGTGCCGGACCATACTCAAAACGTCCTAGAATCCGCCTTCCCCCGGCTCCCTGGTGTGTCATGTCGGCTCCCCCCTCTTCGTCTGCGGCTGCCCCCCGGGGTGGCCTTGTCGCGCTGGCATTGCTGCTGGTCTACGTGGTCTGGGGCTCGACCTACCTGGGCATCGCCAAGGCCCTGCATGGCGGTGCGCTGCCGCTGACGATGGTCTCCGGCAGCCGGTTCATCATTGCTGGCGGCCTGATGTTCCTTGCCCTGCGCCTGTTCTGGAAGATGCCGAACCCGACGCTGCGGCAGTGGCGCAACCTGGTGGTGATGGGCGTGACCATGCTGGTGCTGGGCAACGGCATGGTGGTTCTGGCCGAGCGTGAGGTGTCCTCGGGCCTGGCCGCGACCGCGGTGGCCTCGGTGCCGCTGTGGATGGCGCTGTTCTCGGCGCTGCGCGGCCAGCATGCCCGCCGCGGTGAGTGGCTGGGCATCGCCATCGGCTTCCTCGGCGTGGTCTGGCTCAATGCCGGCAGCAGCCTGACGGCCTCGCCGACCGGGCTGGTGCTGCTGCTGATCGCGCCGGTCGGCTGGGCCTTCGGTTCGGTGTGGGCACGTGGCCTGGACCTGCCGGGCCCGTTCATGACCGCCGCCGGGCAGATGATCTGCGGTGGCGTGCTGCTGGTGCTGATCGGCCTGGCGGTCGGCGAGCGCCCCACCACGCTGCCCGATACCGGTGGCCTGCTGGCGATGGCCTACCTGTGCGTGTTCGGTTCGATCGTGGCGTTCACCGCCTATGTGTGGCTGCTGCAGAACGTGCGCCCGGCGCTGGCCGGCAGCTATGCGTACGTCAATCCGGTGATCGCGGTGCTGCTGGGCGCACTGTTGAACGGTGAACGATTCGGCTGGCGCGACCTGCTGGCGATGGCGGTGATTCTCCTGGGTGTGGTGGTGTTGACAATGGCAAGGACGAGAAAGAAGTGAGCATGGACGAGCAAGAACAACGCCGGGGCCTGCTGGTCACTGCGTCCACCTTCGTGATCTGGGGCCTGGTGCCGGTGTACTGGCACCTGCTCAACGAGGTGCCTTCGTTCCAGATCATCGCCCACCGCATCATCTGGAGCACCGTGCTGGTGCTGGGCTGGCTGTTGCTCAGCGCGCGCCTGGGCTGGTGGCAGAAGATTGCCGCCCAGCCGCGCGCGCTGCCGATCCTGCTGGTGTCCAGCCTGACCATCGCCTTCAACTGGGGCCTGTACATCTGGGCGGTCAATGCCGGCCACGTCATCGAGACCAGCCTGGGCTACTTCATCAATCCGCTGGTGAACGTGCTGCTGGGCGTGCTGGTGCTGAAGGAGCGCCTGCGCCGCCTGCAATGGGTGGCGGTGGCGATGGCAGCGGTGGGCGTGGCCTGGCTGACGATCGACGCGGGTACACCCCCGTGGATCGCGCTGGGCCTGGCCTGTTCGTTCGGCCTGTATGGCCTGCTGCGCAAGCTGGTCTCGGTTGATCCGGTGGCCGGCCTGGGCGTGGAGAGCATGTACCTGTTCCTGCCGGCGCTGGCGTTTGCGATCTGGGCCGAGAACGGCCATGGCGGCGCGTTCTTCCATGGCTGGGGCTGGCGCAACGACCTGCTGCTGATCTTCGGCGGCGCGGTCACTGCGGTACCGCTGATCGGCTTCGCCTACGGCGTGAAGCGCATTCCGCTGTCGCTAGTCGGCATCCTGCAGTACATCGCGCCGAGCCTGCAGCTGCTGCTGGGCGTGTTCTTCTTCCACGAAGCGTTCGACACCGCCAAGGCAATCGGGTTCGCGGCGATCTGGGCTGGCCTGATCCTGTTTGTCGGCGACAACATCCGCACGATGCGCGCGAAGCGGTAACGACCCAGGGGTCAGAGCCCTTCGTGTAGCGAAGGGATCCGACCCCCGCCTTCCGGCAAAAAAAGAACGGCGCCCCGAGGGGCGCCGTTCTGCTTCCATCCACCGCCAGGAGAGAGAGATGGCGGTGGCGGGAACGCGGTTGCAGGCTTAGAAGCGCTGCTGGTACTTCATGTACATGAAACGACCGATGTCGAAGCCACCGTAGTAGGTGAAGCTGCTGTTCGGCTGGCTGTACATGATCGGACCCTGGTGGTCGAAGACGTTGTTCACGCCCAGCGACACGGTGCCGTCCCACGGCAGGCTGTAGCGCACCTGCAGGTCGTGGAAGGTGTTGGAGCCCACCTTGCGGCTCGGCTGCGCATCGGTGTACGGCGAGACGAAGCCGGCCATGTTGCAGTCCGGGCCACCGGCCAGGTCATACGAACAGGCTTCCTTCATGCCCGAGTAGTAGCGGGCGGTCCAGCCGATGCCCAGGTCGCCGTACTGCCAATCCAGGTTGAAGGTCGAACGGACGCGGAAGTTGCCCTGCCAGCCGGTCTTCTGCTCCACCGGCGTGGTGGCGGCGCTGTCGTTGCGCTGCTCCAGGTAGTCGGTGTAGGTGGTGTTCCAGGTGGCGGCGAAGCGGCCGAACGCGGTTTCCGGCAGGCGGTAACGCAGGCTGAAGTCATAGCCGGCGGTTTCGCGGTAACCCGCATTGACCAGCGAGCGGTCCAGCGACGTCACCTGGCCCAGCGTCTTGGCACTGGTGGAACGGGTGAAGCGGCCGCAGGCCGAATCCACGCCCTGCACGTAGCACTGGTTGAGGATGTCGGTGGCCGACTCGCCCACGATCGCGTTGTCGATGCGGATCTTCCACCAGTCCAGGCTGACGTCCAGGCCCGGCACGAACTCGGGGCTGTACACCAGGCCCACGGTCCAGGTCTTGGCGGTTTCCGGCTTCAGGTTCGCATTGGAACCGGAGTCGAAATCGGCGATGCCCTGCTGGCCCGGACGGTTGGCGACGTTGCCTTCCGACGCGGTCTGCTGGCGGAAGTTCGCCGGCACCTTCAGCGCCTGGCAACGTGCGGCCACGGTCGAGCTGCTGGCAGCGATGCCGAACGAGGTATCGCACGGATCGGTGAACGAATCACGGCTCTTCACCGCACCGCCGTACAGGTCGTCCACGGTCGGCGCACGGAAGCCGGTGCCATAGGTCGCGCGCACCAGCAGGCTGTCGATCGGCTTCCACTTCAGGCCGAACTTGCTGTTGGTGGTCGAACCGAAGGTGTTGTAGTCGGTGTAGCGGCCGGCCAGGTCCAGCGACAGTTCACGCGCGAACGGCATGTCGGCCAGCAGCGGTACCTGCAGCTCCAGGTAGACCTCGTTGAGCGAGTAGTCGCCACGGGTCGGCTGGCCAGTGGTGCCGGCAATCTGGCCCTTCTGCACCATCAGGTCCGGGGTGTAGCTGGCTTCTTCGCTGCGGTGCTCGAAGCCCATCGCGGCCATCACGTCGCCGGCCGGCAGGGTGAACACCGAACCGGAGATGTTGGCGCTGGCGACCTTGGTGGTGCTCTTCATCTTGTCGACGAAGCGGGTGAACAGGTAGTCCTGCACGTCCTGGTTGCTCAGCGAGCCCGGGCCCGCATAGCCCATCGGCGCGGCCGGGTTCCACGGCACGCAGCCGGCGATCACCGCGCCCGGGGTGCCGCAGCGTGCCACGGTGCCATCCATGAAGGACGGGCCGACCGCCAGGTCGACGTGCGGCTGGTACATGCTGCCGGTACCGATGCGCTCGCCTTCATTGCGGTTGTACATGTAGCTGACGTTCCAGTCCCAGTAACGCGAACCGGTTTCGAAGCTGCCTTCCAGGCCGATGCTGGCGCGCTTGGTGTCCAGGTTGTTCTCGGTCGCACGCGGCATTTCTTCGGTGCGGTGCGAGAACAGCACGTCCTGGCCCCAGTGGTTGAACGCGCTGTCCTTGGACAGGGCGGCACGGGAACCGTTGCGGGCCTGTGCGGTGGACACCGAGTAGGGGTAGCCGGCCAGGTGCTTGGTCGACTCGCGCTTGCTGTACAGCGCGTCGGCGACGATGCGCAGGTCATCGGTGATCGAGAAGCCACCGTTGGCGAACACCGAAGTGCGCTCCAGGCCGCTCAGCAGGCTCATGTTGGTCTTGGTGTTGGCACCGTCGGCCGGATTGGGCGTGTGGAAATTGCCCTTCTGGCTCGGGTCGCCGCCCGGGCCCACGGTCAGCGACTTGCCGTCGACGGTGACGCTGCCCCACTGCGTGGTCTGGTTCAGTGCCTTGATGTCGTCGGGATGGCGCGGGCCACCCGGGTAACGGCTGAACTCGCGCTCGCTGCCGAGGATCTCGTCTTCCTTGGTGCGCTCGGCGCCGACGCTGAACCAACCGCGGTCGAAGGTCTTGCCGAAGGTGGCGCTGTAGGAGCGCTTCTGGCCGTCGCCTTCACCGTACTGGCCGACGTAGACGCTGGCTTCGCCACCGTCGAAGTTCTTGCGGGTGATGATGTTGACCACACCGGCGATGGCGTCCGAGCCATACAGCGCGGATGCGCCGTCGGTCAGCACTTCCACGCGCTCGACAATCGCCGAGGGAATCGAAGCCAGGTCGGAGTAGCCGCCGGCGCTGACGCCCATGCGGCGGCCGTCGATCAGCACCAGGCTGCGTTCCGGGCCGAGGTTGCGCAGGCTGACGTACGTGCCGCCGAAGTCGCGCGAAGAACTCAGCGACGACGAGCGGCTCAGGCTCGGTGCGCCGGCTGCAGTGACGTCCTGCAGGATGTCGGCGACGTTGATGTAGCCCTTCTTCTCGATCTCGGCGCGGCTGAGCGCGACGACCGGCTGTGCGGTCTCGACACTGGCCTGGCGGATGCGCGAGCCGGTGATTTCGATGCGGTCGAGGTTGGTCGGGGTATCGCCGGCGCTCTGTGCGAAGGCGGGGGTGGTGCAGCTGGCGGCCAGCGCGATGACGATCGCGTTGCGCAGCGGAGTGGTTTTCAGGGACATCCGTGACATCTCGTGTTTCAGGAAAACAAGCGTCCGTTCTGTGGGCGCGTGGGGTGCTGCAAACCAACGTGGGGGCCGGGATTCTAGAGTGTTTCCATTCGTAACTGTTTGTCGCCATGCTGCTGAATGTGCGCGAAGATGAATCGCAACCAACAATCCACAGATGCGATGTGCGCAGCGTCACGCACGTTGCGTGCGCGATGGGCAGAGGCATCGATAGCGGCTGCGTTGCCGCGATCTGTAGTGACGTGTGTGCGCACGCCTTCATCCACGCATGGCGTGGATCTACACGACCTCACATGCGATGCACCGCATCAGTAGATCCACGCCATGCGTGGATGACGCGCAAAATGAAAGGGACGGAGCCTTCGCTCCGTCCCCCTGCAGAACGTCCATTCAATCCGTGCGCGATGCTCAGGTTTCGCGCAACGCCGTGGTGATCGGCAAACGTGCCGCGCGCAGCGCCGGGAACAGGCCACCGACCAGGCCGATGCCGAGTGCCCATTTCAGGCCGGTCCACAACAGTTCCGGCGAAACATGGAACTTGAACACCACCGCGCTGAAGTTGCTGCCGATGGTGGACACGCTGTAGCCATTGAACAGCAGCCACGCCACCGCACACCCCAGCAGGCCGCCCAGCAGCGCCAGCAGCATCGTCTCCAGCATCACCGCGGTGACCACCGGCAGGCCACGGAAGCCGATCGCGCGCATGGTGGCGATCTCGCGCGCACGCGTGGCAACAGCGGCATACATGGTATTGAGCGCGCCGAACACCGCACCCACCGCCATGATCGTGCCGATCACCTTGCCGAGGATGTCGATCAGCTTGGTCAGCCCGCCGCCCTGCTTGCTGTAGTAGACACGGGTGGTTTCCACGTCCAGCTTCAGGCGGGGGTCGGCGGCGACCGCCGCCTTGAACTGCTCGAAGCCGGCCTTGCCATCGGTACGCACGCTGATCGACTGCCACGCACTGCGCTGGTAGGTGGTGGCCAGCGTATCGGCGTCGGTCCACAGTTCCGAATCATGTGCATCGCCGGTGGCGAACACGCCGACCACGGTCCAGGTCTGGTTGCCCAGGGTCAGCGTCCTGCCCACGTCCATGTCGCGGAACTGGCCCCTGGCGCCCTGGCCGACCACGATCTCGCGCAGGCCGGTGGCGAACCTGCGGCCTTCGATGATCTTGACCTTGTCATGCACGGCCCACGCCTGCGGGCCGACGCCGCGGAACTGCGCGTTGACGTCGGTGCCGTCGGACTTGGAAACCAGGTTGACCACCTGTGACAGCTCCGGCGAAAGCAGCGGCCGGCCTTCGCCATCGCGGCTGATGCCGGGCAGGGTGGACAGCGTCGGCACCTGTTCGCGGGTGATCACCGAATTGGTCTCGGCCTGCGAGCCACCGCGCAGCACGATGGCGGTGGTGTCATCGCCGGTATTGTTGAGCGTGGCCTGGAAGCCTTCGCCCATCGCCAGCATCGCCACCAGCACGCCGACCACGCCGGCGATGCCGACCACGATCACCGAGGACGCACCCCAGCGCTGCGGCAGGCTGGCCACGCCGATGCGGGTGGCCGCCAGTGCCAGCCGCCCGCCACGGGTCAGCAGCAGCCACAAGGCCACCAGCACGGCGACGGCCAGCACGCCGATCCACGGCAGGCTGATCCACAGCACCAGGCCGATCACCAGCAGCAGCACCGTCACGCCGTTGCCCAGCCACTTCTTGAGTTTGCTCTTGAACATGTCGGTGTCCTCCTCAGCGGCCGGCCAGTGCGTCGACGATCTTCAGGCGCTTGGCACGCAGCGCGGGCAGCAGCCCGACGATGATGCCGATCACCACGATCAGGCCCAGCCCCATCAGCCAGGTCGGCGTCGGTACGTGTGGCGGCAGCATGCCCATGCTCTTTGGCCCGATCGCCGGAAGGATCAGCGCGGCCAAGCCCATGCCGATCAGGCCGCCGAGGCCGATCAGCAGCACCGACTCCACCATCACCAGGGTCAGCACGGTGCTGTCCTTGAAGCCCAGCGTCTTCAGCGTGGCCAGTTCGGGCACGCGCTCGCGCACGGCCTGGGCCATGGTGTTGCCGGTCAGCAGCAGCAGGGTGAAGAACACCGCGCCCATGATCGAAGTGACGATCATGCCGATGTCCGCGAACTGCTTGACGAAGGCCTGCTGGAACGCCGATTCGGTCTGGGTCTTGGTCTCGTGGTCGGAGTTGGCCGAGATTGCATCGATGGCCTGCGCCACCCGCGAGGAATGATCCGGATTGTCCAGCGTCACCGTGTACCAGCTCACCTGGTTCTTGATGTAGTCGTTGGATTCATCGAAGTACTTCCAGTTCATCATCAACTGGCGTTCTTCATTGGCGGCCAGCGCACGGTCCTTGGAGCGGTAGATGCCCTTCAGCTCCAGCGGCCAGTCGTTGCTGCCGCCACGCGGGAAGATCGTCGCCTGCAACGGGATGGTGTCGCCGATCTTCCAGCCGAACTGCTTGGCCAGCGATTCGCCGACGATCGCGCCGGTGCGGGTCTGTTTCCAGTCTTCCAGCTGCGCCGGCTCGATCTGCAGTTCGCGGTAGACATCGAAGTAGTTGGGCGACACCGAGAAGTTCGGGAAGAAGTTCTTCGGGTCCTGGTAGATGCCGCCGAACCACATGCCGTAGGCCACATCGCGCACGCCGGCCACCTGGCGGATCTGGGTTTCCAGGCGGATCGGCAGCGACTGGGTGATCGACAGCCGCGAGGCCACCACCAGGCGGTTGGCGCCTTCCACGCTGCCACCGGACGAGAACGCCACGCGCACCGAGTCGAGCATGCCGAACAGCAGGAACGCGGCCACCACCGACAGCAGGGTCAACAAGGTGCGCGTGCGGCTGCGGAACAGCTGCGCCCACACCAACGAGAAGTATTTCATCGCCGTGGCCTCCGTCAGTGGGCCAGCGGCGCGTCGGCCAGCTCGCCCTTGTCCAGGTGCACCGTGTGCGTGGCGTACTCGGCGGCCTTCGGGTCATGGGTGACCATGATGATGGTCTTGCCGTGTTCGCGGTTGAGCTGCTGCAGCAGGCCCAGGATCTCCTCGGCGGACTGGCGGTCGAGGTCGCCGGTGGGTTCGTCGCAGATCAGGAAGGTTGGGTCGGAGACGATCGCGCGGGCGATCGCCACGCGCTGCTGCTGGCCGCCGGACAGTTCATTGGGACGATGGCTGCGGCGGTCGGCCAGGCCGACCAGGGTCAGCGCGATTTCGGCATTGCGCTTGCGCTGGGAGGCACTCAGGTGGGTCAGCAGCAGCGGCAGCTCCACGTTCTTCTGCGCGGTCAGCATTGGCATCAGGTTGTAGAACTGGAACACGAAGCCGACGTGATGGCTGCGCCAGGTCGACAGCTGGCCGCCGCTCATCTGGTCGATGCGCTCGCCTTCGATGCTGATTTCGCCGCCACTGGGGTTGTCCAGGCCGCCGATCAGGTTGAGCAGGGTGGTCTTGCCCGAGCCCGACGGGCCCATCAGCGCCACGAAGTCGCCGCTGGCGATGTCCAGGTCGATGCCGTGCAGCACCTGCACTTTCTCGGGGCCACGCTGGTAGGTCTTGGTGATGTTGCGCAGTGAAACCAGGGTCGACATGGGTGGTTCTCCACGGAAGGCGGGAAACGGGAAATCACGCCGGCGATGGCCGGGGGCGTGCGTCGAGCGGTGCTGCCGGCGGCGCCCGCGGGCGCCAGGCCGTTACTGCGCTTGTTTCTGTTGCACCTTGGCGCCATCGCGCAGGGTGTCCGGCGGGTTCACCACCACCGATTCACCTGCGCTCACGCCCTTGAGGATCTGGCGGTCCTTGCCCATCGCCTGGCCGGCATGGACCGTGCGCTGCTGCACGCGGCTCTCGTCGCCCAGCACGAAGGCCACCGAGGCGCCGTCGCGCTGGACCACGGCACCGCCCGGCACGCGCACGCCCTGCGGCTTGGCGGCGGCCTGCGGCTGGGCCTGTTCCAGGAAGCTGACCCGCACGCCCATCTCCGGCACGATGCGCGGGTCCTTCACCTTCAGCGCCACGCGCACCTTCACCGTGGCCTTGCCGCGGTCGGCGGTGGGGATGATGGCGATCACCTCGCCCGGGATCTTCCACTCCGGGTAGGCATTGAGCGTGGCTTCCACTGGCATCTTCGGCTGCACGCGGCCGATGAAGGCCTCGCCAACCTCGACTTCGATTTCCAGCGAGTCCATGTCGACGATGGTGCCGATGCCGGTACGGGTGAAGCCACCACCGGCCGACAGCGGCGAGACGATTTCGCCCGGCTGCGCCGCCTTGGCGGTGACCACGCCGGAGAACGGCGCGCGCACCACGTTGTTGTCCACGCCCAGGTCGGCGATGGCCAGCTGGTCGTGGGCGACCTTGACGTTGCGCTGTGCGGTGTCCAGTTGTGCGCGCAGGCTGTCGCGCTGGGCCACGGCCTGGTCGTACTGCGAGCGCGACACCAGCTGCTGGCCGACCAGCGCCTGCAGCCGGCTGGCCTCGGCGGCGGCCTGCTTCTGCTGTGCCTCCAGCCCGGCCACCTGGCTGCGTGCGGCCTGCAGCTGCGAGGCATACAGGCTGCGCTGCGCATCGGCATCGATCGGGTCCAGGGTGGCCATCACCTGGCCGGCTTCGACGCGCATGCCTTCCTCGATCATCACCTCGCGCACCTTGCCGGTGATCTTGGCCGATACCGTGGCCATGCGCCGGGCGACCACGTAGCCGCTGGCATCAAGCACCGAACTGCTGGCGCTGCCCTGCTGGATGGCCACCGCGGGTGCGGTTTCCACCTCCACGGCCGGGGTGCGGCCGAACAGTGCGAAGGCGCCGGCGGCCAGCAGCACGGCAATCACGGCAATCGTGATCCACAGCCAGCGGCGGCCACCGCCATTGCCACCGGAGGCGGGCGGCGACGACTTGCGGTCGATACGGAGTTCCTTCAACAGCTCGGCAGAAGCGTTCATTCGTTCCATCACAGACGTTCGGGCGGGTGTGGCCGGAAGAGCGGACGGCGGCGGTTCCGGCGGTGGAGCGTGCGGCACAGCATGAAGGCAGGCACAGCGATGACGGCAGTGACAGCTGTCATCCGATGACACTGACGGCGGCAACTGCGAAATGTGACCACGGCGGCACAGGATGGCAACGTCCCCGCTACCGGTACCGCCCATGGATCCGATCGCCCCGTCGCTGGCCCGCCTGCAGCAGGTGCAGGTGCGCTATCGCGACCATACCGCCCTGCATGGCATCGACCTGCAGGTCCGCGCTGGCCAGGTGCTGGCATTGCTGGGCCGCAACGGTGCCGGCAAGAGTACCGCGATCAGCGTGCTGTTGGGCCTGCGCCGCGCCGACGCCGGGCAGGTCGAGCTGCTCGGTGGCGACCCACAGCAGCGCGCCAGCCGCCTCGGCCTGGGCGTGATGCTGCAGAGCACGAACCTTCCGCCGATGCTGCAGGTGGACGAACTGGTGGCCCAGGCCAGTGCCTGCTACCCCGACCCGATGCCGTTGCAGGAGGTACTGCAGCGTGCCGGACTGCAGGCGCTGGCGGGCCGCCGCTACGGCCAGCTGTCCGGTGGCCAGCAGCGTGCGGTGCAGTTCGCCATCGCGCTGTGCGGCCGCCCGCGGGTGCTGTTTCTGGACGAGCCCACCACCGGGCTGGACATCCAGGCGCGGCAGACCATGTGGCAGGCCATCCGGCAGCTGGTGGCCGAAGGCTGCGGTGTACTGCTGACCACCCACTACCTGGAGGAAGCCGAAGCGCTGGCGCAGCAGGTGGTGGTGCTGGAACAGGGCCGGGTGCTGGCCGATGCGCCGCTGGCCGAACTGCGCCTCGCCGACCGGCCGCGCCGCATCCGCTGCCGCAGCGTGCTGCTGGCCGACGACGTGCAGCACTGGCCGGGGGTTCAGCAGGTGCAGCGCGACGGTGAGCACCTGCAGCTGCTGGCGAGCCCGGCCGAGCCGGTGGTGGCCCGTCTGCTGGCCGCCGATGCGCAGCTGCGCGAACTGGAAGTACAGGGCGCGGCGCTGGCCGATGCCTTCCTCGACCTGACCCGGGAGGCCGCATGAATACCCTGAATCCGACCGTCGCCGCTGCGCGTCCGGTATCGACCTGGCGGCGCACGCTGCGCCCGTACCGTGCCGAACTGCAGGCCGAGCTGCGCCGCGCCTGGCGTACTCCCGCCTTCGCCGTCCCCTCGCTGCTGTTCCCGGTGCTGTTCTACCTGTTGTTCGGCGTGCTGTTGGGCCGCGGCCATGCACCGCTGTACCTGCTGGCCACCTACTGCGTGTTCGGCGCGATGGCGCCGGCCCTGTTCGGCTTCGGCGTGCAGCTGGCGCTGGACCGTGAAGGCGGCCTGCTGACTCTCAAGCGCGCACTGCCGATGCCGGCGGCGGCACCGTTGCTGGCGCGACTTGCGATGGCCGTGATGTTCGCGCTGCTGGTGGCTGCTCTGTTGATCGGCGTGGCGCGCGCGCTGGGTGGCGTGCAGCTTCAGGCAGTGCAGATGCTGCAGCTGCTGGCGGTGGCGGGCCTGGCCGCGTTGCCGCTGGGTGCGATCGGCCTGCTGATCGGCAGCCATGTCAGTGCCAGCGCAGCGCCGGCGATGGTCAATCTGGTCTACCTGCCGCTGGCGTTGCTGTCGGGGCTGTGGCTGCCGCTGTCGGCGTTGCCCAAGGTGTTTTCGATGATGGCGCCGCTGTGGCCGACCTGGCACCTGGCGCAGCTGGCGCTGCCGGTGGTCGGACTGCCGTCGGTGGGCAGCGTCGCCGGCCACCTGCTGGTGCTGCTGGCGGTCACCCTCGCGGCGTTGCTGCTGGCCCGCCGCCGCCTGCGCCGGATCGGCTGAACTGGCATGATCGGCAGCGATCGTCCCCGCCTGGATCAACCCGTGTCGTCGAGCTGGCTTGCTCCCCTGCTGCGCCCCGCACCGGACTCGGCAGTGGCCGACAACCTGCGCCGCGGCAAACCGGCCTGGGCCGATGCCATCCACCTGCTGTGGACGGTGTGGGTGTTCATGACGCCGCTGTTCGCCGGCGGCTACACGCTGCGCTGGCTGGGCTTCACCCTGGCCAGCTATCCGCTGTTCCTGCTGCTGTACGCGCGCCTGCTGTTGTCTCCCCGCCACCATGCGCCACGTTACGCATTGGCGATGACCGCACTGGCGATCGTGCTGGTGCCCTGGTACCCGTCGGGCATCAGCTACTTCATCTTTGGCTGCGTGATGCTGCGGGTCTGCGGGCGTGGCAGCTGGTGGCGCTACCTGCTGCAGCTGGCCGTGCTCAATGCGGCCTTCTACCTGGTGGCCCATCTGGCGCACTATCCGTGGCAGAGCCTGGTCTGGGTGCCGGCGGTGTCGTTCATCATCGGCATGGTGGTGAACGTGGAGGCCGTGAACAAGGAGAAGGATGCCGCGCTGCAGCTGTCGCAGGAGGAGGTGCGGCGGCTGGCGACCACCGCCGAGCGTGAGCGCATCGGCCGCGACCTGCACGACCTGTTGGGCCACACCCTGTCGCTGATCACCTTGAAGCTGGAACTGGCACGCAAGCTGCACGACCGCGGCGATGCCCGTGCGCGGCAGGAGATCGGCGAAGCCGAGGACATCGCCCGCGAAGCGCTGGCCCAGGTGCGCAGCGCGGTTACCGGCATCCGCGCCAGTGACCTGGCTGGCGAACTGGCTTCGGCGCGCCTGCTGCTGGAGTGCCAGCAGGTGCACCTGCAGTACGCGCCTCCACCGCCGATGCCGGTGGACGTCGAGCGCGGCCTGGCGCTGGTGCTGCGCGAGGCCGCAACCAATATCGTGCGCCATGCGCAGGCGACGCAGGCGCGGGTGGAATTCATGCTGGAAGGACGAATGCTGGCGATGCAGATCCGCGACGATGGTCGTGGCGGCGTAGAGGCAGAGGGCAATGGCCTGTGTGGCATGCGCGAACGCGTGGCGGCACTGGGCGGGCAGTTGGCGGTGCAATCGGTACGGGGCGACGGCACCGTGCTGACCGTGCGTGTGCCATTGGCCGCGGCGACCACGCCGCTGCCACCGGCTGCACCGCCGTCGCTGGCGCAGGACGGTGCCGCATGATCCGCATCCTGCTGGCCGAAGACCAGGCCATGGTGCGCGGCGCGCTATCGGCCTTGCTGGGGCTGGAACCGGATATCGAGGTGCTTGGCAGCGCCGCCGACGGCGAGGCGGCCTGGCGCATGCTGCAGCAGCTGCAGCCGGACATCCTGGTCACCGACATCGAGATGCCGGGCCTGTCGGGGCTGGAGCTGGCCCAGCGTATTGCCCGCCATGAACTGCCGATCAAGGTGGTGATCGTGACCACCTTCGCTCGTGCCGGTTTCCTGCGCCGCGCGCTGGAAGCAGGCGTGCTGGGCTACCTGTTGAAGGATGCACCGGCAGAGAACCTGGCCGATGCACTGCGCAAGGTGAAACAGGGCATCCGCGCGATCGACCCGCAGCTGGCACTGGACGCCTGGTCGCAGGCCGACCCGCTGACCGATCGCGAACGCCGCGTGCTGCGGCTGGCAGGCGAGGGCCGCACTGCCAGCGAGATTGCTGAGCAGCTGGGGCTGTCGCACGGCACGGTGCGCAACTACCTGTCCGAGTGCATCGGCAAGCTGGGCGTGGCCAACCGGATCGAGGCGTACCGGCTGGCGCGGCAGAAGGGGTGGTTGTAGGGGGCGTACGCCGACGCACTGGTAGCGCCGGGCCATGCCCGGCGGATCATTTCCGCGCCTGCGGAGAGGTGTCACTTTCTTTGCTCGTGCACCGCGCTGCAGGAGCAGCGCGGAACGGCGCAGCCGGCCCGCAGGGTGGTGCACATGGATGTGCGCCATCAAGAAAGTAACCAAAGAAACGCTCCGCCGGCCGCGAGCCGGCGTACTTCGCACGCCGGTGCCCTGCGCTCCTCGGTCCGTCGAGGGACGGCGCGGGAACTCGCTGCGCTCAGACACCCGCGCCTCTTCGCCCTCGCCGGACCTGCGGTGCTCGGCTCGCTCAAGGCGGACTGGAAGGTCAAGATCAACGGCAACAGCATCCACGCATGGCGTGGATCTACTGGGTGCAGCTGTCGCTCTTGATGTTGGGTCCGCCTTGAGCGAGCCGAGCATCGCAGGGGAATCAGGGGCGAAGAGGCGCCGGTGTTTGAGCGTAGCGAGTTCGGCGCCGTCCCCTGATTCACCGAGAAGCACAGGGCACCGGTGCGCAGCACCGGCTCGCGCTCTGGCGGCGCGTTTCTTTTGGTTACTTTTCTTTTCGCGCGAAAAGAAAAGTGACACCCCACCGCAGTCGCGGAAACGATCCGCCGGGCATGGCCCGGCGCTACCCATGCGTCCGCGCAGGGGAACCCGCGATCAATCCTTCCCGCGCGCCATCGCCTGGAACACCCCATCGCGCCGCACCCACAGGTGGAACAGCGCCGCACCCACATGCATCAGCACCGTGGCGAACAACACATACGCCAGCAGGCTGTGCGCATTACGCAGCGCGGCATACAACGCCGGGGTGTGCGGCACGATCGGCGGGAGGTGCAGGCCACCCCACAGCACGATCGGGTAGCCGCCGGCCGACAGCATCGCCCAGCCGATCAACGGCATCGCCAGCATCAGCGCATACAGCATCCAGTGCGAGGCCTTGGCCGCCATTGCCTGCCAGACCGGCAGGTCGGCGGGCAGCGGCGGCGGGCGGTGGCGCAGGCGGTTGTACAGGCGCAGCAGCACCAGCAGCAGGATCGCGATGCCCAGCGGGCGGTGAAGGTCGATCAGCACCGGACGCAGGTGCAGCGAGGCGACCATGGTCACGCCGATGAACAGCATGGCGATGATCATCAGCGCCATGGTCCAGTGCAGTACACGCGCCAGCAGATTGAAGTGGCCGTTGTGGGTGTTCATCGCGCGGCCTCCTTCGGTTGTTCGACATTGCCGCTGGCGCGCTCGCGCTCGCGGCGGTTGAACGACTGCGAATACACCGCAGAGCGGGCGGCCAGGATCGGATCGTCACTGCCGCGCACGCCACTGGGCAGGATCAATGGATCGAAGTTGATCTGGCCGCAGGCGCCCTGTTCCTGCGACTGCATGCGGTCCAGGCTGAGTACGCCGGCCACCACCTCATCGCGCGACGCGGGCCACGGCACCGACGGATCATCGATGGCATCACCCGCCGCGGCGGTGCTGACGACCAGGTTCCAGCGCACCGGGCCACTGGCCAGGCGCTGTTTCAGTTCCTGGCTGAGGAAATCGACGCTGGCCTGCTTGCGCGTTTCCGCATCCATCTCCACCACAGCCGCCTGTGGCTGCCAGCGCCAGCGCACCGCGCGCTTCTGGCCCTGCGCATTGGTGAACCAGAAGCTGTTGACGCTGTTGAAGGTGGTGTCGGCCCAACTGCTGGTCCATGGCGCCGTCTTGGCCCACTGCTGGAACGCCTGCGCACTGGGATATTTCGCCAGCACTGCCGCCATCTTCTGCGGGTCCGGCTTGCCGGTGGCCGGGTCGGGAATGGAGGCGCGCGTCTGCTCGTAGAACGCTTCGGCCGTGGGCACCGCGAAGAACGGGAAGCTGTTCATCGCCATGCGCCATTCCTGGCCATCGTCGCTGACCATCTGCACCGCGAGGCTGCGGACGCGTGCGGTGTTGTCGGCGCCATAGGGATCGCCACCGCCGATCGACAACCGGCCCATCACCGGCACGCGGGGCTGCGAGAATACTCGTGCACTGGACAGGGTGGGCGCCTGCGCACTGGGTTCGAACCAACCGCTTACGCAGATGCCCTTGCTGTGCGCACGGCGGAACCCGGGGTGGGCCGGGCCGGTGGCCTCGATGGTGTCGGTGAAGCGCTGCGCGGTCAGGCGACCGCCGATCCAGCCGGCCAGCCAAGCGAAGGTCAGCGCGACGGCACCCAGAATGAGTGCGATCAGTGCGATCCAGAGCAGCGGCGAATGCCTGCGCGGTGCGCCCGGCGTCTGGCCGGCGCGGGTGTAGCGGAAGAGCGACATGGTCGGAGTCCTGCCTTCACGGAGCGTGTGGGTGGTCGACCCACACATCCTCGCAGAACCCGGCCGCGGCCGAAATTCAATTTTTCGTCAAACTTCCAGCCCTGCCAACGCCCCGGTAGAGTCGACTGTCAGTCGACTCGCGCGCGCAGCGCGGGGTTTTCACGGCCGGTTCCAATTGAAGAGCAGTCGGTTTGAAGAGCAGTCGGATTTCAATAGGAGTCGACTAACAGTCGACTCTACCGCGCCGGTGCCGGTGCCCGGGCACGGGCCGCTCCCATCCCATGCCTGCCCCGGCGGTCGGGCCGGGTACGGCGTGCCGACCAAGGTCGGCACCCACCCGATCAGCTGTAACGCGCCTTCAGCATCGCCCATGCCGAGCGCAGCGCCAGGGCTTCGCCACCGGCCGGGCGGCCCGGGCGTTCGCCGTCGTTCCAGGCATACACGTCCAGGTGCGCCCAGCGCTGGCCGTCTTCCAGGAAGCGTTCCAGGTACAGCGCGGCGGTCACCGAGCCGGCCATGCGCGAACCGGCGTTGGCCAGGTCGGCGATGCCGCTGCTCAGGTAGCGCAGGTAGGGGCGCCACAGCGGCATGCGCCAGACCGGATCGCGGGTGGCGTCGCCGGCCTGCAGCCATTGCTGGGCCACCGTATCGTCATTGCTGAACAGTGCCGGCAGGTCCGGGCCCAGTGCGATGCGCGCGGCACCGGTGAGGGTGGCGAAGTCCAGCACCAGGTCCGGCTTCTGCTCGCCGGCGAAGGTGAGCGCGTCGCACAGGATCACGCGGCCCTCGGCGTCGGTGTTGTCGATCTCCACGCTCAGGCCCTTGCGGGTGGCGATGACTTCGCCCGGGCGGAAGGCATCCGGACCGATCGCGTTTTCCACCGCCGGCACCAGCAGGGTCAGGCGCACCGGCAGCCCGCGCGCCATCACCAGGCCGGCCAAGGCCAGCGCGTGTGCGGCGCCGCCCATGTCCTTCTTCATGTTGCGCATGCCGTCGGCGGGCTTGATGTCCAGGCCGCCGGTATCGAAGCACACGCCCTTGCCGACCAGCACCAGCGCCGGGTCCGTTTCCTTGCCCCAGCGCAGCACGACCAGGCGCGGCGCACGGTGCGAAGCGCGGCCGACGGCGTGGATGGCCGGGAAGTTCTGCTTCAGCAGTTCATCGCCGGTGATCGCATCGACCTGTGCACCATGTGCATCGGCCAGTGCGCGCGCGGCGTCTTCCAGCTGCTGCGGGCCCATGTCTTCGGTCGGGGTGTTGACCCAGTCGCGCACGCGCAGGCTGGCGGCGATCAGGTCGGCCACTTCGCCGGACGGTGCAGCCACCAGTTGCGCCGGTGCGCGGTTGCGCTTGCGGTAGCGGTCGAAGCGGTAGCTGCCCAGGCCCCAGCCCAGCTGCAGCAGCGCCAGTTCGGCGGCCGGCAGTTCATTGGCCAGCTGCCAGACGCTGCCTTCCGGCAATGCATGCGGCGCATGCGCATAGCTGTAGGCATCGCCACGATCACCCACGCCCATCACGGCACCGCCCAGGCCATCGGTGCCCGGCAGCAGCGCCACGCTGTGGGCGCCGGCGTTGAAGCCCTGCGATGCCAGCCATGCCTGCGTGGCAGCCGGCTGGCTGTCCTTCCACGCGGCGAACTGCTCGCGGTCCAGCACGTACAGCGGCAGCGCCGCGGCGGTGTCGGCGGTGAAACCAGTGATCTCGCTCATGCGTCAGATACTCCGGGGTGCGGCGGCGTCGAGGTTGGCGTCCAACCAGTCGGCCAGGCCGGTAAGGGTGTCGAACTGCAGGTCCGGCTGCAGCTGCGGATGGGTCCAGGTGGCTGCGTCGCGGTTGATCCAGCAGCCGCGCAGGCCGGCGGCGATCGCCCCGGCCACGTCCATGTCGGCATGGTCGCCGACGTGCAGTACCTGTGCCGGTGCCACACCCAGGCGGGTGCACGCGGCATGGAAGATGCTGGCTTCGGGCTTGGCCGCGCCGTGTTCGCGCGAACCCAGCTGGAAGGCGAAATGATGGGCCAGGCCGATCCGCTCCAGGTCGGCGTTGCCGTTGCTCAGCGCCGCCACCGGTACCCGTGCGGCAATGCGTGCCAGCGCGTCGATCGCATCGGGATAGCACTCCACCTGGTTGCGCGCGGCGTAGAACACTTCATACGCCGGTTCCAGCAGATCGAGGCTGGCACCACTGGTGTGCAGGGCTTCGTGCAGGGTCAGCCGGCGCAGCGCGCTCAGGTCGTGATGGAGGTGCGGATGGGCGTGGTACAGCCGTTCGCGCAGTTCGCGCATTGCCTCCACCGGATACATCGCGGCGGTAGCGGGGCTGTGTTCGCACATCCACGCGTGCAGGACCTGTTCGATGCGGGCGCCGATCGGAGCGAACGGCCACAGCGTGTCGTCAAGGTCGAGGGTGATGGCTTGGACGGGGAAATTCACCCCGCCATTCTACCCCTGCCCGCGCGGGCTTTCATGCGGCGCGGCGGGCGGGAGGGGCGCTGGGCTGGGCCGGGTCAGCGCAGGTTGTAGGAACAGGCGATGGTGGTCTGGCCGTCGAACTGCTGCACATCCAGGTTGTGCCGGCCCACTTCCTTCGTATAGGTGCCCGCCACCGGGTCGGACATCTTCGCCAGTGCCGCAATCTGTTCGACGCTGGCCGAGCTGAAGTACGCGGTGAAACTGTCGATGCCGTCCTCGCCGCTGTCGCCGTCATACGACTGCAGTTGGTTCACCGGCTGGCCCAGCACCATCAAGGGCGTGGTCAGCCGGAACTCGCCGCTGGATTCGCCGTTCTGCGCCCGCGCCGGGGCCGGTGCCAGCAGCCGGGCCATGGCGTCGAACTGCCTGGTCGTGAGGTGCCGCTTGCAGGTGACTGCTTCGGCGAGCTGGGTGCGCGCCTGCTCGGCAGTGGGGGGCGCGGCGGCGAACGCGGGAGCAGCAAGGCAGGCCAGGGCGAGGCAACGCGTGGCGAAAGAGATCATCCGAACGGATCCATCCGAAAAAAGGGGGCATAGTCTGCCACTTCGTCCCTGATTCGGGTTCCGCCATCTGCGTCCATCATTTACTGATGCCGCTATTCCAGCAGCCGCGCCCAGCCCTGCATACCGTCCAGCCGCGCCAGTACCAGCTTGATGCAGACCAGCAGGGGCACCGCCAGCAGCAGCCCGATCATGCCCCAGGCCCAGCCGAACACCATCAGTGCCAGGATCAGCACCAGTGGCGACAGTTTCATGCGACGGCCCAGCACGATCGGGGTCACCATCTGCCCTTCCAGGGTGTGCAGGGCCAGGTAGGCGGCGGCCGGCAGCAGGGCCTGCAGCGGGTCGCGGAACTCGACGAAGCCCATCAGCAGCATCAGCGCCACGCCGATCAGCGGGCCGACGTAGGGGGCGAAATTCAGCAGTGCGGCCACCGTGCCCCACAGCAACGCCTCCTGCAGGCCGATGCCGAACAGCATCAGCACGCCAGCGAACACCAACCCGACCAGCGTATTGATAACGCTGATGGTCAGCACATAGCGCGAGACCTCGCGCTCGATCGAACGCAGGATGTCACTGGTGAATCGCTGCTGCTGGCGGTTCGGGAACAGGGCGATGGCCGCGCGCTGCAGGCTCTGCCCATAGATCATGAAGAACAGCGTGAGCAGCACCACCGCCAGCACCGAGGCGGCCAGCCGTGGCGCGCGGGTCAGCATGCGGTAGGGGTCGTCCATCTGGGTGCGGATCACCTGCACCTTGTGGTTGCTGTCACCCCCAGCCACGCGGGCGAAGTTCTCCGCCGCCTGGTTGGCCTGCTGCACCGGCTTGGTCAGGTCCTGCACCTGGCGCGCCACCTTGCGCAGCTGCTGCGGGGCTTCCTGAGCCCAGTCCATGGCCGGGCCGATCAGCTGCACGGCCAGCGAACCGGTCACACCCAAGCCGGCACCGAGGATCAGCAGCGCACCCAGTGCACGCGGAATCCACAGTTTCTGCAGCAGGCGCAGGATCGGATTGCCGACCAGCGCGAAGAACATCGCCAGCAGCACCGGCAGGATGATGTCCTGCGCAGCCCAGAGCGTGTAGCCCACTGCCAGGGTCGCCAGCACCACCAGCGACATCGGCCCGCGCGGACGTGACGGCGGGGGCAGCGGTGCGTCGGGTTGTTCGGGACCGGCCGGTGACGGGGACAGGAGGGACTCGCTCATCGACGCATCAGCCGGAAAGGGGAGCGCATTATCCGCCGGCCGCGATTGGCGCGGCGGATTACATGAATCAACGTTCGGACAGCTCGGTGGCCGCTTCGGCCGGCCGCGGTTCGCGCAGTTCCGGTTCGGGCACGGGCCGCGCTGCCGGCGCAGGTCGCTCGGCGGTCGCCGACGTTGCTGCCTGAGCCTGTTCGCTGGCCTCGTCGGCTTCCTCGGCCGCGTCGTCGGCAGTGGCCGCGGCCTGCGCCGCCATCGCCGTGGCAAATGCCGCCTGCGCGCTGGCGAACAGGTTCGAGACCGAACCGACCATCTGCAGCCAGCGGGCACCGTTGACCTTGCCCGGCACTTCCAGCTTGCCGGCGATGAAGCCACCGGCCAGGCCGACCACCACGATGCGCAGCGGCGACCAACCCTGTCGCCAGACCTGGCTGAGCGTGGACCAGTGGTCCTGGGTCTCGCCCAGGCGCACGGTCACCACCTGTTCGCAGCGTTTCACCCGCCGCTGCAGCGCGCCGAACTTCATGGCTTGCCCTCGGGCAGCTGCACGCCGGCATCGGGGTCGTCTTCGCTGGGCTCGTCGAACAGGCCCAGGCGTGACAGCTGGCGCCGGGTGGCATGCATGCCGGTGTGGTGGAAGAAGTAGGACACCCGCCAGATCGCATAGCCGGTGACGGCCAGGCTCAGCAGGGAGGTGATCAGCAGGGCCTGCAGCCAGCTCAGGCCCCAGCTCTGCAGCAGCGCGATGAGGGTGGCGGCCATCAGCAGCCAGGCCGAGGCACCGAACACGATCGCCACGCCGGCCCAGGCCAGCGCACGACCGAACGCACTGCGTGCCAGCGCGAAATCGGCCGAGGCCAGCCGGCGCAGCGAACGCACCGTGTGCTTGGCCGAATCGGCAGCGGCACGACCGGCCGCGCCGACCTGGCGGATGCTCTCATCCAGCGGCGGGGTGGCCGCCGGATCAGGCGCTTGCGTGTTGTCTTCGCTCACGCTGCGGCTTACTTGTCGCTGCTGCCGCGGGCCAGCTTGGCGATGATCCAGCCGGCAGCGAAGGCGACGCCGAACGAGGCCAGCGGACGTTCGCGGATCAGTTCGGCGGCGCTGTCGATCAGGTCCTTGCCCTTGTCCATCAGCGCATCGACCTGTTCCTTGGCGGCGGCACCGCCGAACTCGGCGGCGGCCAGGCCGGACAGCGCGCTGTCGGACAATTCAGCCTTGACGTTGGCCTTGCCGATGCGAAGCTCGTCGGTCGCTGCACCGGTTGCACCCTTGATCGCACCGCCGGCGGCCGTAGCGGCCTGCTTCAGGTGGGAACCGGCTTCACCCAGGTGTTCCTTCAGGTTCTCGGTATTGGTGGGGCTCATCGAATCACTCCTGTTGCGATGGGGGAACGGGAGTCGGCGGTGCCGACCTGGACTGACAGCAATAGCATTGCCGGGGTATAGGGGGTGTTACGGCAGGGCGATCAGCGCATCACGAGCTGGCCCTGCTGCTGGCCATTGTTGCGCAGCACGCGCAGCACCAGCGTCGGCGGGCGCTGCTGGAAGTTGGCACGCCAGCTGGCCAGGTCGGCGAATTCACCCACGGTGGCATCGGTGATGATGTCGCCCTGCTGCAGGCCGTTGCTGGCGGCGCGGCTGCCGCGCTTGACCTCGCTGACCAGCACGCCGTTGGCGCCTGACTGGCGCAGCGACTCGGGCAGGTCGACGAAGGTGGCCCCGCCCAGGCGCGGGTCCAGGCTGTCGCCGGTGACCGCGCGTGCCTGTTCCTTCAGTGTCGCCTTGATCTGCAGCGGCTTGCCTTCGCGGCGTACGTCCAGCGTCAACGGGCTGCCGACCGCCGCCAAGCCTTCCACGTTGTGCAGGGCTTCGGCGCTGTCCACGCGCTGGCCATTGGCCGACACCACCACGTCGCCCGGCTTCAGGCCAGCTGCGGCGGCGGCCGAACCGGCCAGCACGCGGGTGATCAGCGCACCGCGGGTTTCGCCCAGGCCCAGGCCCTGCGCGATCTGCGCGGTCAGGTTCTGGCTTTCCACGCCCAGCGTGCCGCGTACCACCACGCCGTGCTTGACCAGCTGGTCGACCACGCTGCGCGCCAGGTTCGACGGAATCGCCAGGCCCAGGCCGATGTTGCCGGCCATGCTGCCCTGCGGGTTGAAGCTGGCGGTGTTGATGCCGACCAGCTGGCCCTGCAGGTCGACCAGCGCGCCACCCGAGTTGCCCGGGTTGATCGATGCGTCGGTCTGGATGAAGTTCTGGTAGCCCAGCCCGCGGATGCCGCTGCGGCCCACCGCCGAGACGATGCCGGAGGTGACCGTCTGGCTGAAGCCGAACGGATTGCCGATGGCCACCACGAAGTCGCCTACCCGCAGCTGGTCGCTGTTGCCGAGCTTGATGTCGGTCAGGTTCTGCGCCGGAATGCGGATCAGCGCGATGTCGGTGTCGCGGTCGGAACCGAGGAACTCCGCCTTGACCGTACGCCCATCGGCCAGCGTCACCTGCACGTCATCGGCGTTGTCGATGACATGGTGGTTGGTCAGCACCAGGCCCTCCTTGGCGTCGATGATCACGCCCGAGCCCAGCGATTCGTTGATGCGTTCCTGCGGGATGTCCGGGAACAGGCGCCGGAAGAACGGGTCGTTGAAGAAGGGGTTGCGCACGCGCACCACCTGCTTGGTATTGACGCTGACCACGGCCGGCATCGCCTTCTCCAGCATGGGCGCCAGTGACGGTACCTGCTGCCCGGCCACTGCGGCCGGCAGTGCCGCCATGGTCGGCACCACCGCTGGAAGCGGCGCGGCATCGGCACGGTTGTCCAGGTGGGCGTTGATGCCGGTGGCAACGAAGCCACCGAAGGCGGCGGCGATTGCGAGCGTAAGCAGGGTAGGTAGCGGTCGCATGGGGGTCGGTTCGCAGGCGGGAATGGGGTCGGTTCGGCTCTACGGTAAAACAAGCTGAATGAGTGTGTCGCGATCTGGATAAATGCGCCATGAAAAACACGTCCGCGAACAGTGGGTCCAGAGCCGGGCAACGGATCCGCGGTGGCACCCATCGGGGTGATCAGGACACCTCTGAAAGCCACCCTTCGCCGCGCGGACACAGTCGGATACTTGCGCAGTTCCGCGCAGGGAGGTGCCGCACTGCGCCACAACGCATGCCTGTCGCTGCACGTGCGCAGGTACGCGCGGCGTCGTCGATGAACCCGGTGGTTGGCGTGGCACAGTCCTTAAAAAAAGGGGTTTCCTGAAAACCTGCCACACCGAAGGGGGTGGTCGACTACACCATCGCCGTCGCAGCAGATGCGATTGCTGGCGCATGCCCCGTTCCACGATCGTCAATGTCGGTATAGCATCGCCCCGTTTTGATACTTAAGGCCCGCAGGAGGGCAACATGAGCAACGGTAATGGTGTGTCGGTCGTGACCGACGCCGTCGAGAACGTCAAAGAAACCGCCACCAACGTTGGCGAGACCATCGCCCACGCTGCCGAAGACGCAGTGAAGTCGGTCAAGAAGACCGTCAAGCGTGCCACCAAGGCTGCCGGTACCCGCGTTGCCAAGGCCAAGAAGGCCGTGGCCAAGGTCGAGAAGACCGTTGCCAAGAAGGCCGAAAAGGCTGCCAAGTCGGTCGGCAAGACTGTTGCCAAGGCCAAGAAGAAGCTGGAAGCCGCCAAGAAGAACGCCAAGGCCGAAGCCGCTGCCCTTAAGAAGGAAGTGGCCAAGAAGAAGGCGGCTGCAGGCAAGGCCGTGACCAAGAAGGCCGCCGCTGCCAAGAAGACCACGAAGGCCGCCACCAAGGCTGCCGGCAAGAAGGTTGCCACCGTGAAGAAGGCCGCCACCAAGAAGGCCGCTGTCGCGAAGAAGACCGTTGCCAAGAAGACCGCGGCCGCCAAGAAGGTTGTCGGCAAGAAGGTCGCCACCGCCAAGAAGGCTGTGGCCAAGAAGACCGTCGCCGCCAAGAAGGTCGCCGGCAAGAAGGCTGTGGCTGCGAAGAAGGTTGTCGGCAAGAAGGCTGCCGTCGCCAAGAAGGCCGTTGCCAAGAAGACCACTGCCGCCAAGAAGGTTGTCGGCAAGAAGGCTGCCGTCGCCAAGAAGGCCGTTGCCAGGAAGACCACTGCTGCCAAGAAGGTTGTCGGCAAGAAGGTCGCCGCGACCAAGAAGGTCGTCGCCAAGAAGGCTGCACCGCTGAAGAAGGTTGCCGCCAAGAAGGCGCCGGCCAAGAAGGCTGCCGCGAAGAAGGCACCGGCCAAGGCCGTGCGCAAGGTCGCCAAGCGCAAGTAATCGCGCCGTGACCGAAGGCCCTGCCACCCCCGGGGTGGTGGGGCCTTTCGCGTTTCTGGGACGCGGTCTGGGGCAAGATGCAGGTTCTTCCCGCCGGAGCCCCGGGCATGCGTGGTATCGACTTCAGTTCCTGGCGGGGCGTGCTGTCCACCTTGGCCGGCCTGGTCCTGATCACCCTGCTGGGCGTGGGCATCCGCCTGCTGGTGATGCAGACCCTGCAGCAGCGCCGCGAGCGCGAGAACCGTCAGATCAACGAACGGCTGCGCACGCTGATGGCGGCCTACAAGACCCTGGGCGGTTCGTTCACCGGCGAACTGGGCGTGGATCCCAGCCATCGTCGCGACCTGCGCCAGCGCGAAGAAATCGAAGGCATCGCCGAACCGCGCTCGGATCGCACGCGCCGCATCCGCGATGCCGTTGAGGCCGCGCTGTCGGACATCCTGCTGCTGGGCACCGACGAACAGGTGCGCCTGGCCGCGCGCGCTGCCAACGAACTGGCGCAGGGGCGTCCGGTACATACCCACGAACTGGTGGTCTCGCTGCGCGACTTCGTGCGCGAGGCGCTGGATCTTGCGCCGATCCCGACGGATCTGCAGATCCCTCCGCAAGGGCCGACCCGGCCTGGTACCAGCGGTGGCAGCAAGGGCCGCGACGACGGTGACGCCAAGGCGGGCCGTGGTGGCGGTGGTGGAGGTGGAGGTGGAGGTGGAATGGGCGCCGGGATGGGCGGCATGGGCCTCGGTGCCGGCGCCGCACTGGGCGCCGGCCATGCTGCTGCCAGCGATGAAACGGACGCGCGCTGAGCGCGTCCGCCGGGTTCAGCGCGTCAGCTCGTAGATCGGCGCGAAGCCGCCGTAGATCATCCGCGCGCCGTCGAAGGGCATCGGATTCTTCGAAGGATCCATCCGCGGGTCTTCCATCATCTTCGCCATGCCAGCGTCGCGGGTCGGTTTGTCCGGCCATTCGATCCAGGAAAACACCACCGTCTCATCCGGCGTGGCTTTCACCGCGCCGAAGAAATCGGTGGTCTTGCCGTGCGGTACGTCATCACCCCAGCACTCGACCACGCGAAGCGCGCCGAATTCGACAAAGACGGGATTGCCCGCGCGCGCGTGGGCGAGAAACTTCTCCTTGTTGGCGGTGGGTACCGCCAGCACGAAACCATCGATGTAGCTCATTGCCTACCTCCGGTTGGACCGTGCCGCATGCACGGCCTTCAAGTACCCGACGAACCAGGGCGCCGTGGATCGACAACGGTGGAAAGGTGGGAGAAAGCTGGAAGAAGAATGCACGCGCGCCGCGCGCGTATGCCAGACGAAGCCTGAATCAAGCCCAAAAATTCAGCAATGCGAAGACGGCTGTTTTCAGGGAGCGTTGTGGCGGATAACGGAGAATTTACATTTCCGATGCGATGGCGCCCTGGCGCTGCTGCAGACCATAAGAAAGTAAAGGTGTACCCCCATGAAGAATTCGCTGATTGCTCTGGCTCTGGCCGCTGCCCTGCCGTTCACCGCTTCGGCTGCCGAGAACCTGTCGTACAACTACGCTGAAGCCGATTACGCCAAGACCGACGTCGATGGCATCAAGGCTGACGGCTGGGGCGTGAAGGGTTCCTACGGCTTCCTGCCGAACTTCCACGCGTTCGGTGAATACAGCCGTCAGGAAGTCGACCACACCAACATCAAGGTTGACCAGTGGAAGGTCGGTGCCGGCTACAACGTCGAAATCGCTCCGTCGACCGACTTCGTTGCCCGCGTTGCCTACCAGAAGTTCGATCGCAAGCACGGCCTGGACTTCAACGGCTACAGCGCTGAAGCCGGTATCCGCACCGCCTTCGGTGCCCACGCCGAGGTCTACGGCATGGTCGGCTACGAAGACTACGCCAAGAAGCACGGCGTCGACATCGACGGCCAGTGGTACGGCCGCCTGGGTGGTCAGGTCAAGCTGAACCAGAACTGGGGCCTGAACGGCGAGCTGAAGATGAACCGCCACGGCGACAAGGAATACACCGTCGGCCCGCGCTTCAGCTGGTAATTGCTTCCTCGGCGCGCCTGCGCGCTGAAGGTGCCTCGACAGGCCCGGCCCATGCCGGGCCTGTTGCGTTCTAGCGAGCCGGATCATCCTGCCGCACCGCATCCGGCACCTGCTCGAATGCGGATGAGCAGGCTTACTCGCCCTGGTACTGCTTCTCTTCCACCAAGGCCGAACCGGCCACGCGGTTGATCTCGTTCTTCACCTGCACGCGCTCGCCATTGGTGCCGTACACGCCGCGCGCCAGCTGGATGAACGCATCGTCGAACACCTGGGCCGCTTCCTTGTCGCGCAGCTGGTCCTGGATGTCCCACATGCGCTCGTTGATCGCCTTCAGCTGCTGCTTCAGCGCGGCCAGTGCCGGCTGTGCCTGCAGCTGCTGCTGCAGCAACGGCAGCAGGCCCTCCAGCTCGGTGCGCACGTTGGCCAGCTTGGCGGCATCGTCGATGCGCTCGGCCTTGATCTCGAGAATGGTGATCTTGTCGATCAGCTCGCCGATCGATACCGGAGTCAGGATGGCGTCCACGCAGTTGGTCCCTTTGAACAAGGCGCCATGATACCGCGCCGGTGGTAACTGGCCCCGGTCTGCGGGATTTACGCCGAATTTGCGCTGTGGGCCCGGCAGCACCCTCGATCCGTTACGGCCAGTCCCCCGACACTGCCGTCCCGGCGGCCAGACTGCCTTCGACGAGGAAAACAGTGCAGTGAACAGCAAGGGGACAATGGCGGCGGTAGTGGCCGCGCTGGCAGGGCTGCTCGGCATCGGCAGTGCGCAGGCACAGGTGCAGGTGAGCGGCAGCATGGCGTTGACCAGCGATTACGTGTGGCGTGGCAGCTCGCAGAGCGATGGTGACCCGGCCGTACAGGCGGGCGCGAAGGTCGCGGTGGCATCGGGCTGGTACGCCAGCGTGTGGGGTTCCAATGTCTCGTTCAAGCCGGACAACGGCGCGCGCAGCGAATTCGATCTGGTCGCAGGCTGGTCGGGCGCGCTGGCCACGGACTGGACGCTGGACGCCAACCTGACGCGCTACCTGTATCCGGGTACCGGCCGCGCGCTGGACTGGACCGAACTCAACACCACGTTGACCTGGAAGCAGCGCGCCTGGCTGCAGGTCGCGCACTCCAACGATGCACTGGCCGGCGGCCATCGTGGTACCTATGCCCAGCTCGGTGTGCGTGTGCCGCTGCACGAGCGCTTCCGTCTGGAAGCGGCGGTGGGCCAGTACTGGTTGGCCACCGAACAGGGACCGGACTACCTGCATGGCCAGCTCAGTGCCATTGCCACGCTGACGCCGGCGTGGGAGCTGCGTGCCACCGTGCATGACACGGACAACGCAGCCAAGCGCCTGTTCCCCGGCAACGCCGGTGGCCGATGGGAGCTGGCGCTGCAGGGCAGCTTCTAATCGGCCATCGAAGCCTGGCGTGCACGCAGCGCGCCGGGCAGCCACAGCAGCAGCGCCAGCACGGCCACGGCAGCACCGGCCACGCAGACGCCGGTCCAGCCGAAGCGCTGGTAGACCTGCGCCGACAGCAGCGAACCCAACGAACCGCCGATGAAGTAGCCGGTCATGTAGCCGGCATTGAGACGATTGCGTGCCGCCGGTTGCAGCGCATAGATCAGGTTCTGGTTGCTGACGTGCAGCAGCTGCGCGGCCAGGTCGAGCACCACTACGCCCACCAGCAGTGCCAGCAGCGAATGTGCGGACAGCCCCAGCGGCAGCCACGACAGCAGCAACAGCAGCAGTGCGATGGCGGTGGCGCGACCGGTCTGCCCACGGTCGGACATGCGCCCGGCCAGGCCGGCGGCCAGCGTGCCGGCCGCACCCACCAGGCCGAACAGGCCGATGGTGGCGTCGCTGTAGGCGTAGGGCGGCTGTGCCAGCAGGAAGGCGAGCGGTGTCCAGAAGATCGCGAACATGGCGAAGCTGCAGGCGCCCAGCAGGGTGCGCTGGCGCAGCACCGGTTCCTGCACGAACAGCACGCCGATCGAGCGCAGCAGTGCGAAGTAGCCGAGACCGGCGCTGTGGTGGAAACGCGGCAGGCCGCGCTGCAGCGCCAATGCGGTCAGTACCAGGGTGCCGGCAGCGATCGCGTACACCAGGCGCCAGTCGCCCAGGCTTGAAAGCAGGCCAGCGACGGTGCGCGCCAGCAGGATGCCCAGCAGCAGCCCACTCATCAGCGTGCCGACCACGCGGCCACGATGCTCGGGCGCAGCCAATGTGGCCGCGAAGGGCACCAGCACCTGCGCCACCACCGAGAACAGGCCGGTGATCGCGGTGCCCACCAGCAGCCAGGTGAGCGACGGTGCGCAGGCACTGATCACCAACCCGCCGGCCGACAGCAGGCTCATCACCACGATCAGGCGGCGGCGCTCGAACAGGTCACCCAGTGGCACCAGCAGGATCAGCCCGGCGGCGTAGCTCAGCTGCGCGGCGGTGACCACCATGCCGACCTGGCCGAACGGCACGCCGAAGGCATCGGCGATGGTGTGCAGCAGTGGCTGCGCATAGTAGTTGCTGGCCACCGCCACGCCGGTAGCGATCGACATCAACAGCACCTGCCAGCGGTGCAGAGGGGGAAGGGTGGGGCTCACGTGGCAGTCCAGGATGCGGGTTGCACAGTGTCCGCCTGCTGCAGCGATGATGGAAATGAATCATCATCATCCCTGTCATCTGGAAACGAGATAGTCGGGTGAACCTCAAGCAGCTCGAGTTTGCCGTTGCCCTTGCCGAAGAGGGCAATTTCACCCGTGCCGCAGAACGTTGCCACGTGGTGCAGTCCGCACTCAGCCATCAGATCGCCGGACTGGAGCAGGAACTGGGCACTCCGCTGTTTGAACGCCTGCCGCGCCAGGTGCGGGCGACCGCCGCCGGTGAGGCCATGCTGGTGCATGCGCGGCAGGTCCTGGCCAGCCTGCGCCACCTCCGTGCCGACGTGGCGGCGGTGAGCGGCGAGGTGCGCGGGCTGCTGGCGATCGGGCAGATTTCCTCGCTGACCGGCATTGACGTGGTGGCAATGCTGGCCGCCTTCCAGCAGGTGCACCCGCAGGTGGAATTCCAGCTGCGGGTGGACAAGAGCGAGGACCTGATCGCACAGGTGCAGTCGCGCGCACTGGACGTGGCGCTGGTGGGGTTGGCGCCCTCTGCGGCGCTGGACGGTGTCTGCCACAGGATGCTGCAGGAAGAAGACCTGGTGGCGGTGCTGGCCCCCTCGCATCGGCTGGCCCGGCGCAAACGGCTGCCTTTGACCGCGCTGCAGGATGAAGCGCTGGTCGACTTCCCGCGCGGTACCGGTGCGCGCCGGCAGACCGACGATGCGTTCGCTGCCGCCGGCCTGCCGCACACGGTGCGCTTCGAGGTCAACCTGATGGAACTGGTCGAGCGCTTCGTCCGCCATGGGCTGGCGGTCGGCATCGTGCCGGCGTTGATCGCCGAAGGCTTTGAAGGCGTGGTGCGGATTCCGCTGCAGCCGACCCCGACCCGTCGCGTGCATCTGGCCTGGCAACGGCTGCCGACGCCCGCGGCACGGGCGTTCGTGGATGCCGTGCTCAGCCGCGCAGGCGCAGGCTCAGGCCCTTGAGGAAGTTGCGCAGCATCTGGTCCAGGCAGCGCCGGTAGTTGGCATGGCCGGGCTGGCGGAACAGGGCGCCGACTTCCGACTTGGAGACGTTGAAGCCAGCGCTGGCGAAGATCTCCATCAGGTCCACGTCGCGCAACTGGAATGCCACCCGCAGCTTCTTCAGCACCAGGTTGTTGTCGATGCGGGTTTCCACCGCGCGCTGCGGCTGGCTCTCGTCACGGCCACGCAGGTGCACGATCAGGCCATCCAGGAAGTGCGCCAGTGCACTGTCGCTCATCGCCTCGAAACCGGCTTCATCTTCGCGGCGAAGCCAGGCCTTCACCTGTTCGGCATCCACGGCGAAGGCCGGGTCGGCCATCTGGCACAGGCTCACCACGTGGTGGTCGCCCAGGTCCAGGGAGTAGCGCACGCTGCGCAGGACATCGTTGTTGATCATGGCCCATTGTACCGGCCACCCTGCAGCTGGGGTCGGATCCCTGTGCGGAGCAGAGGGATCTGACCCCGGATCTGGCCGATCCGGCAACACAGCGGCCAACCGACGATGCCAGAATGGGGGTCTGGTTTCCCCCTGGAGTTGCCTGATGACCCGCACTGTCCTGATTACCGGCGCCACGTCCGGCTTCGGCGCCGCCGCCGTCCACCGCTTCGCCCAGGCGGGCTGGAAGGTGATCGCCACCGGCCGCCGCGGCGAGCGCCTGCAGCCGCTGGTCGACCGCTACGGCAAGGACGTGGTGCACGCCGCCGCCTTCGACATCCGCGATCCGATCGCGATGGAAGCCGCGCTGCTGGCACTGCCGCCGGCCTTCGGCGAGATCGATCTGCTGGTCAACAACGCGGGCCTGGCGCAGGGCACCGCGCCGGCACAGAGCGCCAGGTTGTCGGACTGGACCACGATGATCGACACCAACATCACCGCGCTGGTGACCCTGACCCACCGCCTGCTGCCGCAGCTGGTGGAGCGCAAGGGCGCGATCATCAACATTTCGTCGGTGGCGGGCGTCTACCCGTACCCGGGCGGCAACGCCTACGGTGGCACCAAGGCCTTCGTCAGCCAGTTTTCGCTGGGCCTGCGTTCGGACCTGCACGGTACCGGCGTGCGCGTGACCACGATCGAGCCGGGCATGGCCGAAACCGAGTTCACCGTGGTGCGTACCCATGGCGACCAGGCTGCGTCGGACAAGCTCTATACCGGTGCCAACCCGATGACCGCAGAGGACATCGCCGAGCAGATCTTCTGGGTGGCCACGCTGCCGCCGCACCTGAACATCAATCGCCTGGAACTGATGCCGGTCAGCCAGTCGTTTGCCGGCTTCCAGGTCGCCCGCGAAGTCTGACCTGCGCCGTGCGTCCTGTAGAGCCGAGCCCATGCTCGGCTTCGTCTGGATTCAGCCGAGCATGGCTCGGCTCTACAGAAACAAAAAAGCCGGGCAATGCCCGGCTTTTTCCATCTGGATCCGACAGGTCACTGTGCCTTGATCGCCATCGCCTGCAGGCCGGTGCCATCCAGCTTCTGCTTGGCTTCGGACAGTTCGCCAGCGCTGCCATACGGCCCCATGCGAACGCGATACACGGTCTTGCCGTTGATCTGCGCCGACTCCACGCGTGCTGCAAGTCCCATCATCGCCAGCTTGGCCTTGGTCGCTTCGGCATCGCCGGAGGCACCGAACGCGCCTGCCTGCAGGATATAGCGTGCGTTGTCGGCGGCCGCCGGTGCGGCAGCGGCCGGGGTAGCCGCCGTTGCCGGTGCAGTTTCCGTGCGCGCTGCCGGAGTGGCGGCGGCGGTGCTGGTCGAGGCCGGGGCGGTGCTGGCCGGCGGCGTTGCCGCGGCCGGACGTTCACTCAGCGGTGCCGGCAGCGGACGGCTGGTGGCGGTCACCTGCGCGGTGCTGGACACGCTGGCGGTGGCCGCCGGTGCCGGTGCGGTGGTGGTCGCCGGCGGAACCGGCTTGCCTTCCAGCGCAGCCTGCGCGCGTGATGCTTCGGCCTTGGCCCGGCGCTGCTCTTCGGCACGTGCGCTGGCGGCCAGTTCGGCGTCGGACATCTCGACTTCCTTGCCCGGCAGCAGGGTGTAGAAGTCGTACTGGGTGGCGGCCGGCTTTTCCGGTTCGGCCGGCTTCGCCGTGGCCGGCTGCGCGGCCGGCTGGGCGCCGACATCGCTGTCGGCATCCGCGACCGGGGCCGGCTGCGCATTCGGGTTCGGCTGCGGACCGGCGCGCAGGAAGCCATCGCCTTCGCCCTTGAACAGGTTCGGCGCCGCCAGGAACACCACGGCAGCGATCGCTACACCGGCCACCAGCCACACCCATCCGGGTGTGCCCTGGCTGCCGCTGTTGCGTCGTGCCTGGCTTTTGCCGCGTCGTGCTGCCATGTGTACTGCGTCTCCTGATGCTTACATTTTTTCCGGGGCGCTGACGCCCAGGAGTTCGAGGCCGTTGGCCAGCACCTGGCGTGCGGCGCAAGCCAGCGTCAGCTTGGCATTGCGGTCGGCGGCGTCATCCACCAGCACCGGCGTCCCGTGATACCACGTGTGGAACGCGTGCGCCAATTCACGCAGGTACTGCGCCACCAGATGCGGTTCCAGCGCCACGCCGGCCGCTTCCACCACTTCCGGATACCGCGAGATCTCGTTCATCAGCAGCAGCGAGGCGTCGTCGGCCAGGCGGCCGAGGTTGGCCAGGCCGTTGCCCTGTTCGTACACCAGGCCCTTCTCCTGTGCCTGGCGCAGCAGGCTGCAGACGCGGGCATGCGCGTACTGCACGTAGAACACCGGGTTGTCGTTGCTCTGCTGGCGGGCCAGGTCGATGTCGAAGGTCAGCTGCGAATCGGGCTTGCGCGCGATCAGGAACCAGCGGGTCGCATCGCGGCCGGCTTCCTCGATCAGGTCGCGCAGGGTGAAGTAGCTGCCGGCACGCTTGGACAGCTTCACTTCCTCGCCGCCGCGCATGACCGTGACCATCTGGTGCAGCACGTATTCCGGCCAGCCCTGGGGGATGCCCACTTCCATCGCCTGCAGGCCGGCGCGCACGCGGGCCAGCGAGCCGTGGTGGTCCGCGCCCAGCTCGGTGATCGCGCGCTCGTAGCCACGCTGCCACTTGGACAGGTGGTAGGCCACGTCCGGCACGAAGTAGGTGAAGGTGCCGTCGGACTTGCGCATCACGCGGTCCTTGTCGTCACCGAAGTCGGTGCTGCGCAGCCACAGCGCGCCACCTTCCTCGTAGGTGTGGCCCGAGGCCTGCAGCTTGGCGACCGCTTCAGCAACCTTCCCGTCGGCGTACAGCGAGCTTTCCAGGAAGTAGATGTCGAAGTCGACGCCGAACGCGGCCAGGTCCAGGTTCTGCTCGTTGCGCAGGTAGGCCACGGCGAAGCGGCGGATCGCCTGCATGTCGTCCGGGTCCTTGGCGCCAACCACGGTGCTGCCTTCCAGGTCGACGCTGGCGCCGGCCATGTAGGCACGGGCGACATCGGCGATGTATTCACCGCGGTAGCCGCCTTCCGGCCAGCCGTCCTGGTCCGGCGCGATGCCCTTGATCCGCGCCTGGGTGGACAGTGCCAGGTTCTCGATCTGAACGCCGGCGTCGTTGTAGTAGAACTCGCGCTTGGCGTTCCAGCCGTTGGCATCGAGCACGCGCGCCACGCAGTCGCCGATCGCCGCCGCGCGGCCATGGCCGACATGCAGCGGACCGGTCGGGTTGGCCGACACGTACTCCACGCCCACCGTGCGGCCATTGCCGGACAGGTTGCGGCCGTAGTCGTGGGCTTCCTTGATGACCGAGGCGGCTTCGCGCTGGTACGCGGCCGGGGCCAGGTGGAAGTTGATGAAGCCGGGGCCGGCGATCTCGACCTTGCTCACGTCCTCGCTGCGCGGCAGCGCCTCGACCAGCGCCTGTGCCAGTGCGCGCGGATTGCTGCGCGCGGCCTTGGCCAGCAGCATCGCGGCGTTGGTGGCGAAGTCGCCGTGGTCGCGGGTCTTCGGGCGCTCGACCACGAAGTCCGGCGGCAGGGAGTCGGCGGGCAGGGTGCCATTGGCGCGCAAGGCTTCGATGCCTTGGCTGATCAGGGCGCGGAGGAGATTTTTCACGAGGCCTGCTGTGAGAATGAGCGGCGGAATCGCCCATTTTAGCGCAGATACCCGCGCCCACGCTGACCAGAACATGCAGGTGGGGGCGGCCGATGGCCCTTGCGGGGCCGCGCTCAACCGAACAGGCGGGGCTGGAGTTGGGCCAGCAGGCCTCGTTCAGCAAACGAAACGGGACGGCCCTCGCCGACCACGAAGTGGTCCAGCAGGCGCACGTCCACCATCGCCAGCGCCTGCTGCAGTTCGTCGGTGATGCGGGTATCGGCGCTGGAGGGTTCCGGGTCGCCGGACGGGTGGTTGTGGCTGAGGATCACCGCCGCCGCGTTGTGCAGCAGGGCGCGCCGCACCACTTCGCGGGGGTAGACCGGGGCAGCGTTGATGGTGCCGTGGAACAGCTCTTCACAGGCGATCAGGCGGTGGCGGTTGTCCAGGAACAGGGCCATGAAGACCTCGCGGGCCTGGCCACGCAGCCGGTGCTGCAGGTAGCGGCCGACCGCCGCCGGGTTGTTGCCTACCGCCTCGCCGTGTTCCAGCTCGGCCGCCAGATAGCGATGGGCCAGCTCCAGCCCGGCCGCCAGCGTGCAACTGCGCGCCGGGCCGAGCCCGGGCAGGCGGGCCAGTTCGGAGGCGGGGCGGTCGAGCAGCACCCGCAGCGGGCCGTGCGCCTGCAGCAGGTCGCGCGCGGTCTGCACGGCATCGCGGCCACCGAAGCCGGAGCCGAGAAACAGCGCCAGCAGTTCGGCGTCGGAAAGTGCCGTGGGCCCGCGCGCGATCAACTTCTCGCGGGGGCGTTCCTGTTCGGGCCAGTCATGGATGGGCATGGCCCCATCATCGCCAGACTTTGCGGTGGCTCCCATCAGGGCACGCCGCGGACTGGGGTCGGAGGTTGCCTCAGCCGCGCCGGGTCTGCAGGTAGTCGAACAGCTCCTGGTTGGTCTGCAGGCCCAGCTTGCGCTTGGCTTCGGCTTTCTGCCGGCTGATCGTCTTCGGGCTGCGCCCACACCGTGCGGCCACGGCGTTCACGCTGAGGCCGGCCGCCAGCAGGTCCAGCACTTCCTGCTCGCGCGCCGACAGCGGCGTCGGTTCGCGCGGGAACAGCAGATCGCGGGCCTGCAGATGGTGGCGCAGCTGCTGGGAGACGAACACCTGGCCGACAAGCGCTGCGTTCAGTGCCTGCGGCAGTTCGGAGAAATCGGCGCATTTGTCGACCAGGCCGCTGACGCCCTCGCGCAGCAGGCCATCGAGCAGCCCGGGATGGCGCGCGCCGGTCAGCACGACCACCGGAAGCCCGGGGTAGCGGGTGTGCAGCGCATCGATCAGTTCCGGGCCATCCGGGCCGGTGCCCGGCATCGACAGGTCGGTCAGCACGGCATCGCATGGGTGATGGTCGACCAGCTGCAGCAGCTCGGCGCCGTCACGGGCGCTGCCGACGATGTCCATCAGGTGGGTCTGCAGCACGATGCGGATGCCGTGCAGGACCACGGGATGGTCGTCGGCGATGATGATGCGTGGGTGCACGTAGCTCCTCGGAGATCGAACAGGCCACCCTGTGCGGCAGCCAAGGCCTGATTCTGCAAAAGCACCGGCCCGCAGAGGTATAAGAAAGGTCCGAAATCGATGCCGGCTGGATTCCCTGGCAACCTGGGCGTAATCCATCTGCTGATAGCCGCCCGCTATGTGCACCGTGCACCGGGACATTACCGACCATCGGGTAAGCTAGCGCCCTCGTTTGCACAGGAATTCCAGGTGGCTGACTCCCCCAACGCTTCCCCCGCGCCGGCCCGCGCGCTGGAAGGTCAGAAACTGCTGTTGTGCGTCGGAGGCGGGATCGCGGCCTACAAGGCCCTGGAGCTGGTGCGGCGCCTGCGCGACGCCGGTGCCCAGGTGCAGGTGGCGATGACCGCCGGAGCACAGCAGTTCGTCACTCCGCTCAGTTTCCAGGCCCTGTCCGGGCAGCCGACCCGCACCACGCTGTGGGACAGTGCCGCCGAACAGGCCATGGGCCACATCGAGCTGGCCCGCTGGGCCGACCGCATCGTGGTCGCCCCGGGTACCGCCGATCTGCTGGCCCGGCTGGCCCAGGGCCACGCCGATGACCTGGTCAGCACCCTGTGCCTGGCCAGTACCGCGCCGCTGACGATCTGCCCGGCGATGAACCACCGCATGTGGCTGCATCCAGCCACCCAGGCCAACATCGCCCTGCTGCGCCAGCGCGGTGCGCAGGTGATCGGCCCGGTCGATGGTCCGCTGGCCGAGGGCGAATCCGGTCCTGGCCGCCTGGCCGAGCCGGGCGACATCGTCGCCGCGCTGGCCGCCAATGGCAGTGCCGCAGCGGTGGTTGCCGCACCGGAAACCCGCGCGCTGCAGGGCCTGCGCCTGCTGATCAGCGCCGGCCCGACCTATGAAGACATCGATCCGGTGCGTTACGTCGGCAATCGCAGCAGCGGCAAGATGGGCTTCGCGCTGGCCGCTGCGGCCGCGTCGATGGGTGCGCAGGTCGTGCTGGTCAGCGGCCCGGTGCAGCTGCCGACGCCGCCCGGTGTGCAGCGCGTGGACGTGCGCTCGGCCGCGCAGATGCGCGATGCCGTGCTGAAGTCGCTGCCGGCCGACATCTATATCGGTGCCGCCGCGGTGTCCGACTACACCCCGCGCCAGGTGGCCGCGCAGAAGCTGAAGAAGACCGCCGACAGCCAGTCGCTGGTGATCGAGCTGGTGCGCACGCCGGACATCCTCGCCGAGGTCGCTGCACAGACGCAGTCGTTGAAGCTGGTGGTCGGCTTCGCCGCCGAGACCCACGACGTGGAGAAATATGCGCGTGGCAAGCTGGTCGACAAGCGCCTGGACCTGGTGATCGCCAACCAGGTCGGCATCAGCGGCGGTGGTTTCGAGAGCGACAACAATGCCGCCACTGCCTACTGGCAGGACGGTGAACAGGTATTCCCGGCCACCTCCAAGCGCGAGCTGGCCGAACAACTGCTGGCGCTGATCGCGCGGAGACTCCAGGCATGACCCAGGCTTTCACTTCCCAACCGCTGCAGGTCAAGCTGCTCGATCCGCGCTTCGGCGACAGCTGGCCGCTGCCCGCCTACGCCACCGAAGCCAGCGCCGGCATGGACCTGCGCGCCGCGCTGGATACCGCGCTGACCCTGCAGCCGGGCGACACCGCGCTGGTGCCCAGCGGCCTGGCCATCCATATCGCTGATCCGCACCTGTGCGCGGTGATCCTGCCGCGTTCCGGTCTGGGTCACCGCCACGGCATCGTGCTCGGCAACGGCACCGGCCTGATCGACGCCGATTACCAGGGCCCGTTGCTGATCAGCGTCTGGAACCGTGGCCGCGAGGCCTTCACCATCGAGCCGGGCGATCGCATCGCGCAGCTGGTGGTCGTGCCGATTGCCCGCGTCAGCCTGCAGGTGGTGGATACTTTCACCGACAGCGTGCGGGGAACGGGTGGATTCGGCCATACCGGGGTGCGTTGACGGGGGACATTGATGAGCGGCATCGGGGAAGGGCAGCGGGAACGGTCGTTGGGACGCAGTGCGCCACTACTGGGGGTGCTGCTGGTCCTGCTTGCCGGCTGGTTCGGATGGAGCGCGGTGCAGCAATGGCGGCAGGAGGCCAATGGCCAGGCGCTGGAAGAAGCGCGTGACCAGGCCGTGCAGGGGCTGCAGGAGGCGGCTGCCGGCCAGCTGAAGCAGCTGCAGCAGCAGTTGAAGAACGAACGCGTGCAGCAGGCACTGCAGGCCGGCGACGCCGCCGCGGCAGCGCTGGCCGTACGCGAGAGCTGGACCGGGGTGGAGCAGGTTGAAGTGCTGGGCGCCGATCTGGCCGCAGCCTATGCCGATCCGGCCACCTTCGGCTATGCACGCCTGGCCCTGCTGGAAGAAGCGCTGGCCGAGAGCAAGCCGGGCCTGCGCGTGGTGCGCGATGCGGGTGGCAATCGTCTTGGTCTGGCGGCACCGGTGCAGCTGGGCAGCCTCGGCCCGGCGGTGCTCTACGTGCGCCAGCCATTGCTGCGGCTGACCTCGCCGCTGGACCAGGTGAGCGCACCGTCCACCGGGTTCCTCGGCCTGCGCCAAGGCGCGCATGACCTCGTTGCCCAGGGCGACGCCGGCCTGGCCGAGAGCGCCGAAGCGCTGGCGCGCCCGGTTCCGGGCACGCCGTTGCGGCTGGTGGCTGCCGTACCCAATGTCGAAGCCGGTCCTCTGGGCCTGGGGTCGCTGGCCAGTGCCATCGTCGCGCTGCTGCTGGCCTTTGTCGCCGTGTTGCTGGTGGTCGGTCGCGGCCGCTTGCCGAAGACCCTGCCGCTGCCGCGTCGCGCCGCTGCGGCCGAAGCCGATCACGGTCCTACCCTGAGCGAGAGCCTGCAGATGGCGCCGCCGCCGGTGGCCGCAGCGGTCAGCAGCGAGGAAAGCGCGCCGCCGCCGCCACCGCCGGTCCCGGCCGGGGAACTGGCCGCCGGCATCTTCCGCGCCTACGACATCCGTGGCGTGGTCGGCAGCGAACTGACGCCGAAGACCGCCGCGCTGATCGGCCAGGCCATCGGTACCGCGGCGCTGGAACAGGGCCTGCGCGAGGTGGTGATCGGCCGTGATGGCCGCCTGTCCGGCCCGGAACTGGCTGGGGGATTGGCCGAGGGCCTGCGTCGCACCGGTTGCGCGGTGATCGACATCGGCCTGGCACCGACCCCGGTCGTCTATTACGCCGCCTTCCATCTGCGTACCGGCACCTGCGTGGCGGTCACCGGCAGCCACAACCCGCCCGAGTACAACGGGTTCAAGGTGGTCATCGGCGGCGAGACGCTGTCCGGCGATGCCATCACCGATCTCTACCAGCGCATCGTCGAGGGTCGCCTGGTGCAGGCGGCCGAGCCGGGCGATTACCAGCAGCGCGATGTGGGTGCCGACTACATCCAGCGCATCGCTGATGACGTGCAGCTGGACCGCCCGTTGAAGGTCGTGGCCGATGCCGGCAACGGCGTCGCCGGTGCGCTCGCACCTCAGCTGCTGGAAGCCATCGGCGCCGAAGTCATTCCGCTGTACTGCGATGTCGACGGTACCTTCCCCAACCATCACCCCGACCCCAGCGAACCGGCCAACCTGGAAGACCTGGTGCAGACGGTCAAGCGCTTCGGCGCCGACCTCGGCGTGGCCTTCGATGGCGACGGCGACCGCCTGGGCGTGGTCACCGGAGAAGGCAGGATCATCTATGCAGACCGCCTGCTGATGCTGTTTGCCGCCGATGTGCTGATGCGCAATCCCGGCGCAATGGTGATCTACGACGTGAAGTGCACCGGCAAGCTGTCCGACCACGTGCTGCGCAATGGTGGCAGTCCGCTGATGTGGAAGACCGGGCACTCGCTGATGAAGGCGAAGATGCGCGAGACCGATGCCGAGCTGGCCGGCGAGATGAGCGGCCACTTCTTCTTCAAGGAACGCTGGTTCGGTTTCGACGACGGCCTGTATGCTGCCGCGCGACTGCTGGAGATCCTGGCCCAGCGCGAGGAAACCCCGGACGAGGTACTGGCCGAGCTGCCGGAGATGGTGGCGACGCCGGAACTGAAGGTGCCGGTGGCCGAAGGTACGCCGCACGCGCTGGTGGCGATGCTGGTGGCGGCGGCACAGTCGCCGGACAACCCGTACGTGGGTGGCCGCCTGTCGACCATCGACGGCCTGCGCGTGGACTTCCCCGATGGCTGGGGCCTGGTGCGCGCGTCCAACACCACGCCGGTGCTGGTGCTGCGTTTCGAGGGCAACGACGAGGCGGCGCTGGAGCGCATCCAGGCGCTGTTCCGCAGCCAGCTGCAGCCGGTGCTGGGCGACACCCCGCTGGGGTTCTGAGCTGGGGCCGGGCTGCGCCCGGCACCCGCCGAATCAACATCAACATCAAAAGCGGGCATTCCGTGGGATGGCGGGGCGATGTCGGAGTGCGGGGACGCCGTAAACCCGTCCCTGGGGGCTTGGCAGCCGCATCCATGCGGCTGACACCCCGCACTCCGACACCGCCCCACCTCTGACAGATTCCGGCGGCTGTTGGTAGGTGTCGACCAAGGTCGACACGGTAGATCCACGCCATGCGTGGATGCTCTTCGATGGATGTTCATCCACGCATGGTGGGTGCCGACCGTTGGTCGGCACGGGGTCGGATCCTGTTGCCGCGCAACGGGCTCTGACCCGACGCTCTGGATCGACGGCATCCACGCATGGCGTGGATCTACCCCTTGAACCGCAACCCCACGCCCGGCTCGGTAAACAGGTAGCGCGAATCCAGCGCCGAATCGCCCAGCTTGTGCCGCAGCTTGCCGACCAGGATGCGCAGGTAATGGGTATCGTGCTGGTGGGTCGGGCCCCAGATTTCCTGCAGGATCTGCGGCTGGGTCACCACGCGCCCCGCGTTGCGCAGCAGCAGCGACAGCAGCGCGTATTCCTTGCGGGTCAGCGCCACCGGCTCGCCATCGAGGGCGACTTCGCGGCGCACCAGGTCCACGTGCAGATGGCCGTCGTCGAACACCGGCGGTGTGCCATCGCTGGGCACGCTGCGCGTACGCAGCAGCGCGCGCACCCGTGCCATCAGTTCCTGCGTGCCGAACGGCTTGGTCACGTAGTCATTGGCGCCGGTGTCCAGCGCCCGCACCTTCTCGGCTTCGCCCGCCCGCACGGTCAGCATGATCACCGGCACCTGGCTCCATTGCCGCAGCTGCTCCAGCACCTCGTGGCCTTCCATGTCCGGCAGGCCGATGTCCAGGATCACCAGGTCCATGTCCTCGCTGGCGGCCAGCTGCAGGCCTTCCTGGCCGGTCGCCGCCTGCCGCACCTGGTAGCCCTGCGCGCGCAGGCTGATGTCCAGGAAACGGCGGATCTGGGTTTCATCGTCGATCACCAGCACGCGCGCGGCCGGCACGCTGGCATCAATCGGAGTCGGGCTCATCGTGGGAGGCTGGCTTGAGCAGGGGCAGGGTGATGCGGATCAGGGTACCGCGACCGTCGCGCCCGGGCAGCGCCTGCACGCTGCCGCCATGCGCGCCGATCATGCCCTGGCAGATGGTCAGGCCCAGGCCGGTGCCGTGGCGGCCGCGGTCACCGCGCTCGACGCTGTAGAACATGTCGAAGATGCGCGCGCGCTCGTCGTCGGGAATGCCGGGCCCGGCATCGATCACGTCGATGCGCAGCTGGCCGTCCAGCTCGCGCGCCTGCACCTGCACGGCGGCGTCGGGCGGCGAGAACTTGGCGGCGTTCTCCATCACGTTGAACACCGCCTGTTCGACCAGCGCCGGATGCACCCAGATCGGTGCCAGCGTGGGCGGGATGTCCAGCTCCAGCCGCACCTTCGGCTGGTAGCGCTGCAGGCGCCGCGCCGCCGAGCCGATCAGTTCGTCCACGCCGATCCAGTCGCGATTGATCTTCAGTCCTTCGTGGCCCAGCCGGGTCATGTCCAGCAGGTTCTGGATGTAGCGGTCCAGGCGTTCGCCTTCGACCAGGATGGTGTCCAGCAGGGCGCGTCGATCCGTCGTGTCCATCGCCGCGCCATAGCTGGCCAGGCTGTCGGCGGAGCCGATCATCGCCGCCAGCGGCGAGCGCAGGTCGTGCGACACCGAAGAGAGCAGGGCCGAGCGCAGCCGCTCGGTCTCGTTGCTGACGTGCGCCTGCTCCAGTTCGGCCACCAGCCGCGTGCGCAGCGCGGCCTGCGCGATGTCATCCACCATCGCTTCGGCCAGCTGCCGCTGCTCGGGCAGCAGGCGCGCCTGCGCGCCTGGCAGGTACAGGCCGGCCACGCCGATGGCGCGGTCTTCGCCATCCAGCAGCGGCAGGAACCACCACTGCGCACCGGCCAGGGTATCGGTGAAGCGGCCGCTGGGCTGGCCATGGCGCAGGGCCCAGTCGGCCGCGGCCAGATCGGTATCGCCCGGCTGCGAACGGCCACCGGATGCAGTGTCGGCGCCGATCCGCAGCCACGAAGGAACGTCCATCGCCTGTTCCAGCGCCAAGCGCCCGGCCTGCGCCACTTCACCATTGCCGGCCGCGCTGGCCAGCTGCCGTCCCAGCTGCTGGCGCGCACGCGCATGGCGGTTGGCCGCACGCAGCGCGATCACCTGCATGCGCAGGCGCGAGGCCAGGCGCCCGGCCACCAGCGCGGCGGCCAGGAACAGGAACACGGTGATCACGCCCTGGCGCGCGCCGATGGCGAAGGTGAAGCGCGGGGCGATGAACAGGAAGTTGTAGGCCAGGAAGCACAGGATCGCCGCCATCACCGCCACGCTGGCGCGGGTGCGCGCCGCCACCAGCACCACCGCCACGATGAACACCATCGACAGGTCGGCCATGCCCACCCAGCGTTCGGCCAGCCATGCCACCGCACAAGCCAGCGCGGTGGCGATCAGCGCCTGCGCCGGTTCGTAGCTGATGCCGCGTACCGGCGGCAGCAGGCCCTCGCGGCGCGAGCGCGCGCGTGCCTGCGGGGTGCTGATGATGGTGATCTCGTAATGCGCGCCGCGCTGGATCAGCTGCTGGGTCAACGTTCGGTTGAACATCCGCGCCAGCGGACGTTCGCGGGTCCGCCCCAACACCAGGGTCGACACGCCGTTGTGCGCGGCGTGGTCGAGCAGGGCGTCGGCGATGCTCGAGCCGTGCAACAGCTCAGCGTCGCCGCCCAGCCGCCGTGCCAGGGCGAACGCAGCATCGATCTCGCGCCGGGTCGCCTCGTCCTGGCGGCGGCCCTGCACGGTCACCACGGTCCACGGTGCGTCCCGGCGTTCGGCGATGCGTCGCGCCACGCGCACCAGGTATTCACTCTGGCCGCCGCCGTCGATCGCCACCAGCACGCCGCGGCGCAGTGGCAGGTTGCTCTCGCCACGGGCAGCGCGTGCCTCGCGCAGGCTGCTGTCGACGCGGTCGGCGGCCTCCTGCATGGCCAGTTCGCGCAGCGCGGTCAGGTTCGCCGGCGAGAAGAACGCCTGCAGCGCCTGTGCGGCCTGTTCCGGCACATAGACCTTGCCCTGCTGCAGGCGCGCGATCAGCTCGCGCGGGGGCAGGTCAACCAGCACGATGTCGTGCAGGCGGTCGAGCACGACATCGGGCACGGTCTCGCTGACCCGCACGCCGGTGATGCGCATCACCACATCATTGAGGCTTTCCAGATGCTGGATGTTGACCGTGGTCCAGACGTCGATGCCGGCGTCCAGCAGCTCCATCACATCCTGCCAGCGCCGCTCGTGGCGGCTGCCCGGTGCATTGCGATGGGCCAGTTCGTCCACCAGCACCAACGCTGGATGCCGTGCGAGCACGGCATCCAGGTCCATCTCCTGCAGGGCATGGCCGTGGTAGGCCACGTCCTTCAGCGGCAACTGCGGCAGCCCCTCCAGCAGCGCCTGGGTATCGGCGCGGCCATGGGTTTCCACCAGCCCGACCACCAGGTCGACGCCGCGGCGCAGCTGTTCCTGCGCGCGGGTCAGCATGGCGTAGGTCTTGCCCACGCCCGGCGCCGCGCCGAGGAACACGGTCAGCTTGCCGCCAGCTTCGCGTTGCAGGCCTTCGACCAGGGCATCGGCCTGGCGGGTACGCGCATCAGTCATGGGAGCCGCTGTCATGGCTGCCATTGTGCGCGCAGCCGGTGCAGGCCGGCATCACGGTGCCTTGGCTGCATGGTCCAGCGCGAAGTTCAAGGCCACCACGTTCACCCGCGGCTGCCCGAACAGGCCCCACTGGCGGCCTTCGGTATGCGCCTGCACCAGCGCCTGCACGCGTTCCACTGGCAGGCCTCGCGCACGCGCCACGCGCGCCACCTGCAGCTGTGCGGCGGCCGGCGACAACTGCGGATCGAGACCGCCGCCGGACTGGGTGACCAGGTCCGCGGGCACCTGCGCCGGGGCGACGCCTTCGCGTGCGGCCACCGCAGCAGTGCTGGCGGCAACGCGCTCGGCCAATGCCGGGTTGCTGCGCGCCATGTTGGAACCGGCCGCCGCCATCGGGTCGTAGTTGGCGGCCGACGGCCGTGCCTGGAAATAGCCATCGCCGGTGAACGGCTGCGACAGCCATGCCGAGCCGCGCACCTGGCCGTTGCCATCGCGCAGCAGGCTGCCCTCGGCCTGGGTCGGGTAGGCCAGGCCGGCGAAACCGGTGGCGATGCCGGCGTAGACCGCACCGGCCAGCAGCAGGGTGGCCAGGCCCAGGCCGATCGCCGGACGCCAGCGGGCGTCATCCTGCAGGCTGGCCACGCGTGCCTCGGCCTTTGGTTCACGGGACAGGGAAGACGAAGTGGAAGCAGAACGGTTCATGCGCCGAATACCAGGACAAGAAGGAGGTCGATCAGCTTGATCGCCGCGAACGGCAGCAGCACACCGCCGAGGCCGTACACCAGCATGTTCCGGCGCAGCAGCGCCGTGGCGGTGGCCGGGCGGAAGCGCACGCCACGCAGGGCGAGCGGGATCAGTGCGGGAATCACCAGGGCGTTGAAGATCAGCGCCGCCAGCACCGCGTTGCGCGGGCTCGACAGCTGCATCACGTTCAGTGCGGCCATGGTCGGAACCGCAGCGGCAAACAGCGCCGGCAGGATCGCGAAGTACTTGGAGACGTCGTTGGCCAGCGAGAAGGTGGTCAGTGCGCCGCGGGTGATCAGCTGCTGCTTGCCCACTTCCACCACCGCCAGCAGCTTGGCCGGGTCCGAATCGAGGTCGACCATGTTGCCGGCCTCCTTCGCCGCCTGCGTGCCGGAGTTCATTGCCAGGCCGATGTCGGCCTGGGCCAGCGCCGGCGCGTCGTTGGTGCCGTCGCCCACCATCGCCACCAGGCGGCCACCGGCCTGCTCCTGGCGGATGCGCGCCAACTTGTCTTCCGGTCGCGCCTCGGCGATGTAGTCGTCGACGCCGGCCTCGGCAGCGATGGCGGCGGCGGTCAGCGGGTTGTCACCGGTGATCATCACCGTGCGGATGCCCATCGCCCGCAGCTGCGCGAACTTCTCGCGCATGCCGTGCTTGACCACGTCCGACAGCTCGATCACGCCCAGCACGTGTCGCCCCTCGGCCACCACCAGCGGGGTGGCGCCGTTGCGTGCCACCTGCTCGACGCGACCTGCAAGTTCCGCAGGCACGTTGCCGCCCAGCGCCTCCACGTGGGCACGGATCGCATCGGCGGCGCCCTTGCGGATCTGCCGCCCATGTTCCAGGTCGACGCCGGACATGCGGGTCTGGGCAGTGAAGGCCAGGTAGTCGGCATGGTCCGGTTCGGCGGTGGCGCACCCCTGTTCGCGCGCCAGGCGCACGATCGATTTGCCTTCCGGAGTCGGGTCGGCCAGCGAGGACAACAGCGCCGCTTCACGCAGCTGGCTGGCGTCGATACCGGCCAACGGGTGGAAGTGGCTGGCCTGGCGGTCGCCGTAGGTGATGGTGCCGGTCTTGTCGAGCAGCAGCACGTCCACGTCACCCGCCACTTCCACCGCCTTGCCCGACTTGGCCAGCACGTTGGCGGCCAGCGCACGGTTCATGCCGGCGATGCCGATGGCCGGCAGCAGGCCGCCGATGGTGGTCGGGATCAGGCACACCAGCAGCGCGATCAGCAGCAGCGGGTCGACCTGCACGCCTACCGCCGCGCCAATGGCCGGCAGCGTTGCCACCACCACCAGGAAGGTCAGCGTCATCGCCGCCAGCAGCAGGGTCAGCGCGATCTCGTTCGGGGTCTTCTGCCGATTGGCACCTTCCACCAGCGCGATCATCCGGTCCAGGAAGCTGTGGCCCGGCTCGGCGGTCACCCGCACGATGATCTGGTCGGACAGCACCTTGGTGCCACCGATCACGCCGGAACGGTCGGTGCCAGCCTCGCGCAGCACCGGTGCCGATTCGCCGGTCACGGCCGCTTCGTTGATGGTCGCCAGGCCCTGCACGATCTCGCCATCGGCCGGCACCAGTTCACCGGCACTGACGATCACATGGTCGCCCGGGCGCAGCTCGGCGGCCGGCAGCTGGGTTTCCGCGGCACCTGGCTGTGGCGCGGCCAGGCGGCGCGCCACCAGATCCTGACGGGCGCGGCGCAGCGATGCGGCCTGGCCACGGCCACGTGCTTCGGCCACGGCTTCGGCGAAATTGCCGAACAGCACGGTCACCAGCAGGATCGCGGTCACCGCCAGGCCGAAGCCAAGCGGTGCATTGCCGGTCAGGGTGACGATCGCGGCAACGATCGTGCCGGCCATCACCACCGCCATCACCGGGCTGCGCACCAGATGCATCGGCGACAGCTTGCGCACCGCCTCGACCAGTGCACGGCGCAGGCCTGCTGCATCCAGCAGGGCAGGGCGCGGTGCGAGGGAACTACGGGTTGAACTTGCGTGGGTACTCATTGCGGTGTCCTCAGTGCAGTCCCAGGCTCAGGTGGTCGGCGATCGGGCCGAGTACCAGCGCCGGCATGAACTGCAGCACGGTCAGGATGACGATCACCGAGACCAGGGTCAGGGCGAAGGTCGGGGTTTCGATCTGCAGGCTGCCGGCAGACTCCGGCGCCTGGCGCTTGGCAGCCAGCTGTGCAGCCACCACCAGCGGGATGATCAGCAGCGGGAAGCGGCCCAGCAGCAGCACCAGCGAGCAGCTCAGGTTCCACCACAGCGTGGCGTCACCCAGCCCTTCGAAGCCCGAACCGTTGTTGGCATAGGCCGACACGTACTCGTAGAACACCTGGCTGATGCCATGGAAGCCAGGGTTGGACGTGCCGGCCAGACCGGGCACGGCCAGGGTGATGGCGGTGAACACCAGCAGGGTGATCGGCTGCAGCAGCACCAGCAGGGCCAACAGGCGTACCTGCGGCGTCTCCAGCTTGCGGCCGAACAGCTCCGGCGTACGCCCGGTCATCAGGCCGGCCAGGAACACGCCCAGCAGCAGGTAGACGATGAACTGCTGCAGGCCGCAGCCGATGCCGCCCCAGATCGCGCTGACCAGCATGTTGACCATCGCGATGCCGCCACTGAGCGGCGCCAGCGAATCGTGCATGCCATTGACCGAGCCGTTGGAGACCTGGGTGGTCACCGCCGCCCACAGCGCGGTGCCATCGGCGCCGAAGCGCACCTCCTTGCCTTCCATCAGCAGCGGCGTGGCGGCGCTGGCGCTATGGGCCTCGCTCCACACCATCGCGCCGGTGGACAGCAGCGACATGCCCAGCATGCAGCTGAACACCAGCGCGCCAAACCGGCGCCGGCCGGTGAACGCACCAATCATGAAGATCACCGCCATCGGCACCAGCAGGATGCCGACGATTTCCAGCGCGTTCGACAGCGGCGTCGGGTTCTCCAGCGGGAAGCTGCTGTTCGGGCCATACCAGCCGCCGCCGTTGGCGCCCAGTTGCTTGGCCGCGACCATCGCCGCGACCGGGCCCAGCGGCAGTTTCTGCTGGGCCATGCCGGCGCTGGCATCGATCGGCGTAGCCTGCGGCCCGCCGGCCATCGTCGAGGGCACGCCCTGGCTGGTCAGCACCAGCGTCCACACCAGGCACAGCGGCAGCAGGAAGCGCACGCACAGGCGCACCACGTCCACGTAGTAGTTGCCGACCGCGACCTGGCGGTCATCGCCGGTCCCGTTGGCCGCCGCAGCCTGCGGCGCACGCGAGAACAACGCGCGCAGCGTGGCCACCGCCAGCGCCAGGCCCATCATCGGCGTCACTACCTGCAGGCCGGTGATGCCGGTCATCTGCGAGAGGTAGGACAGCTGCGCCTGGCCCGAATAGTGCTGCTGGTTGGTGTTGGTCAGGAACGAGATCATGGTGTGCAGGGCGGTGTCCCAGCGCATGTTCGGGATCTGGTCCGGGTTCAACGGCAACCAGGCCTGGGTCATGAACACCGCCTGGGTCAGCACCGCCACCACCACGTTGCTCAGCACGAAGGCCAGCACATAGCCGCGCCAGGACATGGCGCGCGATGGATCGACGCCGAGCACCTTGTACAGCGGCTTCTCGATCCAGTGGAACAGCACGTCGACCTTCATCGGCGTGCCGCGCATCACCCGCGCCAGGTACAGGCCCAGCGGCCACGCCAGCAGCAGGCTGGCGGCAATAATCACAAGCATCTCAGTCATGGCAGGCTCCGCTCAGAACGACTCGGGCCGCAGCACGACATAAAGGAGATAGGCGGCGGCGACCAGCACCAGCACGCCACACAACAACGACAGCCAGGGGGACATTGCAATAGCGTCCTGGTGGAACCCCTCCACCTCAGGCCGCCATCGTCGTCCTGCCCCCCATAAACGCACTACGCGCCGGACCGGGCCGACGCGTAAAAAGTGCATAAATTCCGTGGGCCAACCCGTAACCGGGCCCGGGGTAGCGCCGGGCCATGCCCGGCGGAGGCAGCGCCGTCAGCCCGCCGGAGCGTCCGCCGGCACCAGCCCCTTCAGCTCGCGATAGCGCTGCAGGGTGCTGTCGATCTCGGCCTTCAACGCCTGCTGCTGCTGCACGAGCCCGGCCTGCAGGCGCTGCTGCGCCTGCAGCTGCGCATGCCGCTTGCGGATCGCCTCGGCCTGCTTGTCGACCACCTTGCCGCCGGCCAGCTCGCGGTCTCCCGCCGCCGACAGCAGCGCCACCAGCGACTCACGCAGGCTGGTGACGTTGTACTCGGCGGTCTTCAGGTTGTTGTCCAGCACTTCCTGGCGCTCGGCAAACACCCGGCGCAGGTCGGCCTCGCTGCCGTAGGTGGACAACATGGCCTGCTCGGTGCGCTGGCGGGTCTGCTCGGCCATCAGGTCCAGCTGTTGCTGCTGCGCAGCGGTGCTGGCAGCGGCACGCTCCTCGTCGGTCAACGCGCGCTGGACCTGCGCATTGCGCAGGCCCGTGCTCGCATTGAATTCCTCGCGCGCATGATTGACCGCGTCTGCCGGCAGCGAATCACTGCAGATCCGCTCCTTGCCCTCGTTCCAGCAGTACAGCTTCTTTTCCGCCTTGCCGCTGTCGCGCGACTGCGCCGGTACGGTGAACGGCACGGCCAGCAGCAGGCCGGCGAAGAGGACAGCAGGAACTCGGGACATGACCTTTCCCCTGGTCGGTCAGCGGATCGAACGAACGCCGTACTGGGCCCGGTAGGCTTCCAGCGGCTGCCGGTAGCCCACAAGTTCCGGGTTGCCGGAGGCGAAATCAAGCAGGTCGGCCAGCGACGCCACGGCGATCACCGGGATACCGGCCTCTTCGGCCACCGATTGTGCCGCCGAGCGGCGGTCGGTCTCCGAAGCGATCTCCTGGCGGTCCAGCGCCACCACGATGCCGGCCGGGGTGCCACCGGCGGCGCGGATGATGCCCAGCGCTTCGCGGATCGCGGTACCGGCGGTGATCACGTCGTCGACGATCAGCACGCGCTTGCCCTGCATGTCGGCGCCGATCAGCTGGCCGCCTTCGCCGTGGTCCTTGGCTTCCTTGCGGTTGAACGACAGCGGGAGGTCGCGGCCACGCTGGGCCAGCTCACAGGCCATCGCGGTGGCCAGCGGGATGCCCTTGTAGGCCGGGCCGAACACCACGTCGTACTTGATCCCGCTGGCATCGATGGCGTCGGCGTAGCAGGCGCCAAGCTGGGACAGCAGCGAGCCGGAGTCGAAGCGCCCGGCGTTGAAGAAATAGGGGCTCAGCCGGCCGGACTTGAGGGTGAACTGGCCGAAGCGCAGGGCATCGGCGGTCAGGGCCAGCTGCAGGAAACGGTGGCGGTGGTCGCTCATCAAAACTCGATTCATATTCATTTGGAGCACAAATCCTAATCCAGCTGGGCGTTTCGCGCTCGTCCGGCCCCGTGTGAAGGCGTTCGCGGGCCCACCCGGCGGACTGCGCAGCCCCGCGGTCAACCGGTATGCTTGCCCGGTTTCCCGCCGCAGGTCTTCCGCATGCGCATCATCAGTTTCAACGCCAATGGCATCCGTTCCGCCGCGACCAAGGGCTTCCTCGACTGGTTCCGTGCCCAGGATGCCGACGTCCTGTGCATCCAGGAAACCAAGGCCCAGGAAGACCAGCTGACCGACCCGATGTTCCGCCCGGACGGCCACCACTGCTTCTACCGCGACGCCATCACCAAGAAGGGCTACAGCGGCGTGGCGATCTACAGCAAGCGCGAGCCGGACCAGGTCATCACCTCGCTGGGCTGGGCCCCGTTCGACGACGAAGGCCGCTACATCGAGGCACGCTACGGCAACCTCAGCGTGGTCTCCTTCTACATCCCGTCCGGCAGCTCGGGCGACCTGCGCCAGGGCTTCAAGTTCGAAGTGATGGAATGGTTGCGCCCGATCCTTGAAGAGTGGGCGCGCAGCGGCCGCGACTACGTGCTGTGCGGCGACTGGAACATCGTGCGTTCGGCGCTGGACATCAAGAACTGGAAGTCCAACCAGAAGAATTCCGGCTGCCTGCCGGAAGAGCGCGACTGGCTCAACGCCCTCTGCGCCGACCACGGCCAGGCCACCGATGTCGCCGCCGGCCGCGGCTGGGCCGATGCCTACCGCCTGCTCAACCCCACCGGCGAGGACTACACCTGGTGGAGCAACCGCGGCGCCGCCCGTGCCAACAACGTCGGTTGGCGCATCGACTACCAGTTCATCACCCCGGGCCTGCGTGACCGCCTGCGCAGCTGCTCGATCTACCGCGACGAGCGCTTCTCCGACCACGCTCCGTTCACCGTGGACTACGACCTGTGACCGAGGCGGCCACGCCGGTCAGTTACAAGGGCTGGGCAGGCATCAAGCGCGCCTTCGGTACGCCGTCGGCGCTGACCATGGCCATGCTTGGCTTCGGCAGCGGCCTGCCGTTCCTGCTGATCGCCTCGCAGACCCTGTCCACGCGCCTGCGTGATGTCGGCCTGGACCTGGGCAGCATCGGCCTGATCAGCCTGGCCAGCTTCTTCTACCTGCTGAAGTTCCTGTGGGCGCCGCTGCTGGACCGCTATGCGTTTCCGCTGCTGGGTGGGCTCGGCCGCCGTCGTTCGTGGCTGCTGGTATCGCAGGCGCTGGTGCTGGTCGGGCTGGTCGCGCTGGCCTTCGTGCGGCCCGAACAGGGCGTCTGGCCGCTGGTGGCATGGGTGCTGGTGGCCTCGTTCGCCGGTGCCACGCAGGATTCGGCAGTTGATGCCTACCGCATCGAGATCGCCCCGCAGACCGCACAGGCCGCGCTGGCGGCGACCTATACGCTGGGCTATCGGATCGGCCTGATCCTGGCCGGCGCCGGCGCGCTGTACCTGGCCCAGTTCGAAGGCTGGATCGTTGCCTACCTGGCGATGGCCGCGCTGATGCTGCTGCCGATCGTCACCACCCTGGTGTGCGCCGAACCGGAGCGCCCGGCCACGGCCGTGCAGCGCCGTATCGATATCGCCGAAGCCTTCATCCAGCCCATCTCCAGCTTCTTCAGCCGTAACGGCGTGGCGCTGGCCCTGGTACTGCTGGCCTTTGTCGGCCTGTTCAAGTTCCCCGATCAGGTGATCGGTGTGATGGCCGGTCCGTTCTACCTCGATTCGGGGTTCGACAAGGCCGACATCGCCACCGTCTCCAAGCTGTTCGGCGTGTGGATGGGCATCGGCGGCGCGTTCCTGGGCGGCATCGCGGTGGCCGCGTTCGGCTTCCGCCGCATGCTGCTGGTGGCCGCATTGGGCGTGGCGTTGTCCAACCTGGCCTTCCTGCTGATGGCGCACAACCCGGGCAAGCTGTGGGCGTTCTATGCCGCGCTCAGCGCCGACAACCTGTTCCAGGGCTTTGCCGGCACCGTGCTGGTGGCCTTCATGTCCTCGCTGACCGACCGCAACTTCACCGCTACCCAGTACGCGCTGCTGGTGTCGCTGGCCAACCTGCCGGGCAAGTTCGTTGGTGGCGTGTCGGGCTACATCGTGGAAGCCACGTCCTACAGCACGTTCTTCATCCTCAGCTCGATCACCGTGGTGCCGACCCTGCTGCTGCTGGCGTGGCTGTGGCCGCGCATCGCGGATCGCGGGCCACCGCCGGTCGCCTGATTGCCTGCCCGCCCGGTCTGCGGGATCATCGCCCCCGACGCGCCGAGGGGGCGGTGCCTTGCGAACGGGGAAGTGAGCATGGCCGACGTTGTGCTGCGGGGCCTGGACCCGCTGCTGCTGGAACGTATCAAACGCGTCGCGGTCGCCCGCGGCTGGACCCATGAACAGACCTGCGCCGCCTTGCTGGAGCAGGGCCTGTTCAGCAGTGAGCTGGAAGTCCGCTCCGGCTTCGGCGATCCGGAAGTGGATGCCCTGTCCGATGCCATCGCCGCCCTGCAGGCCTTGCCCGCGGGGCAAGGCTTCGATTGATCTGATCGCCACTCGCCGGGCATGGCCCGGCGCTACCGGAACAATCGACGCATCTTCCGCCGGGCATGGCCCGGCGCTGCCACAACAACGTCGCTTCGGTAGATCCACGCCATGCGTGGATGGCACTGCCTCACGCCAGATGGATCGCACCCAGGATCCGCGGCCCCTGGGCCCCGGTCACGCTCGGCAGGTTGCCGGCCAGCCCGTCCATCGTCCGCTGCGCCAGCCATGCAAAGCCCATGGCCTCCACGTACTCCGGGTCCAGCCCGTGCACGGCGCTGGATTCCACCTGCACGTCCGGCAGCCGCGCCGCCAGCCGCTTCATCAGCTGCCGGTTGCGCACACCGCCGCCACAGACCAGCAGGCGGCGGGTCTGCGGCTGCTGCGCCAGCAGCGCATCGGCCACCGTTGCCACGGTCAGCTCCAGCAGGGTCGCCTGCACGTCGGCCGCAGCGTACTGGCCTTCAGCCATGTGCGCCTCGGCCCAGGCCAGGTGGAACTGCTCACGGCCGGTGCTCTTCGGCGGCGGCAGGTCGAACCACGGCTCCGAGCGCCAGCCGGCCAGCAGGCTCTCGTCCACCGCGCCACTGGCGGCATATGCGCCGTCGGCATCGAAGGTTCGGCCGGTGTGGCGCTGGCACCAGGCATCCATCAGCGCATTGGCCGGGCCGGTATCGAAGCCACGCACCGCACCTTCGCGCGGAATCAGGGTCAGGTTGGCGATGCCGCCCAGGTTGAGTACCGCGCGGTCTTCGTCGGCCGTGCCCAGCATGGCCAGGTGGAAGGCCGGCATCAGTGGCGCACCATGGCCCCCGGCCGCCACGTCGCGGCGGCGGAAGTCGGACACCGTGGTGATCCCGGTCAACTCGGCGATGCGGTTGCCGTCGCCCAGCTGCACGGTGAAGGCGGGGTCGGCCAGTGGGCGGTGACGCACGGTCTGCCCGTGCGAGCCGATCGCGCGCACCTGGCTGCGGTCGACGCCAGCCTCGGCCAGCAGCTGATTGGCGGCCCCGGCGAAGTTGATCGCGATCCGGGCGTCCAGCTCGCCCAGCTCCTCCAGCGAGTCCAGCGGGCCACCTTCGCCCAGCGCCACCAGCCGCGCACGCAGCACTGGCTCCCAGCGGGCGGTCAGGCCGTGCACGAAGCGGCAGCCTCCGCTGGCGGGGAACTGCACCAGCGCAGCATCGATGCCGTCGGCGCTGGTGCCCGACATCAGGCCAAGGTACAGGGGGGCGTCAGCGTCGGCAGTCGTGTTCATGGCAGGCATAAAAAAAGGACGCGGCAAGCTTGTGCTGCCGCGTCCTTCTTCGTCAACGCAGGGGCTCAGCCGCGCTTGCGGCCGGTGCTGCTCTTGTCCTTGGCGCTGGCCACCTCGGGGGCAGCCTCGTCGCGGCTGGTCGGCGCGGGGCTGGCATCGGCGTAGATCAGCTTTTCCATGCCCTGGATGCGGGCCATCGCCGGCGCGGTCTGCGCGCGGAAGGCGACCAGCTCGGCGCCCTTCAACGGCTCCGGCGGCGGCATGGTCACGGTCAGCGGGTTGCGGTGCTCGCCGTTGACGCGGAATTCGTAGTGCAGGTGCGGGCCGGTCGCCAGGCCGGTCGAGCCGACATAGCCGATCACCGTGCCTTGGGCCACGCGCTGGCCGGTCTTGATGTTCGCAAAGCGCGACATGTGCCCGTACAGGGTGGTGTGGCCGCGGCCGTGATCCAGGATCACCACGTTGCCGTAACCACGCTGCACGCCGGCGAACTGCACGCGGGCGTCGCCGGCGGCCATGATCGGGGTGCCGGTGCGCGCGGCGTAGTCCACGCCCTTGTGCATGCGCATCTTGCCCAGCACCGGGTGCTTGCGCGCACCGAAGGTCGAGCTCAGCCGCGCGAACGGGATCGGCATGCGGATGAAGCTCTTCTTCAGCGAACGGCCGTTGATGTCGTAGTACTCGGACTTGCCGTTGCGGTCGAAGCGGAAGCCGGAATAGGTCTTGCCACCGGTGGTGAAGGTCGCCGCCAGGATCTTGCTGGTGTCCACCTTCTCGCCTTCGCGCCAGGTTTCGTCCATCACCACGCTGAAGCGGTCGCCCGGCTGCAGGTCCTTGGAGAAGTCGATGTCGTACTTGAAGATGTCGTCGGTCATCGTCGCGATCGCCGACGGCGACAGCCCGGCGCGGCGCGCGGCAGCGTACAGTGAACTGGTGATCTCGCCACTGGTGACCACCGTGCGCGTGGAGGTCTCGCGCTTGGTCACCTTCTCCTTGATGTCATCACCGGCCAGGCTCAGCTCCACCCGGTTGTCGGCATCGCGGTCGAAGCGGATGCTGCGCAGGTCACCGGACAGCGGCATGTCGAAGGCGATCTCGGCACCCGGGCGCAGCTTGGTCAGCGCCTCGCGGGCGCCGGGATGGTCCAGCACCCGGTGCAGGGTGGTGGCCGGGATGCCGGCCTTGTCGAACAGATCGCTCAGGGTCTGGCCGCGTTCCACGCGCAGCACCTGCCAGCTGTCACCGGGTACCTGCTGCTGGCGGGCCATGGTCAGCGGCGGCAACGGCAGCGCCAGGCTGGTATGGCTGTCGGCAAAGGGGGCGTCGATGGTGTGCGAGAAGCCCGGGACGATCGTTGCCACCAGGGCGCCGATGGTCGCGAACAGGCTGGCATGCATCCAATGGCGCCGGGTCCAGCGCTCGTTGAAGGCGGCGGGAAGATGTTGCCTGAGCTTCCGATGCAGGGCGTTGTCGTGCAGGACGTGGAGGCGTTCCTGGAAGCGCTGCTTGCGTGCGCGCCCTTGTTCGGAATTGTGCATCGGCGGTTTTTTCCTGGCGGCCCGGGAGCGCGGGCCTGATCGCCGGTTACCATAGACACCTGAGAAAACCGCGTCAAACCCTTGTGCCCATTGGCTTTTGTGAAGCCAATCGGGTTAACTTTGCTTTAACACCCCACACAAGAATCGGCGTTGCCGGGAGTAGTCACGTGTCCTCGATTGAAGAAGCCCTTGCCCTGATCGGCCGCGGTGCCGACGAGATCCTCAAGCTCGAGGATCTGCGTGCGCGCCTGCAGGAAGGCCGCCCGCTGCGGATCAAGGCCGGCTTCGACCCCACCGCGCCCGACCTGCACCTGGGCCATACGGTGCTGCTGAACAAGATGCGCCAGTTCCAGGACCTCGGCCACCAGGTCATTTTCCTGATCGGCGACTTCACCGGCATGATCGGCGACCCGTCCGGCAAGAGCCTTACCCGCAAGCCGCTCAGCCGCGAGGACGTGCTGGCCAACGCGCGCACCTATGAGGAACAGGTGTTCAAGGTGCTGGACCGCAGCCGTACCGAAGTCCGCTTCAACTCGGAATGGTTCGGCAAGATGGGCGCGGCGGACATGATCCGCCTGGCCGGCCAGCACACCGTGGCACGCATGCTGGAGCGCGACGACTTCGCCAAGCGCTACGCCGCCCAACAGTCCATCGCCATCCATGAGTTCCTGTACCCGCTGGTGCAGGGCTACGACTCGGTGGCCCTGGAGGCCGACGTCGAGCTGGGTGGCACCGACCAGAAGTTCAACCTGCTGATGGGCCGCGGCCTGCAGGAACACCACGGCCAGAAGCCGCAGGTGGTGCTGACCATGCCGCTGCTGGAGGGCCTGGACGGCGTCAACAAGATGTCCAAGTCGCTGGGCAACTACATTGGTATCAGCGAGCCGGCCATCGACATCGTCACCAAGACCATGAAGGTGGACGACACCCTGATGTGGCGCTGGATCG